>NZ_CP022314.1:2375051-2546543 GCF_003352915.1 Arthrobacter sp. PM3 | reverse complement strand
CGGAACCGCGAAGGTCGGATCGACCCTCACCGCCGTCCCGGGCATCTGGGGCCCGGCACCAGTCGCCCTGGCCTACCAGTGGAAGGCAAACGGCTCAGCGATCATCGGGGCGACCGGCGCCGCCTACACCGCTGTCGGGGGTGATACCGGAAAGACCATCACCGTCACCGTGACCGGCACCAAGGCCGGCTACAGCACGGTCTCCAAGACGTCCGCCCCGACCGCGGCCATAGCCAACGGCTCACTCAGCACCACCCCGGTTCCCACGATCACCGGAACCGCGAAGGTCGGATCGACCCTCACCGCCGTCCCGGGCATCTGGGGCCCGGCACCAGTCGCCCTGGCCTACCAGTGGAAGGCAAACGGCTCAGCGATCATCGGGGCGACCGGCGCCGCCTACACCGCTGTCGGGGGTGATACCGGAAAGACCATCACCGTCACCGTGACCGGCACCAAGGCCGGCTACAGCACGGTCTCCAAGACGTCCGCCCCGACCGCGGCCATAGCCAACGGCCCACTCAGCACCACCCCAGTTCCCACGATCACCGGCGTTCCCGCCGTCGGGTCCACGCTCACGGCGGCTTCCGGTGTGTGGGGGCCGGCACCCGTCACGCTCCGGTACCAGTGGTACCGGTCCGGCGTCGCGATCCTGGGCGCCACCTCCCCCACTTACGTCCCCGTGGCGGAAGATCTTGGCGCAATCCTCACCGTGAAGGTCACCGGGTCCAAATCGGGCTACACCACGTTCTCCCGAACCTCCGCTGCCACGGCTGCGGTGGTCAAGGGATCACTGATCAGGGCCACGCCCACCGTCACCGGGACCGCGAAGGTGGGGTCCACCCTCACGGCGAACTCCGGCGTTTGGGGACCGGCACCCGTCACGCTCCGGTACCAGTGGTACCGGTCCGGCGTCGCGATCACCGGCGCCACCTCCCCCACTTACGTCCCCGTGCCGGAAGATCTTGGCGCAATCCTCACCGTGAAGGTCACCGGGTCCAAATCGGGCTACACCACGTTCTCCCGAACCTCCGCTGCCACAGCTGCGGTGGTCAAGGGATCACTGATCAGGGCCACGCCCACCGTCACCGGGACCGCGAAGGTGGGGTCCACCCTCACGGCGAACTCCGGCGTTTGGGGACCGGCACCCGTCACGCTCCGGTACCAGTGGTACCGGGCCGGCGTTGCGATCACCGGCGCCAACGCCGCGACTTATAAACCCACCGCAACGGACGTGGCGAAGACCCTCACGGTAAAGGTGACGGGGTCCAAGCCGGGCTACACCACGTTCTTCCGGACGTCCGTCCCGACTACCGCCGTCGCTAAATAGCGACTCGCGTTCGCCCAACCTCAGTCGCTTTGATCGCAAAGAAACCCCGCCAGCTAATGGTTCTGGCGGGGTATCCTTGCATAGATCGGAGCCGCCAGATGTCGAGCGCCCCGCGGGCCTTAAGGTCAGCGAAAAGATCTGAAGGCCACGGCATCGAAGCCGTCCGAGGCATGGGCACCCAGCCAGCCCGTCACGGACAGGTAGTTCACGACGGCGGCTCTGGCCCAGCGCGGCAGTATCCTTTCCTGCGGCCGAAGACCCCACCCCACAACGTACCCCTCGACCCGGTCCGTTGCCCGGACCGTGTGGCTGCTCCTCAAACAGTGCCGCCTCTAAGATGAGGCATGGACTTCGAGGACACGCTCTGGACGGTTTTGGGGGCCGGGCTGGTTCTGCTGATGCTCGTTGACGTCTTCCGTACACTCCTTTATCCACATGGTTCCGGTCCTCTGGGCCACGCGATCATGCGCGGATTCTGGCTTGTATCGAGAAAAATACGGGGCCGGGGCTCCTTCATAGCAGCACCTTTGGCCATGGCCGCTGTCATCGGCGCCTGGGCGGGCCTCGCGGCCATCGGATGGGCCCTGCTGTACTTGCCCCATCTGCCGGAGGGTTTTGTTTACGGTTCCGGGGTGCCGCAGCAGGGCGATTTCGCCGAGGCGCTCTACATCTCCTTGGTCACGCTTTCGACGGCGGGATTCGGTGAAATCGTGCCGGTGTATCCGGTGCTCAGGCTGGTTGTGGCCCTCGAGGCGGTCACGGGTTTCGGTTTGCTGACAGCAACGGTCACCTGGATTCTGCAGATGTACCCGGCCCTTAACCGCCGCCGGGCCCTGGCCCACGAGCTGACCCTGTTCAGGGAGGCTGCAGCTCCTGCAGGTGTCCTGTCCCTGGAACCGCGGCATGCTGCCGGGCTCCTGGAGTCCATGGCCGGAAACGTCGCGCTAGTGAGCATCGATCTGCTTGCGTTCCATGAAACCTACTACTTTCGTGAAATCGAGCAGCGCGGCTCCTTGCCGGCCACCGTCGCCTACGCCCAGGAGCTGGCATCCCAGGCCCAGCGCAGCGACAACCCTGAACTCCAATTCGCCGGGCGGATGCTCCACGCGGCACTGGACGGACTCGCGGACGTCCTCCGCGGCAAATTCGGCCACTCAGGAAGCACCTCATCCGATGTGTTCGACAGCTACGAGTTGCACCACCGGCACGTCCGGCGTGGAAAATCCGACACGAAGTAGCGCGCGGGTAGCTGCTACCGACGAATTCCTGGAGAGCGGTCCTCCATGGCGTCTGGTGTACACCTTCCGCTGGGAGGAACCGACGCCGGACGACCGGGAAACCGTCATCGACCTCTCACTGGGGAGCGCGGGCCAAGGGCACCCGTGTAGTGCTCTCGCAGGGACCGTTCCTGACGGCGGAGCGGCTGGCCCTGCACCGCAACGGCTGGACCGAATCGTTCGAGAAATGGCAGGCGGCACTAGACAGCCGCGCCTGAGGAAGGGTGCAGCGCCTCTGCCTTTTGGCGTTGGAAATTGCCAGCGGGCCGGAGACGGTGCCCAGGAAGATTTTGGCCTTCCGTCGTCGTGATCGTTCAGTCGATCAGACGCCTCCGGCGAGACCGCCCTTGACATCTCTGCTGACCGTCGTCAGTCTTTTCGACAACAGGAGGGGGCGTCCGTCCGCTCCTGAAGCCCCGTGGAGGATACTGATGTTCCGTGCCAGGTCGCTGATGCGTTCCGCGACCTCCGGAGACCGGGTTACGCGCCTTGAGCTGTTCTTCGATCTGGTCTTTGTCTTCGCGCTATCGCAGCTGTCCCATCATTTGCTGGAGCATCCCTCATGGGTGGGGGCCGGTGAGACATTTGTGCTTCTTCTTGCGGTCTATAAGGTGTGGGTGTACACGACCTGGACGGCGACATTGCTGGACACGTCGCGGCTTGAGGTGCAGTGGATGCTGCTGATCGTCATGCTTGTCACCCTGTTCATGAACGCCTCAATCGGATCAGCGTTCGGCGCCTCCGGCTGGCTCTTTGCCGCGAGCTATCTCCTGGTCCAGCTCGGCCGAGGTGCGTGGATACTCACCGTCGGACTTGACCGGACGACTCACAACCATTTCGTGCGCACGCTGATCTGGGGGTGTATGAGCGCGCCGTTTTGGATTGCCGGCGTTTTCTTCGGTCCGGGGCCCCGTTTGATGTTCTGGGGTGTCGCTGCCGCGATCGATCTGGGCGGCCATATGCTGGCGCACCGGTTGCCGGGCCGGAAAACCGAAGGACGCCGGGTCCCGCTCCCGGGCGAGAGGATCTTTGAGCGGTTCGGGTTGTTCTACCTGATCGCGCTCGGCGAGACGATCCTTTCAACCGGTGTGGCGATTGCGGGCAATCTGGAGGACCCCTTGATATTTCTGACCGGGACCGTCAGTTTGGCCGGAAGCGTCGCGATCTGGTGGTGCTACTTCCACGGCCTTGAGCAGGAGATTCTGGAGAAGCTTGCTTCTGTCGATGATCAGTTCCGGCCCGGTATTTTGGCGGGCAACACCTTGGTGGTGTTACTGGCGGGCCTGATCCTGGTGGCGGTTGGCGATCAGCTCGTGATCACTGATCCGGCCGCCCGCCCCGATCTGGCGACCATTCTGCTTCTTTTTGGTGGGCCGGCTCTTTTCTTGGCCGGCCGAGGCTTTTTTATTCGACGGGTACTGGGCCACCGCCAACCATCTGATCTCGCCGGGATCGGGGCCTTGGCGGTCCTGGCAACTTTGAGCTTTCTCCTCCCGGCCTTCGTTGCCGCTATAGGGGCCGTTCTTCCCCTCATCGGAGTGGCAGTCTCCGACGCCCTGAACCGCCGCCGCCGAACGCAACGGAGCTCTGGACGGCTGTGATCCGGGGCTTCGTTGCCGGGCCACACCTGGCACACGGCGTCCCGGTCTGGGACCGCCCTCACCCACTAGCATTAGGTTCATGGGAGCCGATGACAGTTCTGCCGTTCGTAGCGGTGGAGTTCTTTCTGGCGATACCAAGGATGCCGGCCAACTCATGGCCATCCTTGACCATGGCGTTTCCGCGGCTGACCTGGAGACCACGCTGTCCGCATGGCTGGAAGCCGGCGCCATTGACCAGTCCACCGCGGCGGCGGCACGCAGCCTGAACGCCCGCTTGTGGGAGGCGAGCCGCCGGGAAGGCCTGCTGCGAGTCCTTTACGATACGGCCACCGACTTGACCGGGATACGCGACGTCGAGGCTGTGCTCAAAGCCATCGTCCGGCGCACCCGGTCACTGATCGGCAGCGACGTCGCCTACCTGAGCCTGAACGACTACGACAGCGGCGAGTCCTACGTCCGGGTGACCGACGGCGCCACCACCGCCCTCTTCCGCAACATCCGCATGCCCCTCGGCGAAGGGGTGCTCGGCGCCGTGGCGACCGGCGAGGCACCTGCCCAGAGCGCCGACTACCTCATGGACGAGTCCAAATCGCATCTGGAGTCCAGCGACGCCGCTGTGGCTGCCGAAGGCGTCCGGGCGATCATGGGTGTACCCCTTCGGGCCGAAGGGAAAGTCATCGGCGCGCTCCTGGTCGCGGACAGGCATCCCCACCAGTTCAGCAGTGACGACGTGGCTTTGATGGAATCCATCGGCACGCACGCAGCCGTCGCGCTGGAGAACGCCCGCTACTTCAGCGAAATGGCCAGCGCCCTCGCCCGGCTGGACCAGGCGCAGCAGGAGAACCTCGCCCACGTAAGGGCCCTGGAGGAGCTCTCCACCCTGGACCGACGGCTTATGGAAACGCTGGCCTCAACCGGCAGCCTTCCGCAGCTGCTCAACCTGCTGGCGGAGTCCCTGGACACCGCTGTCTACCTGGTCTCGCCCATGGGCGAGCCCCTGGCGGGACCCGCAGCCGAGGGGGGAGATTTCGGAAGCTTCCCTGCCCTGAGCGCCGCCGAGGAATCTGCGGCAAAGAGTGCCGCCGTGCACTTCAAAATCAAGGACAAGCAGTACATCGTCATGTCCGCGGTGGCGGGCGACCAGCACCTCGCCTCCGTCATTGTCGCCGGACAACTCAGCCCAGCCCGGCTGGCGGTGCTGGAACGCAGCGCCCTGGTGCTCAGTGTGTCCCTGCTGCTGGACCGCACCTTCCAGGACGCCCAATACCGGCTGCAGCTCGAACTCATTGACGACCTGCTCAGCCCGCGCGCCGAAAACGCTGCGGCCCTTGCCCGCAGGGCCGGGCAGTTCGGCCTGGCAAACCACCTCCAACTCGTGGTGCGCGTGGTGGGTGTCGGCGACGACCAGCGCCAACGGGCACTCTCCCTGCTGAGGCACCGGTCCGAGGGACTCCCCGGAATCATCGCCCTGCACGAATCACACCTGTGCATCATCGAACCCTGGGAACGGCACGACGGCCGCCCGGGCGAAGCCGGCAGTGACGGCCGCCCGGGTCAGTCCATCATCGACGAACTGAAACGACGCCGGATCACGGCCACCGTCGGGACATCGGAACCCGTCACCGGCTTTGCCCGGCTGTCCGCAGCCCACACCGAGGCCCATGCAGTCCTCCGTGCACTGCAGGCCCTCTCGCGGGACGGCGAGGCAGCGGACCGGGCCGCACTGGGTACCGCGGGAATGCTGCTCGGAGCAATGGACAGCCCCTTCGCCGGACAGCTGCTGGCCGCGCAGCTGGGGCCGCTTCTGGACTACGACCAGCGGCGGGGAACCCAGCTGGTCCTCACCGCGTGGACGTTCCATGAGAATGGCGGCACCCTCCAGGACACGGCCGACTCCCTCCATATCCACCCCAACACGCTGAGGCAGCGGCTGGACCGGATCGACGCGCTGATCGGCGCCTCGTGGCGCCGGGGAAGCCGTTCCTTGGACGTCCAAGTGGCGCTGCGCCTGTGGCGGATGAAGACGGCCGGGGTCACCACCGGGGGCTCCTGACAAGGGGCGATCTGCCTCCGCCTGCGCGACGCCCATGTCGGCGGCACACATATTCAGGCTCCGCATATGGCGCTAGACCACATGGTGAGTGTCACGTGGCTCTGGAATGCTGGGATCTGCGGCGCCTTTCGGGCAGCCCGCTCATCCCAGTTCTAGGAGTTATTCACAATGTCGTGTGCGCATGCAGCGGGCATCCGTCCCACAACTTTCGGCGTCCTCCGCCTGCCGCGGAGCGTCGTCGTCGGCGCCCAGCAGCGCTTCGCCGTCGCCAACATCGCAGCCGAATTCGGCACCAACGTCCTGGTCGTCACCGACCCGCGGCTGGCCGCCTCGGAGGAACTTCGGGACCTCGTCCGGAGCCTCGAGGACAAGAACCTGACCGTACGGGTCTACGGCGACACCCAGGCCGAACTGCCGGTTCCCGGGATCCTGGCCTGCGTCGAGGAGCTCAAGGGCCAGGAGATCGACGCCATCATCGGCTTTGGTGGCGGCAGCTGCATGGACATGGCCAAGGTCGTCTCCGTGCTGCTCACCCACGGCGGCACGCCCAGCGACTACTACGGCGAATTCGCCGTTCCCGGCCCCACCAAGCCGGTCATCGCGCTGCCCACGACGGCGGGCACCGGCTCCGAAGCGACGGCGATCGCCGTCGTCTCCGATCCTGACCTGGGCATGAAGATGGGCATCTCGAGCCCCCACATCATCCCGTTCGCCGCGGTATGCGACCCCGAACTGACCTACTCCTCCCCCGCTCCCCTGACGGCGGCCACCGGCGCGGACACCTTCGTGCACCTGGTCGAGTCCTTCACGGCGATCACCCGGGAACCCACCCCTGCCCTGGCCGCGGAACGCGTCTTCGTCGGCAAGAACATCCTGACGGACTCGATTGCCCTGAACGGCATCGGGCTGGTGGGCCGCAGCCTGGTCACCGCCTACAAGGACCCGGAAAACACCGAGGCCCGCGCCGGGATGATGCTCGCTGCACTGTACGGCGGTGTGGTCCTCAGTAACGCCGGGACCGCCGCGGCACACGCCATCCAGTACCCGGTCGGCGCACTGACGCACACCCCGCACGGTGTGGGCGTCGGCCTCCTGCTGCCCTACGTCGTCCGCCACAACTTTGACGCGATCCAGCCGCAGCTGGCCCAGATCGCCGAAGCCCTGGGGCGCGATATCCGCGGCCTGGACCAGCGCGCCGCCGCCGTCGCAGGCGTCGAGGCAATCGACGAGGTCATCGCCGCCATCGAGCTGCCCCCGACCCTGCAGGACCTCGGCGTGCAGGAGAACGACCTCGCCCAGATCGCCAAGCTCTCGCTGAACTCCAAGCGGCTCATCGACAACAACCCCGTGCCGCTCGATCTCGACGCCGTCACCTCCATCGTGAACGCCGCCTACGCCGGCGACCGCACCATCCGCTGATCAGCAAAAGGACCAATGATGACCCTCCTTTCAACCTCTGAACCACTCGACGTCGACGGCCTGACGGTTCCCCGCCAGCTGCTCATCGCCGGGAACTGGCAGGACGCCAGCGACGCCGGCACCGTCGAGGTGATCAATCCCTCCGACGCTTCCGTTATCACCGACATCGCCGACGCCGACGTCGAGGACGGCCTCGCCGCCGTCGACGCCGCCGCCGCAGCCTTCCCGGAGTGGGCCGCGACGCCGCCGCGCCGCCGCGCCGAAATCCTGCGCCGCTGCTTCGACCTGATGACCGAGCGCAGCGAGCAGATCGCCCACCTCATCTCCCTCGAAAACGGCAAAGCCCTCGCCGACGCCCGCGGGGAAGTGGCGTACGCCGCCGAATTCTTCCGCTGGTACGCCGAAGAAGCGGTCCGGATCATCGGCGACGTGTCCGTCTCGCCGTCGGGCGCCAACCGGATCCTGGTCCAGCACCCGCCGATCGGCGTCTGCGTGCTGATCACCCCTTGGAACTTCCCGGCGGCCATGGCCACCCGGAAGCTGGCCCCGGCACTGGCCGCCGGCTGCACCGCCGTGCTCAAGCCCGCCACCCTCACTCCGCTGACCACCCTGGCGATCGCCCAGCTGATGATCGACGCCGGCGTCCCGGCCGGCGTCGTCAACATCATCACCACGAGCAAAACCAACGAGGTCATGACCCCGATCCTTGCCGACCCCCGCGTCCGCAAGCTGTCATTCACCGGTTCCACCGGCGTCGGACGCCACCTGCTGCGGCAGGCGGCCGACAACGTGCTCAAGTGCTCCATGGAACTTGGCGGCAACGCCCCGTTCCTGGTCTTCGACGACGCGGACCTCGATCTGGCCCTGGACGGCGCCATGATCGCCAAGATGCGCAACGGCGGCCAGGCCTGCACCGCCGCCAACCGGATCTACGTCCAGCGCGGCATCCACGACGAGTTCGCCCGCCGGCTGGCCGAACGCATGGGCGCCATGCGCGTGGGCCCCGGCACCGACGCCAGCACCGAGGTCGGTCCGCTGGTGGATGAAGCCAGCGTCCGCAAGGTCGACTCGCTGGTCCGCGACGCCGTCAGCCAGGGCGCCAGGCTCCTCGCCGGCGGCAAGGCCATCGACGGCGCCGGGTACTACTACCCGCCGACCGTCGTCACCAACGTGCCGCTCCAAGCCCGCATGGTCAGCGAGGAAATCTTCGGACCGGTGGCCTCGGTCATCCCCTTCGACACCGAAGAGGAAGTAATCGCCGCCGCCAATGACTCCGAGTACGGCCTCGCCGCCTATGTGTTCACCGAGGATCTTCGCCGCGGGCTTCGGGTCTCCGAGCGCATCGAAAGCGGCATGGTGGCCCTCAACCGGGGACTCGTTTCCGACCCCGCAGCACCCTTCGGCGGAGTCAAGCAGAGCGGCCTCGGCCGCGAAGGCGCCCACCAGGGCCTGCTGGACTACACCGAAACCAAATACATCGCCCTCGACTGGTAGCGCTGGCGCTCCCTTCGTTCCCATCCGAAAGAAAAGACCAATGACGATCTCCAACACCAAAGCCAAGACGAAGGCGCCCTGGCGCGTTCCGGCTGCCAGCTTCATCGGCACCACCATCGAGTGGTACGACTACTACATCTTCGGCCTGCTCGCCGCTACGGGCGTCTTCAGCCGCCTGTACTTCCCGGAACAGGACCCGGCCACCGGCTTGCTGATGGCATTTGTCACCTACGCGGTAGGTTTCGTGGCCCGTCCCTTCGGCGGTATGTTCGCCGGCCACTTCGGGGACAAGATCGGCCGCAAGCCCATGCTGGTGCTCTCCCTGCTCATCATGGGCTTCGCCACCCTGGCCATGGGAATGCTTCCCACGTACGCGCAAATTGGCGTCTGGGCTCCCATCCTGCTGACGGTCCTGCGCCTGCTGCAGGGCTTCGGCGCCGGAGCCGAGTGGGCCGGCGCGGCCGTCATCTCGATCGAACACGCCCCAGCCGGACGCAGCGGATTCTTCGGTAGCTTCACCCAGATGGGCGTGCCGGCCGGCATGCTGCTGGCCAACTCCAGCGTCCTTGCCGTCAAGGCTGCCGTCCCGGCAGCAGAGTTCGATGCTTGGGCCTGGCGCCTCCCGTTCCTGCTCAGCGTGGTCCTGATCATTACCGGCATGATCGTCCGCAACAAGCTTGAAGACTCCAACGACTTCAAGGAACTCCAGGCCACGAACCAGACCGCCAAGAAGCCGCTGGGCGAGGCCATGAAGAAGGAAACCAAGGGCATCTGGCTCGTCGTCGGAATGCGGCTGGCAGAAAACTCCGCGTTCTACCTGTACACCACCTTCTCCGTGGTCTACATCATGAAGACCTTCGGTGCCGAAGGCGCCAACCAGGGCACCATGTCCGTTCTGATCGCCTCGGCCATCGGCGTCTTCGCCGTGCCGCTGTGGGCAATCCTCTCCGACAAGATCGGCCGCAAGCCGCTGTACCTGTTCGGTTCCATCGGCGGACTCCTGTTCTTCCCGCTGTACTTCGTCATGACGGACACCGGCAGCGCACTGCTGGCAACGCTCGCCATCATCATCGGGCTCGCTGTCTTCCACAACTCCATGTACGGCCCCCAGGCTGCCTTCTTTGCGGAACTGTTCTCCACCAAGCTGCGCTACAGCGGCGCGTCCATGGGCTACCAGTTCGGCTCGGTCCTGGCCGGCGGCATCGCACCTCTCGTCGCAGTGGCGCTGCTCACCGCCGGCAACGGCAAGCCGGGCTGGGTGATCCTGTACTTCAGCATCATCGGCGTCATCACGGTTGTGGCGACCATCCTCGCACCCGAAACGCTTAAGAAGCTGGACCGGCGCATCACCGCCGCCCAGGAGCTGGACGAGAAGAACGCAGCGATTGCACAGGAACGCGTCAGCGCCAACTGACCATCCCTGAACCAAGGAGGGCGCCGTCCGGGACAACCAGCCCCGGACGGCGCCCTTCTTATTCGGTTTTAGGCGTGTCCAACGGAGGGGTGCCGGAAAGTGCCGTTTCAGGAGCACAACGCGGGGTCAGATAGCGCCCATAAATGCCCTCCGGATGGGCCGTAGGTGACCCCGCGTTGCTGTGGAGCCCTACCCCTGCAGCACCGGGCTCGGGGACATCTCCGCCGCTTGGCGGAGGGCCTCGATCATGCTGCCCACCTCCACGATGCCCTTGCCCGCGATGTCGAAGGCCGTGCCGTGGTCCACCGAGGTGCGGATTACCGGCAGGCCCACCGTGATGTTGACGCCGGCCTCGATGCCCAGGACCTTCACCGGGCCGTGGCCCTGGTCGTGGTACATCGCGACGATGAGGTCGTAGTCGCCGCGGCCGGCCAGGAAGAAGGCGGTGTCGGCCGGGAGCGGGCCCCGGGCGTCGATGCCGTCGGCCTGCAGCTTCTCGATGGCCGGGGTGATCTTCTCCGCTTCCTCGCCGTAGCCGAACAGGCCGTTCTCCCCCGCGTGCGGGTTGATGGCGCAGACGCCGATCTTGGGGTTCTCGATGCCGGCGCGCTGCATGGCGCTGTGCCCGCGCCGGACCGTGCGTTCCACCAGGCCGGGCTCGATCTTGTTGATCGCGTCGATCAGGCCGATGTGCGTGGTGACGTGAATGACCTTGACCTTGGGCGTGGAGAGCATCATGGACACTTCCTCAATGCCCATGAAGTGCGCCAGCAGTTCCGTGTGGCCGGGGTAAATGTGCCCGGCCTTGTGCAGGGCGGCTTTGTTCAGCGGCGCGGTGCAGATGCCCTGGACATCGCCCTTCATCCCGAGCTCGCAGGCGATCCGGATGTAGTGGTACGCGGCGTTGCCGGCCTCGGCGGACTCCACGCCCCAGGCGAGGTCGTGCGGCAGGAGCTTCGGGTCGATCACGTTGATGCGGCCGGGCTCGAACACGGCCTCGGCCACGTCCTGGATCTCCACGATGTCCGCGGTGACGCCCAGCGCCTTCGCCCCAAGTTCCAGCCGGTACACGTCGCCGATCACCACCGGGCGGCAGTCCCGGTAGGCGTTCTCGGCCAGCAGCGCGCCCACCGTCACTTCGGGCCCGACGCCGGCGCCGTCGCCCATGGTGACCGCAATGTAGGGTCGGGTGTCCTGCTTGGTCGGGGTCAACGCTGAATTCATTGCTTCTCCAGATTTTTCGGAAGGGTCGAGTGGTTCGCGGGGTGCGCTGCCGGCCGGTTCACCGGCGCGGCGGCTTTGGATGGAGTGAAAGAGCTGCAGCAGGGCGCGGTCGTCGCCGAAGCTGCCGGGTTTGGTGCCGACCAGTCGGCCGTCGTCGGCGAGGCTGACCACCGCGCCGTGCTGTGGGGCGCCGAGCGGCTCCAGCGCCCGGACGCCAATGCGGTCCAGGACCTCGCGGGCGGTCTCGCCGCCGGTCAGGATGAGGTCGGGAAGGACGACGCCGGAGCTTGTGTTTTCGGGGCCCGGCTCGGGTTGGAGGGCGCCGGCCACGAAGTCCGTCAGGTTGCGGACGATCGCAGCGGCGTCGCGCGGATCCACCGTCTCGGCGACGACGGTCAGCGCCACGGGTTCACCGGCGGCCGTGAGTTCGCGGACGACGCCGAGCGCCGGGCCCGTCCCGGGCTCACGGAGTTCCGCCGGGCTCAGCCCGACGAGAGTGAAACCCCCGGACTGCAGCTCCCGCAGTTGCCGGCGGGCGGCGTCGGACGCGGAGCCGACGACGGCGAGCACCGGCCGCGCGGCGTCATGGTCAGTCACGTCCGGGGTGCCGGAGTCCTCTGCGGCAATCTGCGCGTTTCGCGCAGTCGCCGGTGCCGCGTCGGGCGCTGCCAGCCGCAGAGTCTGCGCGAGCATGTCGGCAAGGCCGCCCGTGCCCACGAGGACGATCCTGCGGCCTCCGGCGGCGAAGTCCAACTCTCCAAGGGCCGCGACGACGGCCTCGAGGTCGGCCCCGGTTTCGCCGTCGGCCACTACGGTCACGGCGCCATCAGACGAGAACAAATGCATGAGCCGTTCAGCCAGGTCCGGGGACCGGACCGCGGCCAGATCCAACGGCCGCACGGCAGACCCCAAGACATCAGTCACCCGGGCGGGCGGCTCAGTTGCCTCCGCCTTCCAGAGTCCGGCGTCTGCCAGCGGCACGCCGTCGGCATAGGGACGTCCGTCCACCACGGTCCGCCGCAACTGCGGGAGCGCACCGGCCACCAGCACATGGAAACCACGATCCGCCAGGGCCGCCAGTTCGGCGCCCACGTTCCCCCGCCACAGCGAGTCGATCTTCTTGAACAGCACGGAAGCGCCGGCCGCGGCCGGTCCGGAAAAGACCCGGGCCACGGCGGCCGCGGCAACTTCCGCTGCGGCAGCACGCGAGTGGGTGTCCACGACGATCACCTCGGAAGTCCCGGAAGAAGCCTCCAGCAGGATCCGCGCATCGAACCCCTGCCGGGCAAAACACTCCCCCACTTCAGCTGCGCCGGAAAAGTCGTCGGCCTGTATGAGCACTGTTGCCACGTCTCCCTCCTCCCTTGGATCGGACTGGTCATCAAGCGGGTAATGAAGCTGGTTATCGAGCTATTCATCAAGCTTTCGATGTCCTCATCATGACACAACTGCGCGAATCGCGCTAGAACTGTTGCGCGAATCGCGCAAACGTGGCAAGGTGATCCATGTAACACGGCACAGGCCATCCGGCCGCCAGCCGTCCCCGTTCAACCGAGAGGTCAACGATGACCGTTCTTCCTCAAGGACCCGAGATTTCCCGGCGCCGCCTGCTGCAATTTGGCGGACTGGCCGGACTTCTCCTGGGCACAGGCACCGTCGCAGGATGTGCCGGCCCCACCGGCCTGCCGGGACCCAGCACCCTGACCCTGGCGCTCAACCGGTCCCTGGTCAGCCTGGACAACAAACTTAACCAGTTCGACGCCGCCGTCACGGTCCAGCGCGCCGTCCGCCAGGGCCTCACGGCCATCGGCCCCGAGACCAAGCCCGTCATGGTCCTGGCCGAAAGCTTCGTCATGACCTCCCCCACGGTATGGACCGTCCGGCTCCGCCAAGGCATCAAGTACTCCGACGGCACGCCCCTGAAGATCGAGGACGTCGCCACGGCACTCAAGATGTACCAGCAGGTCCAGGGCTCGTTCGTGGCCGGCTTCTTCCCCGAGTTCCCCACCGTGGTGCCCCTGGATGACCGCACCTTCCGGATGGAATCGAAGAAGCCCATCCCCATCCTGGATTCGCTCATGAGCATGATCCTGATCAGCCCGGCGGCCAAGAACAAGCCGGCCGAGCTGCAGGAGGGCGTGGGCACCGGCCCGTACGTCGTTACCAAGTTCAACCGCGGCGCCGGCACTTACAGCCTCAAGCGCAATGAGAACTACTGGGGCCCGGCCCCCGCGGTGGACAACGTCGAGGTCCGGTTCCTGCCGGAGGAATCCAGCCGCGTCATTGCACTGCGCAGCGGCGAGGTGGATGTCATCGACTCCATCACGCCCGACTCGCGCGAACAGCTCGCCGGACTTCCCGGCGTCGTGCTTAAAGAGGCGTCCAGCCTGCGGCTGAACCAGATCTTCTATAACTTCCGCAAGCCGGCCGGGCACCCGCTCGCCGACGTCCGGGTCCGTGAGGCGCTCAGCTGGGCGATCGACGGCGAGGCGCTGGTCAAGGACGTGCTGGTGAACTCCGTCAGCCAGGCCGAGGGCGTCACACCGTCCAGCCTGACCGGCTTCGCGAAGACCGGCACGTACACCTACGATCCCGGGAAGGCCAAGGCCAAGCTCAAGGAGCTGGGCGTCACGGACCTGACCCTGAAGATCATCTGGGAAACCGGCGAATTCGCGTCCGACACCTCCGTCATGGAGGCGCTGGTGGAGATGTTCGGCAACATCGGCGTCAAAGCCCAGCTCCAGCAGTTCGAACCCGGCGGCAACATCCTGGCCTGGCGCCAGGGCAAGGAAGGAGACTGGGACCTGCTGGGCAACGGCTTCAGCAGCCCCACGGGCCTGGCCATCACCATGATGCAGGGCATGTACGCCGGCACCGCGGAGAAGGAAAAGACCCGCGACACCTACCAGGGCTACGTCAAGCCCGACGTGCAGGCCAAGATCCAGGCCGCCGCCACCGAGGTGGACCCCGTGCGCCGGCAGCAGCTGCTCGCCGTGGCGCAGCAGGCCATCTGGGACACCTGGCCGTGCGCCTGGGCGTTCGTGCCCAAGTCCGTGCTGGCCCACCGGAACCGTGTGGACGGCTTGGCGCTGGCCCCCACCAACTCCTACCCGCTCGCCGACGTCCGGCTGGAGGCCTAGACCATGACGACATACATCCTCAAGAGGCTCGGACAGGGCCTGCTGACCGTGTTCCTCACGGTCTCCACCGTGTTCATCCTGATCCGGCTGGCCCCGGGCGACCCCGCCGTGGCCTATGCCGGACCGCTCGCCACCACCGAAGAGCTGGCCAAGGTCCGCCAGCAGTTCGGCCTGGACCTGCCCCTGATTGAGCAGTACTGGATCTTCCTGCAGCAACTGTTCACCGGCAACCTCGGCATCTCGTACTCCTTCCAGGCCCCGGCCATTCAGGTGGTCCTGGAGCGGATGCCGTATACGCTGACCCTGGCCACGGCCTCGATCCTGCTCACCGCGGTGGTCGCGATCCCGCTGGGCGTCTGGATGTCCCGCCGCCCGGACACCAAGAAGGAATTCGGCGTCAACGTCCTCACCATCGCCGGACAGTCCATGCCGGACTTCTGGACCGGCATCATGCTGCTCACCTTCTTCGCAGTCCTGATCCCGATTTTCCCGGCCTCCGGCTTCGCCACGTGGGGCGCCCTGGTCCTGCCGACCGTCACCATCGCCATCCTGCAGATCGCCCTGATCTCCCGGATGGTCCGGCGCGAAATGACCAACAACTTCGCCGCCCCCTACCTGACCGTGGCCCGGTCCCGCGGCGTCCGGAATTCCCTGCTGACCTGGCGTTACGCCATGGGCAACTCGGCCATTCCGGTCTTCACGGCGCTCGGCACCCGCTTCGCGGCCATGCTCAACGGCGTGGTGGTGGTGGAGGTCGTCTTCGCGTGGCCCGGCGTCGGCTCCCTCGTTGTCCGGGCGCTGGAGACCCGCGACTACCCGCTGATCGTGGCCACCGTCCTAGTCACCGCACTGCTGGCGGTTGGAGTCCAGCTGATCATCGACCTCGCCTACCCGCTTCTTGATCCCCGCGTTCGTCTTGGAAAGGCGGCCACAGCATGAGCCTCAGCGACACCGCAACGCCTCCGGCAGGAAACCCGGCAGGCAACCCGGGAGGCGCCCCCTCGGGCCCCGCCGCCGGGGCACCCGTCCGGAACTCCTCCCCCAGCGCCGTCACCAAGGAACTCATCGCCAAGGCCGCGGCCACCCGACGCCGGATCTCCTCCAAGGTGAAAATCCGCACCGGCATCATCTGCACCCTGCTGGTGGCCATCCCCATCCTGCTGGCCAATGTCCTGCCGCTGCCCGACCCCAACCACCAGGACCTCGCGCAGCGGCTGCTCCCGCCCCTGACGGATGGACACCTGTTCGGCACGGACCAGCTGGGCCGCGACCTCCTCTCCCGGGTCCTGCACGGCGGCCAGGTCTCACTGACCATCGGCGTCCTCGCCGTGGTGGTCTCCGGCGTCCTCGGCGTCATCGCCGGCGCGGCCGCCGGCTACTTCGGCGGCAAGCTGGACACGGTGGTTTCGCGCCTGATCGAGGCGCAGATGTCCCTGCCGCTGCTGATGATGCTGCTGCTGGTCGTGGCGCTCTTCGGCCCGTCCATCCCCGTCATCACGTTCGTGATCGCGATCGCCCAATGGCCGGAAGTGGCCCGCCTGACCCGGTCCATGGTGCTCGTGGAACGCGAAAAACCCTACGTATCGGCCGCCCGGATCCTGGGCCTGCACCGCGTGCAGATCCTGATCCAGCACATCATCCCCAACGTCATCAAGCAGGCCACGCTGGTGGTCCTGCTCCTCCTGGCCCAGGCCGTGCTGCTGGAAAGCGCGCTCAGCTTCCTCGGCGCCGGCCCGCAACGCCCGTTCGCCACCTGGGGCCGCATCATCTCCGACGGCCAGGACTACATCACCACCGCCTGGTGGCTGGTGACGCTGCCCGGCCTGGTGATCGTGCTCATGGTGGTGGGCGTGAACCTGCTGGGCGACGGCCTCCGCGACCGTCCCCGCCGCAAGAAGAAGGGTGCCTGAGATGACCGCACACACTGACAAGGCCGAGTTCACAGCACAGCCGCTGCTGGAGGTCCGCGATTTCCAGGTGGAACTGATCACCGACGCCGGCATCGTCCGCGCCGTGGACCAGGTCAGTTTCTCCATCCACCGCGGCGAGACCGTCACCATCATCGGTGAATCCGGTTCCGGGAAATCGACGACGGCGATGGGCCTCCTGAGGCTCCTGCCGGAGGACCTCGCGGTCCTCTCGGGATCGGTCCGGATCGACGGCGTGGACGTGATCGCCGACGCCAAGGCGATCGACAAGGTCCGCGGCCGGACGCTCGCCCTGATCCCGCAGGACCCCATGACGGCGCTGAGCCCGGTGCACTCGATCGGCAACCAGCTCTCCGAGGCCATCAGGATTGCCGGCGCCGCTTCCAAGGAGCCGGGCGCCGTTCGCGCCCGCGCCATTCGGCTGCTGGAGCAGGTCCACATCCCCACCCCGGATGCGCAGCTGAAGAAATACCCGCACCAGCTCTCCGGCGGCATGCTCCAGCGGGTCCTGATCGCCATCGCCCTGGCCAGCGAACCGCAGCTGCTGGTGGCCGACGAGCCCACCTCCGCCCTGGACGTCACCGTGCAGGCCGGCATCCTGGACCTGCTGCTCGAGCTGCAGGAA
Organism: Arthrobacter sp. PM3; assembly: GCF_003352915.1. Lineage (NCBI taxonomy): Bacteria > Bacillati > Actinomycetota > Actinomycetes > Micrococcales > Micrococcaceae > Arthrobacter > Arthrobacter sp. PM3. The sequence goes on along the minus strand of NZ_CP022314.1, from coordinate 2,529,041 downwards.
CAGCGCGGCATCGGCATCCTGATGATCACCCACGACCTCGGAGTGGCCCGGCTCATCTCGGACCGGATCCACGTCATGAAGGACGGCTCCTTCGTGGAGTCCGGCGAGGTCCAGCAGATCGTGGACAACCCGTCCACCGAGTACACCCGCAAGCTGCTCGCCGCCGTCCCCGTCCTGGGCGCCTGGGACGAAACCCCGGCCGCCACCGCCCTGACCACCACTGGAGCCAGCCATGACTAAGCCGTTCCTGTCCGTCGAAAACCTCGTGGTGGACTACCACGTCTCGAAGGGAACCTTCCGGGCCGTGGACGACGTCTCCTTCTCCGTGGACAAGGGCAAGACGATCGCCGTCGTCGGGGAATCCGGCTGCGGGAAGTCGACCATCGCCAAGGCGCTCATGCGCCTGGTCACGCCGACCAGCGGCCGGATCGTGCTGGACGGCACGGACCTGGCGCCGCTGAGCGAGGCCAAACTCCGGCCCCTGCGCTCCAAATTTCAGATGGTCTTCCAGGACCCCTACGGTTCCTTGGATCCGCACCTCACGGCACAGGAAATCGTGGCCGAGCCGCTGAAGCTCCAGGGCGTCCGGTCCCGGGCCGAACGGCACAAGGCGGCGGCCAGCCTGATCGACCAGGTGGGCCTGCCGGCCGCGTCCCTGGACAAGCACCCGGCCGAGTTCTCCGGCGGCCAGCGGCAGCGCATCGGCATCGCCCGGGCGCTGGCGTCCAGGCCCGAACTGCTGGTCTGCGACGAGGCCACCAGCGCACTCGACGTCTCCGTCCAGGCCCAGGTGCTCCGGCTGCTGAAATCCATCCAGGACGAAACCGGCATCACCTACGTCTTCATTTCCCACAACCTCGGCGTGGTGCAGGAAATCAGCGATACCGTGATGGTCATGCAGCGCGGCAAGCTGGTGGAGCACGGCACGACGGCGCAGGTGCTGACCTCGCCGGCCGAGGACTACACCCGCAAGCTCCGCCGCGCCGCCCTGGACCCGTCCACCATGACCGGACTCAAGCCGCGGCACGTGGTCTCATCCTTGGCATTGAAGAACAGCGCCTGAGCCCGCCAGCCCACCTCACAAGCCGACCCGACTTTTCACCGACACCCCGAGGAACCACCCCATGAGCAACCAGCCCGAAGGCACCCCCGTGGAGGGCCTGAAGCTTCCGATCTCCAGGCTCGTCCTGGGCACCATGACGTTCGGCGACACCGCCGACGAGGCCACCGCGGGACGCATGGTGGACGAGGCGCTGGCCGCCGGCATCACCACGATCGACACCGCCAACGCCTACGTCGGCGGGGCCACCGAGGAGATGCTGTCCCGCCTCCTGAAGGACCGCCGGGCCGACGTCGTCCTCGCCTCCAAGGCGGGCATGCCGCATCCGGACCACGGCCAGCACGCCCCGCTGTCCAAAGAAGGCCTGCGCAACAGCGTGGAAGGCAGCCTCCGCCGGCTCGGAACGGACAGCATCGACCTCTTCTACCTCCACCAGCCGGACCGGGCCACCCCGCTGCAGGAAACACTGGGCACCGTGGCCGAGCTCGCCGCCGAAGGCAAAATCGGCGCCCTGGGCGTGTCCAACTTCGCGGCTTGGCAGATCGCCGACGTCATCCACACGGCCCGTGAAGTCGGCGCGCCCCGCCCGGTGGTCGCCCAGCAGCTCTACAACCTCGTGGCCCGCCGGGTGGAGGAGGAATACCTCGAATTCGCCGCCACCCACGACGTCCACACCATGGTCTACAACCCGCTCGGCGGCGGCCTGCTCACCGGCAAGCACAGCTTCGACGCGAAGCCCTCCGAAGGCCGGTTCGGCGACTCCAAGCTCGCCGCCATGTACACCCAGCGGTACTGGGACAAGCAGCTGTTCGACGCCGTGAACGCCCTGGCCGGCATCGCGGACGACGCCGGGATCAGCCTCGCCGAGCTGTCCCTGCGCTGGCTCGCGTACCGCAACGGCGTCGGCTCCATGCTGCTCGGCGGATCCAAGGTGGAGCAGCTGCAGGCCAACATCACCGCCGTGGCCAAGGGCCCGCTGCCGTCCGACGTCACGGAAGCGTGCGACGCCGTCGGGGCCGGACTGCGCGGCCCCATGCCCGCCTACAACCGCTGACTCCCGCTGATTTCCGAGACCTGAAGGCAGAAGACATGACATCTGAACTCGCTACCGAATTCGCCCGCAGGATCCGCGCCCGCGAGCGCGCGATCGGCTACTGGGCCGTCCTGGACGCACCGGTCGCCACCGAGCGCATCGGCCGGCTCGGCTACGACTACGTCGCGCTGGACGCACAGCACGGGCTGCTGGGCTACTCGGGCGTGCTGAACGGGCTCATGGCGATCGACGCCGGGCACACCGCCGTCGGCATGGTGCGGGTGGAGGCCAACGACTTCACCGCGATCGGCAAAGCGCTCGACGCCGGCGCCGTCGGCGTGATCGTCCCGCTCGTCAACACCGCGGCGGACGCCGCCGCGGCCGTCGCCGCGGCCAAGTACCCGCCGCTGGGCGGGCGCTCCTACGGGCCCATGCGCTCGGCCCTGCGGATCGGCCCGGTCCCCGCCGAAGCCAACGCCGCCACCCTGGTCTTCGCGATGATCGAGACCCCGGAGGGGCTGGCCAACGTCAAGGAAATCTGCGCAACCCCCGGGCTGGACGGCATCTACGTGGGCCCCTCGGACCTGTGCATCGCCGTGGGCGGCGCCTACCCCGGTGACCCCGCCGTCGACGCCGAGTTCAACGCCGCGCTGGAGACCATCGCGGAGGCCGCCGCTTCCGCCGGGGTGGCCGCCGGCATCCACACCCCGGCCGGGGAGGCGGCCGCGCTCCGGCTGCGCCAGGGCTACACCTTCGCCACGGTCGCCTCCGACCTCACCCACCTGGAGCTGGCCGCCAAGGCGCACCTGGCCGCCGCAACCGCAAAGGACTGACCTGTGTTTTCAACTGACGCGACTTCAACCGACGCGCCCGCATCTGCCTACTCCACCATCACGCCCGACGGCGAGGTCAGGGACGCCGGCGGCAGCCAGTACGCGTACCTGCCGGCGCCCACCGTGCAGAGCCACGCCGCGAACCTGCTGACGCTGCCCGACGGCCGGCTCGGCTGCGTCTGGTTCGGCGGCACCCAGGAAGGCGTGCCGGACATCTCGATCTGGTTCTCCACCCTGGAGCCCGGCAGCCGCCAGTGGTCGGAAGCCGAACAGCTCTCCGACGACCCCACCCGCTCCGAGCAGAACCCCATCCTGTTCGCCGCCCCGGACAACCGGCTGTGGCTCCTGTACACCGCGCAGAAGGCGGGCAACCAGGACACCGCCGAGGTCCGCCGTCGGATCTCCACGGACAGCGGACGGACCTGGGGTCCGGTGGAGACCCTGTTCGCGGCCAACGAGACCGGCGGCGTATTCGTGCGGCAGCTGCCCGTGGTGCTGCCGTCCGGCCGGCTGATCATCCCGATCTTCCGCTGCATCACCACGCCCGGCGAGAAGTGGGTGGGCAACAGCGACGACAGCGCCGTCATGATTTCCGACGACGCCGGCGCCACCTGGACTGAGCATGTCCTCCCGGGGAGCTTGGGCTGCGTCCACATGAACATCCAGCCCGTGGCCGACGGGTCCCTGCTGGCCCTGTTCCGCAGCCGCTGGGCCGACTCGATCTACGAATCCCGGTCCACCGACGGCGGCACCACCTGGAGCGAACCGGTCGCCACCGAACTGCCGAACAACAACTCCTCCATCCAGTTCACCGCCCTCGCGGACGGCCGGCTGGCCCTGGTCTACAACCACAGCCGGGCCGAGGCCTCCACCGAGCGGCGGCTCTCGCTCTACGACGAGATCGACGACGACGGCCTCGCCGACGAACAGGGCCGGATCACCGAACCCGTGGTCACCGATGGTTCGGTTCCGGGCGGCGGTTCTGAGGGCGAGCGGAAGGCCTTCTGGGGCACCCCGCGGTCCCCCATGACGCTGGCGATCTCCGAGGACTCCGGCCGCAGCTGGCCCATCCGCCGGAACCTCGACGTCGGCGACGGCTACTGCCTGTCCAACAACTCCCGCGACGGGCTGAACCGCGAATACTCCTACCCGTCCATCCATCAGGGCCCGGACGGCGCCCTCAACATCGCCTACACCTACTTCCGGCAGGCCATCAAGTACGTGCGGGTGGATCCGCAGTGGGCGTATGGGGGAACCAGCACGCCGGGCGGCGACCTCCAGTGAGCAGCACGCCGCACGCCGTCGTCACCGGCTGCAGCTCCGGGATCGGCAAGGCCATTGCCGCCCGGCTGCTGGCCGACGGCTGGCAGGTGACCGGGCTCAGCCGGAGCAAACCCGAACTCGGCCCGGGCTTCCAGTGGCGGCCCGCGGACCTCGCGGACCCGGCGTCCCTGGCCGAGGTTGTCGAGGACCTAGCCCCGGCGAACGCCTTGGTCCACGCCGCCGGCTTCCAGCGGACCGCCCTCCTGGGCGAACTGGATCCGGCGGCGCTGGCCGGGATGTTCACCGTCCATGTGGCGGCCGCGAGCACCCTGGCCAACGCCCTGGTGCCGAACATGCCCGACGGCGGCCGCGTACTCCTGCTGGGCAGCCGCACCTCCACCGGCGCCCCCGGCAAGAGCCAGTACGCGGCCACCAAGGCGGCCCTGCTCGGCATGGGCCGGACCTGGGCGCAGGAACTGGCACCCCGCGGCATCACTGTCAACGTGCTCTCCCCAGGCCCCACGGACACGCCGATGCTGGCGGATCCGGGCCGGTCCGCCACACCGCCGATCATGCCCGCCCTGGGGCAGTTGGTGGACCCGGAGGACGTGGCCGCGCTCGCCGGCTTCCTGCTGGGCAGCCACGGGAAGTCCATCACGGGGCAGAACTACGTGATCTGCGGCGGCGCGTCGCTGTGAAACGATGTGCGGCGGCGCCAAATAGCATGAGAGCGATGTACCGAGGGGTGCATCCGGTGAAAGAGGGCCAACGATGACGACCGCCAAAGCACGGCGCGAAGAGATTTACCACCTCGCGGTGACCACGGGCCTGGCCTCCGTGGAGGAGCTGTCGCGGCATTTCGCCGTCACCGCCTCGACGATCCGCCGGGACCTGGCCGTGCTGAACGAACAGGGGAAGCTCGCCCGCACCTACGGCGGCGCCGTCGCCCTGGGCGCCCACCCCGAGCCGTCCCTGCGGCAGCGCACCGGGGAGGCCTTCGAACAGAAGCACGCCATCGCCGCGTGGGCGGCGTCCGAGGTGAAGGACGGCGAGAACATCCTGCTCGACGGCGGCTCCACCGTCGGGGCTATGGCGCATGCCCTCCGGGACCGGGACAACCTGTCTGTCACCACCCCGGGCATCAACACGCTGCAGGAGCTCGCCGACTCGCCGGGCATCCAGGTGGACTGCCTGGGCGGCCGGCTCCGCGGGCTCAGCCAGACCTTCGTGGGTCCGATTGCCGAGGCGGCGCTGGAGCGGATGAGCTTCGACCGGGTGTTCCTCGGCGCGGACGCCGTGACGGTGGACGCGGGCCTGTGCGAGGCCGACCAGGCGCAGACCCGGCTCAAGGAACTCATGGCCCGCCGCGGCAACACCGTCTACGTGCTCGCCGATTCCACCAAACTCGGCAAGCGCCCCTTCCACGCCTGGGTCCGGCTGCCCGCACCCTGGATCCTCGTCACGGACAACCGCGCGGACCCGGAACAGGTTGAACTCTTCCGGCAGTCCGGCGTAACGGTCAAGGTGGTCGAGGTGTCCCCGGCGCAGGCCGCCTGACGCACGGCTGCCATACGGCGCCAACGCGGGGTCACTTAGCGCCCATAAATGCCCTCCGGATGGGCTGGAAGTGACTCCGCGTTGCTGTGAAGGCGGTTCTGTGGCCCTGGTCGGTCGTGGTTCAGCGCAACAACGAGGCCGTAGTTGCCCTCATGGGACCGTCTTTCCGGGCCCAGCCTCTCTCAGGGCAGAATGGAAGCCATGACCCTTACAACTTTCGCGCTCATCCGCCACGGCCAGACCGACTGGAATGCGCAGCGCCGGCTGCAGGGATCCACTGATATTCCGCTGAACGACGTCGGACGGGCCCAGGCGCGGGACGCCGTGGCCGTACTGTCGGGGTACGAATGGGACGCGATCGTGTCCTCGCCGCTGAGCCGTGCCGCGGAAACCGCTGACCTGATCGCCGCGGGGCTCGGGCTCAACGTGGCCCGGCGCGTCCCGGAGCTGACGGAACGTTATTACGGCCCGGCGGAGGGCCTGCAGGACGGCCCGGAGCTCGACGCCCTGCGCATTCCCGGCGGGTTCCGGGGCGCCGAAAGCGACGACGCCGCAGCCGGGCGCGGGGTGGCCGCACTGGAGGCTCTGGCCGAGGAATACCGCGGCGGCCGCGTCCTGGTTGTCGCGCACGGCTCGCTGCTCCGGGTGAGCCTGAGCCGCGTTGCCGGCCGCACCCTGCCGGGCATCGAGAACGCCGTGCTCAACCTGGCACACCACCACCCCGCGGACGGCTGGAACCTTGAATTCTTCAACGGCGAGCGGCTGACCGCGGACGTCATCGCCTGACCGCCCCCTTCAACGGCTGGCCACGAACCGGGAAGAGTGAACCGATGCTGCAAAAATTGAAGTCCACCGAGCCGGCCCGTTTGCATCTGATCCTCATGCTCGTGCTGACGTTCTCCACCGGGGTCATCGACGCCGTCGGCTACCTGGGCCTGGACCGGGTCTTCACCGGCAACATGACCGGCAACGTCGTCATCCTGGGCATGGCCCTGATCGGCGCCGACAACCTGCCGGTGGTCGGCCCGTCGATTGCGCTGGCCTGTTTCATGCTCGGCGCTGTGATCGCCGGCCGGGCCTTCCGGCCCGAAGCGGCAGGCTGGAGCCGGCGGACCACCGCCCTGCTGACCGCCGTCGGCACCGCGATGGCGGGAGTCGCCGTCGTCCTGTTCTTCCACGCCCCGCACGCCGGTGACCCCGTTACCCTGGGCATTACGGGCGCGCTGGCGGTCGCGATGGGCATCCAGGCAGCCACGGCCCGGCACCTCAGCGTCAAGGACGTCACCACCGTGGTGGTCACCTCGACGCTGACCGGGCTGGCCGCCGATTCCCGGTTCGGCGGCGGCAACGGCGCGCACGCGGGCCGCCGGCTGGGCGCCGTCGTGCTCATCCTGGCCGGCGCCACCGCAGGTGCGGCGCTCCTGCACGTGCATCCGGGCTTCGGCGTGCTGCTCACCGCACTGCTCACCCTGGGCGTGGCCCTGACCGGTGGCGCCGCGCGGCCCCGTGGGCAGGAGGGTGCTCCCCTGCCCGCCGGGACCGTCGAGGAAGAAGCGGTGGGCCGCGCTTAGGGTACGGCCCCTTACTCCGGAACAGCCCCGATCTGCTGCATGAGGGTCATGGTGTCCGTGGTTCCCCAGTGCTCGGCGATTTTGCCGTCCTGGATCCGGATGATGTCCGTCGCGTCGAACTCGACAGTCTTGCCGGTGGGCGCGATTCCCATCAGTTCGCCCTGGTGCGTGCCGGTCAGGACCACATGGAGGGCTTCGAAAGTACCGTCGGACACGACGGGCTCGGCCGCCTTGACCGCGATGTCCGGGAAGGCGGAGCGGATGGTGTTCGCGAAGAACTTGGCGCCGTCCTTGCCCGGCGGCTGGCCCGGAAGGGCGAGCTCGTGGTCGAGGAAGTCGTCCGTGACCATTTCGTCGACAAGCGCGACGTTACCGCCGGAGAGGACTTCTGCGTAAAAACGGTTGATCAAACTCGTGGACATGGTGGACTCCTTAGGGTGCAAGAGACCGGTGTGATTTTCCGCCGGACACTGTCCATGGGTGCGCGGCAGAAGCGCCCGTAAAAGGCGCGTGAGTGATGCGCTGGAACTATGCGGATACGGGCGGAGGTGCCCGTTAAGGCCGACCGTATTCCGGGCCTTCGGGGCTGTCAAGACACTCCCGGCACGGCCAACTAGGGCCGCTCTCGGCGAACACGAACCGGCCAGGGCCCGGCTGTTTTAGCCGCTGTGCAAGGATGGCACCACACGAGCGAGGAGGTCCGGCAGTGACAGGTCTGGAATGCCAGGGGCTACCCATGACGGCCGTGGCGGTCGCGGCCGGACGGGCGGTGGAGACGACCCGCCCGGACAGGCTGATGGCCGATCCTTTCGCCGCGGCCCTGGTGGACGGTGCACAGTCCTCGCTTGATCTGCCGGTCGCGTGGCCGGCGGAACCGCAGGATGCTCCCCCGCTGCAGCACCCGCTCCTGCTGGCCTCGACCTACATCGGCATGCGGACCCGCTTCATTGACGACATCCTCTCATCCGGCGACCCGACCGGCCAGACCGTGATCCTCGGCGCCGGGCTGGACACCCGCGCCTACCGGCTCCCCTGGCAGGACGGCGCCCGTCTGCTGGAACTGGACCTCGGCGGCGTTCTGGGGTTCAAGGCCGGGGTGATGGCCGGGCTCGCGGCGGAGCCGGGGTGCGAGCTCGTGTCCGTGCCGGCCGACCTCTCCCTGCCGTGGGGCGGGCCGCTCCGTGCCGCCGGCTTCGACCCGGACCAGGCCACCACCTGGGTCATCGAGGGTCTGCTGCCCTATCTCGACTCCGACGCCCAGCTCCAGACCCTGACGGAGGTCGTGGCGTTGTCGGCGCCGGGGTCGCGGGCCGTGATCGAACGCGCCGTCGCCCTGCCCCGCACGGACGATTTCGAGGCCCAGCTGCGCGAGTTCAGCGACCGGACCGGGCTGCCGATGACCGAACTCCTAGCACGGACCGACCCGCCGGATCCGGCCCGGGTCCTGGAGGAGGCCGGCTGGCGCTGCACCCGGCACACGGTCCAGGAGCTGTGCTCGCGGTACGGCCGCCGCATCTCCCTGAACCCCGACGCCGGAGACCCCGGCGCTGGGCCCTCCGGCACCGCCGGTTCTCCGGACGAGCAGCGCGGCGGCTTTGTGCAGGCCTGGTTGTAGTGAGTCCCGCGCCGCGCGCGCCCGCGACCTGAGCGCCCGCGCCGGCTGCCGCCGTCGTACCTTCCCTAAACCTGTTCCCGTTCCCGCCACAGCAGCGACACCACGAACACCACGGCACCGAGCCCCAGCATGACGAACACCATCCGCCCCCAGTTCGCCTGGGTGACGCCGGTGCCGTAGAAGATGCCGATCAGCACGGTGGCCGTAATCGCGCCGAGGTACCGGCACGTCTGATAGATCCCGGCCGCCACGCCGCGTTCCCGGAGCCGGGTGGAGAGGTACATGCCCTGGCTGGATGCAATGCCCACCACCCCGTAAGGCACGCCCATCAGGGCGGTCAGCGCAATGACGAGCGGGATGGCGAACGACGCCGTCAGCAGCCACATCGCCGCGGCCGCCACGTTGAGCAGCACGACGCCGGCCACCAGCACTCGCTTCACGCCGAAGCGGTCGATCGCGCGGACCGCGAACGGGGTCACCAGCACCGACATCGCCGCCAGCGGCAGCATCATCAGGCCCACGACGCCGGGATCGTAGCCGCCGGCTTCCTGCAGCAGCTGCGGCAGGCCGAAGAACGCGAAGTAATAGACGCCGCTGAACACCACGAAGCCGAGGTAGACCAGCAGCAGCGGCCGGTTGCGGCCCAGCAGCCGCAGGTCCAGGAACGGCGGGCTGAAGCGCAGTTCGCGCCCGACGAACATCACCGCCAGCAGGAACCCGGCGCCGAGCAGCCACCAGCGGTAGTCGGGCGCCACGTTGAGGAGCCCCATCATGACCAGCACCATGGCGCCAAGGAATGCCAGGATCCCGGGAACGTCCGAATCGCGCAGCAGCTCGGAGACCCGGCCGTGTTCGCGCCCTTCGTCGGCCGGGGCGTACTGCCGGACCAGCAGGATGGCCGCGAGCGAGAGCGGGACGTTGACCAGGAACAGCGCCTGCCACCCCACCAGGCTCACCAGCAGGCCGCCCACCACGGGACCGACCGCGGCCGCCGACGTGTTCGCCATCTGGATCCGGCCCAGCGGCCGGGTGGACTTCACGTTCGCCTGCCGCGCCAGCGCCGCGACCATGACGACGGCGCTCGGGTAGGCGGTCGCCGTGCCAAGGGCCATGAAGGCACGGGCCACGCAGAGCAGGGCGAAGTTCGGCGCGAAGGGAGCCAGCGCGCACGTCACCGCGACCACGGCCATGCCAAGCATGAACAGCCGGCGGGGGCCGAAGCGGTCCGCCAGCCGGCCCATGAGCGGCTGCCCGGCCGCCGAGGTGAGGTAGAACGCCGTGATCACCCAGGTGACCGTGGCGACGTCGAGCCCGAAATCCGCGCGCAGCACCACCAGGGCCACGGCGATCATCGAGGAGTTCAGCGGGTTCAGGGCCGTGCCGAGGCTGAGACCGGCGACGGCGATGCCCGTCCGGGGAGAGTTGCTCACGGCAACAGTCTGTCCTACGGCGCCGGGCGAATCGAACCGGGTGTCACCTGCCGGGACGGGCTCCCGCGTCACGCAGGGCAGTCTTTCGGCGCTCCCTCAGCCCGGCTTCCCCGGAAACCCGCGGAACACCTCACCGCCGGGCGGGGAAAGCCTGCGTGGCGTGACACCGACTCAGCGGGCGCGTCACGGTTTCCGGGCGATGACGTCGAAAATGTGCCAGTGCTTGGGGCCGCGGAAGGATTGGCCGTCGGCGTCGTAGACCCCGAACTCAAGGATCTCAAGTCCCTGGAACATGGCCTTGGCCTGGGCTTCGGTATGGAAGTTCCAGTCGGGAATGACGGCCCAGGAGTCCCGCTCACCAAAGAGGTTCACTGCGAGGACACCCGATGGGGCCAGCGCCGCGAGCAGCACCCGCCAGACGCGGGCGAAGTTCTCCGGATGGATGAACGGCAGCGAATAGCTGGCCAGGATGAGCCCCGCTTCCGGGAGCGGGGGGAGCCGCTCAAAGGGGCTGAGTTCAATTTCCAACTGTCCGGCGAGCGCCGCGGGCACAATGCCGAGCAGCCGCTCCCGGGTGTCGGGCAGTGAGTCGACGGCGAGAACCCGCCAGCCGGCGTCGAGCAGCGCCAGGGTTTCTTTGCCAGCCCCGCACCCAAGGTCGATGGCACGGCGGCCGTTCCCCGGACCGGCGAAGGCCATGGCCGCGCGGCAGAGCGGGCGCACACCACGTGTCGCTTGGGCGGCGTTGTACTCCGTCCAGACCTTGCTGTCCGCAGGGCTGTCTGCAGGGATGCCGGCGGAGCCGCCCGCAGAACCGGCCATGCCATCACCCGCCAGGACGCGGCGGCATGGGCGGCGATGCCGGGACGGGGAACGACGGGTGCCCCCACGCCAGCTCGCGGAGCCGGACCAGGTCCAGCGCCGGCTGCGGCGGCAGGACGCCCGGCCGGCGCCGCGGAACCAGCACGCGCAGCGCGGCGGGTTCGATCGTGCACCGCACCGGAGTGGCCATCAGCAGGGCCTCGCCGTCCACGCCCACGGGGATCTCGGGCACCTCCGCGCTCACCGTTACTTCGGCCGCGGTGCGCTGGATCAGGCCGCGCTTGGTGGCGCGGCGCAGCAGTCCCACGGCCTCGCGGGTGGTGGCGGCGGAGATCGCCACGGCGCCGAGCACGCCGCGGTCCAGCCGGGTCCGGCGGCCGAGGCCGGCGAGGTCGTTGCTGCCGTAGGGGCCGTTGCTCACCAGCACGGCCTGCGGCCCGTCCACGGTGGTTCCGTCCATCTCGGCGTGCAGCCGCGCGCCCTTGGCTCCCTTTATGAGGTCCGGGAGCATCTGCAGCACGGTCCCGGCCTTGTCGTCGCGGTACTCGGGGCTCTGCACCACCTCGGCATACACCCCGAAGGACGCATTGTTGACGAACGTGCGCCCGTTGATCCTGCCGAGGTCCACGTGCAGCTCCACGCCGTCGCGGAGGGCCTCCAGGCAGCCGGTCGGGTCCTCCCGGTCCAGTCCGAGGTCCAGGGCGAAGTGGTTGCGGGTCCCGGCACTGATCACCAGGAACGGCAGGTTGTGCTCGGCCGCAATCCCTGCCACGAGCGCCTGGGTGCCGTCCCCGCCGGCGACGCCGAGGAGGTCGGCCCCGCGCTCCACCGCCTGCCGGGCGATCGCATCCACATCCACCTGTCCGGGCCCCTCCAGCAACGCCACCTCGGCGCCGAGCTCTTCCGCCTTCCGCTGCAGGTCGAATTTCACCACCTTGCCGCCGCCGGAGCGCGGATTCATGATCAGGAACGGATGCTGCCACGTCGGGGCCGGGTACTCGGCCATGGCCGCGTCACCCCGGCTCTCCCGGAGGGCGGCGCGGGCACACGCAAACGCAACGGACACCAAGGCCAGGGAGACGATGACCTCCAACAGCAGGCCGGCCTGAATGAACAGGAATATGACAACCAACGGGGCGAGCGCCGCGAGCGCCAGCGCACACCAGCGCAGAACGCCGCGGCTGACAAGGAACCAGTAGATCGCTGCCACGGTCACCACGATGCCGCCGGCTCCGGTCAGGAGCGAGGCAATGGTGCCCAGAAGGCCTGCACCCGCAAGGGGGACGACCGCCGCGAGGATGATCGCGAGATACGCGGCTCTCGCCCACCAGCGCCGGGTCTGTGGGACGTCGTCGAACGGGATGACAGTCATGTGCTGCTCCTTGCGGTTATCCGGCCCCTGCCCCGGTCCGGTCTCCCGCCTGCGGCTGCGCCGTCAGGTCTTGGTTTTCGCGACGGTCATCAGGATCGCCGAGTCCTCGTCCGCCTCCAGGCTGTGCAGCCCGTCCGGAACAATCAGCAGGTCCCCGGATTTGCCCTCCCAGGACTCCTCGCCCGCACGCAGCCGGACAGAGCCACGGAGTACAAAGACGGTCGCTTCACCGGGGTTCTGGTGCTCGCTCAGCTTGGTCCCCGCCCGGAACGCCATCACGGTCTGGCGGAGAATCTTCTCGTGGCCGCCAAACGCCGTATCCGCCGCACGTCCGCTGGGCGCCGCCACGGCAGCCGCGATCTGCTGCCGGGCAAGGGCATCGAGCGATATCTTCTGCATGGGGTCACCCTACTCAGAAACAGGTTCCCTGCCGAGGGTCCTTTGCCCCGAGTAGCGGGGCCCGCACCGCGGCCCCGGGCTGCTCCCCTAGTAAGTCACCCGGAACTCGGTGAACGCCCCGGTCGCCGCCGAGACCGACTCCTGGACGTCGTCCACCCGGCCCGGCGCGTCCGGCGAGCGCAGCCAGCGCCGCAACTCCAGCACCACAGCCTGCGGACCTTCCGCCACGATGCCCACCGAGCCGTCGTCGTTGTTCCGCACGGTCCCGGTCAGCCCGAGCTCGTCGGCCTTCCGGACCGTCCAGTACCGGAACCCGACCGCCTGGACCACACCGGTCACCCGCGCGCTCAACCGAACGGCCTCACCGGTGTCCGCGGAAAACCGTTCGGGGTGTTTGTCCGTCATGCTCCCAATGTAGCCCCGGCAGGGCTGGTCTCAGGCGTCTCCCGGCGGTCTTTCAGGTTGGTCTGACAGGTTCAGTCCACGGGTTTAGTCTCACCCCCCAGACACGAAGGGACCTTTGCCTCTTTTCGGGCAACCTGCTGCCGCGGCACACTTGTTAGCCCTGCGGTGCAGATTGTCGAAACCCGGCAACAGCACAAGGAAGTGCTCTTACCCTCCCCGGCAGCAACAGCTGCACGAAAGGACAAGATGATGGCTGGACAATTCGAGATCTTCACGGACGCGGAGTCCAACGTCCGGTTCCGGCTGCTCGCCGCGGACGGGACCGTGCTCGCGACTTCCGGGGCCTTCGAGGACAAGCGCGAGGCGGCGAACGCCATCATGGCGGTCCGCGAATGCGCCGGCACCGGCCTGATCCGTGAGGTCCGCAGCAACCCGTGGACCGGGCAGCGCTCCGGCCGCGGCCAGGGGTCGACAGCACCCCGGCGCCGGCACCTGCCCGCCGTGTGATGCGCTGAGGGCCGTTCCCGCAGTTAATGCGCCGGTTAATCCGCCGGTTCCGACGACGCCGCCGGGCCGGCGGGCCGCAGCGACGTGATCATCTTCCGGACGTCCTGGTATTCCGGCGTGGTGGCGTAGAGTTTCGCCTTCTCCAGGTACGGCAGCCCGGGGTCCCCCGGCGTCGTGTTGGCCGCCGGGTTGTAGACCTGGCCGAAGAGCGCACCGCTGGGCGGCCACAGGAAGAGCTGGAACAGCGGGCACGACGTCGTCCCGGTCTCCTCCGGCATCATGGTGATGCCGTAGGCCGCGATGGTGGGCGGCGTCGCGTCCGCCGCCTCCGGGTCGCCGCGGCCCTCAAAGACGTAGCGCGGCCCGGTCCGGTCCGCGGCCCCTGGTTCCGCGAGGGCCTGCATCGGCGCCGAATCGATCAGCAGGTAGGGCTGCCGGTCGCCGCACTCGGCGCCCGTGACCACGTTGGTGCGCAGCGCGGCCATCTGCTTCCCGGCCGCGTTCAGGACGTCCACGAACTCGCCGCCCAGCGGCGCCTGCCCCGCCGGATCCTTGACCGTCCATGTTTCCGGATAGTCGAAGCTCAGCGTCCCGTCCGACGTCGTGAACGTCTTCCAGCTTGACGACGACGGCGCCCCGGCCGGCGTCGTCGACTCTCCCGGCGCTGCGGTCCCCGACGCCGTACCGGACTCGGTCCCCGGCGAAGCTCCCGGTCCCGGAGATGTCCCGGGCGGCGTTGTACCGGTGCCCGTCTCCGGTCCCGTTCCCGGCGGCCTTCCGGCGGGCGCCGTGCCCGACGTCGGCGCTGTCGCCGTTGCCGGTCCGCCCGGCGCCGGTGGACCCGGCGTCGAACCGCACCCGGCAAGCACCAGGGCGGTGAGCAGCAGGGCGGCGAGCGCCGGTCCGTAGCGTGTGCGGCCCCGGATGGGGGCCGGAACCGTTGCTGTCTGTTTCGTGTGCCGTGCCACGCGCCGGGCCCTACTGCCCCGCCGGGCGCAGCGAGGTGATCATCTTCCGGATGTTCTGGTATTCGGCGGTGTCCAGGTAGGCCTCCGGGGTGTCGATGTTGGGTTCGTTGCCCGGGGTGGTGTCGAAGGGGTTGTAGACGCCCCCGAACGACGCCCCGCCCGGCGGCCAGGTGAAGAACTGGTGGATCGGGCAGGCGTCGGGACCGGACGGTTTGGGCGCCGAGCTGAGCCCGTAGGCCATGATGTTGGCCTTCATCGGGTCTTTCTCCGCCGGGTAGAGCCGCAGTTCGAAGATGAAGTGGGGTGTGGCCCCCTGCTGGGCCAGGGCGGGAACCGGAACGAGGTCGAGCACCGAGTACGGGATCCGGGGCGAGCATTCGGAGGTGGTGGGCACGTTGGTCCGCAGGGTGGCCAGTGACTTGCCGTGCGGGTTCAGGACCTCCAGGAACACCGCGCCGGCAGCGGCCTCGGCGCCCCGGTCCTTGACGGTCCACTCGGCCGGATACTCGAACTGCAGCTTCCCGTCCGGGGTCTTGAACGCCTGCCACTTCGCCGCCGTGGGGGCCGGCGTGCCGGGCGCCGTGGACGGTTCGGTCGGTACGGCGTCGCCTGTTCCGCCGGTGGCGGGCGCGGACGTCAGCGGCGGCACGGAGGGCATGGTGGGCGATGCGGAGCTCGGGCCGGCCGGGGCGCCGCAGGCGCCAACGAGTGCCGCAACCGCGAACGCGGCGGTTACTGCCGTGCCGATTGCCCCGCGTCGACGCATGTCACCCTCCCCCCGGGATTCAACTGGTCCGATTATTCTCAGACGCCCGGGAGCAGATACCAGAGTCGAAAGTCCCGACCCCGGCGCCCCCGGGGCGCCGGGGTCGGCGGTGTCCCGGCCGCGGCCGCCGGGGCAGATTCGGCCGTGACCGGCCCCACGTTGACATCCCGCCGATTTCAATTGGCCGTCGAAGCTTGCTAGAGCTTAAGTGATGCAAGAGTTCCTGACCCAAGCAACGCCTTTCCTGGCGATGGCCCTCGCCGTGGCGGCCGGACTCGTCCTGTCCTGGCTGGTGCGCAAGATTGTGCTGCGACTCAACCGCGGTAAGCCCGAGCTGCGCGAGACCTCCCGCGTGGCCCGGTTGCCCCTGCGCCTGTCGATGTGCCTGATCGCCGTGCGGATCGCCCTGGCCACCACCGGCGAGGACCTCCCATGGCGCCACGCCCTGGACCACCTGCTGCTCATTGGGCTGATTGCCTGCCTGGCCTGGCTGGCGATCGCCGTGCTGCTGATCGTCGAGGCGATGGTCCTGACCCGGTACCGAGTGGACGTCGCGGACAACCGGCGCGCCCGGCGGCTGCGGACCCAGGTGATCCTGGCCCGGCGGATCGGCGTCGCCCTGGTTGTGGTGGTGGCCTTGGGCAGCATGATGCTGACCTTCCCCGCGATCCAGGCCCTGGGCGCCGGTCTGCTGGCTTCCGCGGGCCTGATCTCGATTGTGGCCGGCCTCGCCGCGCAGACCTCGCTGGTCAACGTCTTCGCCGGCATCCAGCTCGCCTTCACGGACGCGATCCGGGTGGACGACGTGGTGGTGGTCCAAAAGGAATGGGGCCGGATCGAGGAGATCACCCTGACCTACGTGGTAGTCCACATCTGGGACGACCGGCGGCTGATCCTGCCCTCGACCTACTTCACCACCACCCCGTTCGAGAACTGGACCCGGCGGCAGTCCGAGGTCATGG
Organism: Arthrobacter sp. PM3; assembly: GCF_003352915.1. Taxonomy (NCBI): domain Bacteria; kingdom Bacillati; phylum Actinomycetota; class Actinomycetes; order Micrococcales; family Micrococcaceae; genus Arthrobacter; species Arthrobacter sp. PM3. The sequence goes on along the minus strand of NZ_CP022314.1, from coordinate 2,512,478 downwards.
GCACCGTGGAGTTCGACCTCGACTGGCGGGCCCCGGTGGAGGCGATGCGCGCGGAGCTGAAGAAGGTCCTCGCGGACACCCCGCTGTGGGACAAGCGGGTGGGGATCCTGCAGATCACCGACGCCACCGCCGGCTTTGTCCGGGTGCGCATCCTGGTCAGCGCCGCGGACAGCGCCTCGCTGTTCGACCTGCGCTGCCTGATCCGCGAGGAACTCGTGCTGTTCCTGCAGCAGGACCACCCGACGGCGCTGCCGCACGTGCGCCTCGAATCGCTGGCGGGTGCGTCCGGTGCAATTGCCGGGACCGCCACGTCCGACGCCGGGCCCGGATCCCAGCGTCCCGGGACTCCGCGCCCGGGCAAGGAGCCCGCCGCGGCGGCGCACCACCGGCACCCGGACCCGCACGACTCCCAGCTGTTCACCGGATCCATCGAGGCGATCCAGCGTTCCAAGGCCTTCTCCGGTCCCGGCGAGGAAGTCTTCGAAGACCGCGACAACGCCATCGCCTCGCAGAACTAGCCCGGTCCTCCCTGCAGCCGTCCGACCCCACCGGCTGCACGCGGCACCGGCAAGGTCTTCCCAGCCTCCCCGAAGTGGCCGATAATCATCGCGACACCCGCACCGGCACATTTCGGAGCGCCAGCCAAGGAAGGAAGCCCGGCATGACCATTCCTCCGCCCCCCGGACCCGATCCGTTCCCGCCGGATCCGGGGCCCACCACACCGCCGCCGCAGCCCGGGGACCCGTTCCCGCCCGAACCCGGTCCGGTCACGCCCCCGCCGGTTCCGGAACCCGGTCCGGGCCCGGAGCCGGAACCTGAACCGGGGCCCCGGCCCGGACCCACGCCGTCGCCGGCGCCGGGTCCGTTCCCGACCCCCAATCCCCTGCCGATCCCGGACCCCGGCCCGGTGCCGCCGCGCCCGGACCCGACCCGGTTCTAGCGCTGCCGGGTCCAGGCGGCCGGCCTCAGGGCTGGCTTTGAGGGGGCCGCTCAGCCAGCTGGATCATCCGGCAAGCCCGCGCAGGAAGTTCCGCACTTCCGTGGTGAAGGCCTCCGGCGCCTCGACGGGCGCCATGTGCCCGACGTCGGGAATAAGCACGAGCGCCGACCCCGGGATCTGCCGGTTCATCTCGCGGGCCACACTCAGCGGCGAGCGGACATCCCGCGTGCCGTAGAGCAACAGGGTGGGGACCGCGATGGCCGGCAGGACGTCGCGGTAGTCGGCACGCGCGTTCGCGTTCAGCAGGGCCCGCATGCCGGCCGGATGGAAGTCGGCCATGATGGCGCTGGTTTCCTCCACGGCCGCCGGATCAGCGTGCTCCGTGAAGAGAGTGGGCAACCACTCCGGGATGAACTGTTCGGGCGGCTGGTCGAGTTCGGCCAGCACCTGTGCGTAGCGCCGCTCCACTTCCTCCGGCGGCAGAGATCCTGCCCAGCCGGCGTACGCCGAGACCAGAAGAAGCGACGCCGGCACGGACGGATGCGCCCGGTACAGCTCCAGGGCAATGCCGGAGCCCATGGACAGGCCAAGAAGGTGCGGCCGGCCCGGCACGGCCTCCCGCAGAAACCCGGCCAGGGTTTCGCCCAGCTGCCGCCCGGTGAAGTCCGGCGGCGGGTCGTCCGAGCCGCCGCACCCGGGGGCATCCCAGGCGAAGACCGTGAACTCGTCCGAGAGCGCGTCGAGCTGCCGCCGCCAGATGCGGCTGTCCTCATAGGCGCCGTGCAGCAGGACCAGCGGCTGCCCCTGCCCCTCCCGCCGGTACCGGATTCGCAGACCCGCGACCTCGACGCTGTCCATAAGGCAATGCTAGGCCGGTGCGCTGTCCCGCGGGCATGTCGACGACGCGCATAAGCTCCCGCGACGCGCAAATGCCCCTCCGCGGCCATATTCCGGCAGCGAAGAGGCATTTGCGCGTCGTCAGATAACTTGTGCGTCGCCAGAGGGGTGGCGCCGCGGCAAAGTACTCCTACGCCAGGACAATGTCCCGGGTGCGGTGGTCATACTGGATGACCAGGAGTCCGCCGCCGTGGTGGACCTCGTGGTTGGGGCCGTCGAAGGTGCCGAAGGCGCCGTAGTTTTCGTCCCAGGAACGGTTCAGGGCGATCTTGAAGGTGTAGAAGCCGGCCGGGATGTCCGCGGCCATCTTCCAGCGCTGGTCCACCAGGTCCAGCTCCATCTGGGCTTCGTCGTACTGCGGTGCCCAGTTGGCCGGGGCGCCCAGGAGGATGTTGAAGTCACCGGCCACGGCAACGGATTCGGGCTGCTCGATGGTTTCGACGCTGACAGCCGGCGCTTCCGCCGGGGCCTCGGCCTCGGGGGCCTTGGCGGCGGGCTTGCGCTTCCGCACCGCCTTGGCGACCGGGGCGACAGCTTCCTCGACCAGCTTGGCAGCCTTGTCGGCGACCTTGGCGGTCTTCGACGGAGCCTTGTCGGCCTTCGCCGCGGCCTTCGCCGCAGACTTGGCAGGGGCCTTCGCGGCGGGCTTCTCGGCGGGAGCCGACGGCAGCGGGGTGCCGGCCGGAACCGGAGTGCCGGCGTCGAGCGCTGCAGAGAAGGCGGCGGGCTCGGCGAACGCGACCGTGGCGCGCTGGCCGTCCTCGGTGATGGACCAACCGGACCGGCCCTTGACCAGCCAGCCGGCCTTGACCAGCTTGGCCGTGGCGGTGGTCAGCGTCTTGTGGCCGCGGGGAATGCCGCCGCTAAGAAGTTCACTTTCGTGCTCGTTGAGGGGAACCCGCGCGATTGCCTCGCCCAGGACGGCACCCGCGTTCTGCTTCTCGCCGGTCCATACCTCCTCTGCCAGGACATCCAGCACGGCCTTAAGCCGAAGGTTGGTGTTTTCCGCGGTGTTCGCGCCCATGGGTCTCCTTTAGAAGCAATTGATCCACCTGCATTTTGCCAAGGAAATGTTAATTTTTGCGAGTGGAATCCGTTAACTCTGTGTGTCGTGACCCACTATGACAGCGCAGACCGGGGCGGATGCGGGACCAACTCACCAGTACCCGCCAGTAGGAAACCGGGATACACCGGCCGCTCGAGCCGGTCAGTCCTCGGTGCTCCATTCGACCCCGGCGTGGGCCTTGTAAGCCGCTACGGCCGCGTCGAGGGTCGGGTAGAAGTGGTGCGGATCGATTTCCTGTTTGAGCCCGTAGAGCTCGATCTTCTCCTTGACCCGGTGCTTGAGCTCGGCGAACACCAGGGAGGTGCCCTGCGCGTCCAGCTCGCGGTCCAGCTCAATTAGCACGTCCGCGGCGGTGGTGTCGATGTCGGTGATGGGTTCGGCGGCCAGCAGGATCCACCGCGGTTTGGGCTCGGACCGGGCCAGCTGGCGGATGTTGTCGCGGAAGGGTTTGACGTTGGCGAAGAAGATCGGGGCGTCCCACCGATAGATCACCAGCCCCGGCAGGTGCTTGGCGTCCGGGTGGAAGTTCACGTCATGGAACCCCTCGTAGCCCGGGACCCGGCCGATCACGGTCTCGTACGGCCACCAGGCGCGGCGGAAGATGTTGAGAATGGACAGGCCCACGGCAATGCCAATGCCCGGGAGCACGCCCAGGAATGCGACGCCGAGGAAGGCCGCGAGTGACAGGCTGACTTCGGCTTTGCTCTGCCGCCACAGGCGCACGGTGCCGGGAATATCCGCCAGGGAGACGGACGCGGTGATCACCACGGCCGCCAGCGCCGGCTGCGGCAGGTTCCGGAACAGCCCCGGCAGCAGCACGAGCATGAGGAGGACCAGCACGGCGCCGGTCAGGCCCGTGAGCTGGGTCTTGGCGCCGGAGCGTTCCGCGACAGCGGTCCGGGAGCCGCTGGTGCTGACCGGGAAGCCCTGGAAGAAGCCGGCGGCGATGTTCGCGGCGCCGATCCCGATCATCTCCTGGTTGCCGCGGACCTCCTGGCCGGAGCGTGCCGCGAACGCCGACGAATTCGAGATCGTGTCGGTCAGGGACACCAGCGCAATGCCCAGGGCCCCGGCGAACATCAGACCGACGTCGGCGATGTCCACGCTGGGGATCGTGAACGGCGGAAAGCCCCGCGGGAGTTCCCCGACCAGGGAAACGCCGCGGCTGGCGAGGTCGAAAACGGTTGTCGCCAGGATCGCGAGGACCACCATCACGAGCACGGCGGGGACCTTGGGCAGCCACCGCTGCAGGGCCAGGATCAACGCGATTCCCGCGATGCCGATCGCCGCGGCCGCGACGACCGTTTCGCCGGCGGCCACCCCCTGGACGAACCCGACGACGTCGCCGACAAAGGTTTCGCTGTCCACTTTGAACCCGAAGAGCTTCGGCAACTGGCCCACCAGGATGGTGATCGCGAGGCCGTTCATGTACCCGATCATTGTGGGCTTGGAGATGAGGTCGGCGATGAAACCGAACTTGGCCACCGACGCCAGCACCATGATGAGCCCGACCATGATCGCCAGCAGCGAGGCGAGCGCCACCGCCTTCTGGGGGTCGCCGTCGGACGCCACAAGCGGCAGGACGGTCGCAGCGATCATCGGGCCGAGCGCCGAGTCCGGGCCCAGCACCAGGATGCGGGACGGACCGAAGATGGCGTAGGCGACCAGGCACAGGATGGTCGTGTACAGCCCGGTGATCGTCGGCAAGCCGGCCAGCTCAGCGTAGGCCATGCCCTGCGGAACGAGCAGCGTCGCCAGCACCACACCGGCGATGATGTCCTTGCCGAACCACTCCCGCTGGTAGGTCGCGGGAACATCGAGGCCGGGCATCACCCGGCGCAGCGGGCCCATGCGACGCCGTCGAGTGTTCGTCATAAGAGCACTCTGCCGCCCGGTATCGCCCGGCGCATCCCCCTGCGCGGGTGAGCCCGGATAGCCGGGGCCGGCGAGGAGCGTCCGTTGTGCCGCCGGCCCGATCGGCCTAGAGTGGCGGTCTGCCCACCATGAGGCCGCCCCCAATCACGTTTGGAGAAATCTATGGAAACCCGCACGCTCGGATCGCTCACTGTCTCGGCCCTCGGATTGGGCTGCATGGGCATGAGCGAGTTCTACGGCCACGGCGACGATGCCGAGTCCATCGCCACCATCCAGGCCTTCCTCGATGCCGGCGGCAGCCTGCTCGACACCGCGGACATGTACGGTCCGTTCACGAACGAAACCCTGGTGGGCCGGGCCATCGCCGGCCGCCGGGACGACGTCGTGCTGGCCACCAAGTTCGGCAACGAACGCCGGGCGGACGGATCCTGGGTGGGCATCAACGGCTCCCCCGAGTACGTGCGCGCCGCCTGCGACGCGAGCCTGCAGCGGCTGGGCGTGGACCACATCGACCTGTACTACCAGCACCGCGTGGACAAGACCGTCCCGATCGAGGACACCGTCGGCGCCATGGCGGAGCTGGTCGAGGCCGGCAAAGTCCGGCACCTTGGCCTGTCCGAGGCCAGCGCCGAGACCATCCGCCGGGCCCATGCGGTGCACCCCATCACGGCCCTGCAGACCGAGTACTCGCTGTGGGAGCGCGAGCCGGAGACCAAGGTCTTCCCGGTCCTGGCCGAACTCGGCATCGGTTTTGTCCCCTACAGCCCCCTCGGCCGGGGCTTCCTGACCGGCCAGTTCCGCACCCCGGAGGACTTCCCCGCGGACGACTTCCGCCGGCATTCCCCGCGGTTCCAGGGCGAAAACTTCACCCGGAACCTGCAGCTCGTGGACCGGGTCAAGGAGCTGGCCGACGCGAAAGGCTGCACCCCGGCGCAACTGGCGCTGGCGTGGCTGCTCGCCCAAGGCGAGCACATCGTTCCGATCCCGGGCACCAAGAAGCGCGACCGCCTGCAGGAGAACCTGGGCGCCACCGCCGTCGACCTTTCCGCCGAGGACCTGAGCCGGCTGGAGGAGCTCGCCCCGGCCGGGGCGGCAGCCGGGGCGCGGTACCCGCACATGGATTCGATCGACGTCTAATCAGCCGTCCAACAAAGCAACGCGGGGTCACTTAGCGCCGGTCCGGAGCCTCCGGATGGGCGATATCTGACCCCGCGTTGCTCTTAGTGGCCGGAGGCGGCCAGGACGGCGAGCAGCTCCGTCTTGCGTTCCTCGCTGGCGAAGGAGGACCGGATCGAGTTCGCGGCCATCCGGACGCAGTCGAACTCGGACAGGCCGATCACGGACTTCAGCTGCGCGAAGTTGTCATCCACGTAGCCGCCGAAATACGCGGGGTCGTCCGAGTTCACGCTGACGTTCAGGCCCGCCGCGAGCATCGCCGGCAGCGGGTGCCCGGCGAGGGTGTCCACGGCCCGGAGCCGGACGTTGGACAGCGGGCATACGGTCAGCGGCATGAGTTCGTCGACGAGCCGCTCCACGAGCGCCGGGTCCTCCATGCACCGGATGCCGTGGTCGATCCGCTCGACGTCCAGGAGGTCCAGGGCGTCGGTGATGTACGACGCCGGGCCCTCCTCGCCGGCGTGGGCGATCCGGTGCAGGCCGGCCTCCTTGGCCCGGGCAAACAGCCGCTGGAACTTCGCCGGCGGGTTGCCCACCTCGGCCGAATCCAGGCCGATCCCGGCGATCGGGGCGTCCATGGCCAGCAGCTGTTCGAGGACCTCCAGGGCCGATTCCTCCGGCAGATCCCGCAGGAACGCGGCGATCAGCAGGGTGGAGATGCCGAACTCCTGCTCGGAGACGGCGAGGACGGAGGCCACGCCGTTGACACACGTCGCCAGGGAAACACCGCGGGACAGGTGCGCCTGCGGGTCCAGCATGATCTCGGCATGCTTCACCCCGGCGACAGCTGCCCGGCCCAAGTAGGCCCGGGTCATGTCCGCGAAGTCCTGTTCGGTCTGCAGCACGGCCATGTTGGCGTAGTAGAGGTCCAGGAACGACTGCAGGTCCGTGAACTCATAGCGGGCGCGCAGCTCGTCCAGGTCCGCATACGGCAGCTGGATGCCATTCCGTTCGGCGAGCGCAAAGATCAGCTCCGGTTCCAGCGTGCCCTCGATGTGCAGGTGCAGTTCGGCGACCGGGAGTGCGAGGACTTCTTCGGGGACCTCGGCAAATTCGGGGGCCGCCCCGGTGTCAGGGCCGGCCACATCAGGGCCGGCAGCGGGGTCGGTGCCCGGGCCGGCGTCGTTCGTTTCCATCCGGTAAGGATATGCCCGGTGCTGCCGGGAGCGGATAGAGTCGAATCGATGCAAAGTAAACAGCATGCTTCCGATCTGCCGCGCCCGGGCGTTCCTGACCCGGCTCCGGGCAATCCGACGGACGGATTTGTCCGGGTGCGCGGCGCCCGGGAGAACAACCTGCGCAACGTGGACGTGGACGTGCCCCGCGACGCGATCGTTGCCTTCACCGGCGTCTCCGGCTCGGGCAAGTCCTCCCTGGCCTTTGGCACCATCTATGCCGAGGCGCAGCGCCGCTACTTCGAGTCCGTGGCCCCCTACGCCCGCCGGCTCATCCAGCAGGGGCACAACCCCAAGGTGGAAATGATCACCGGGCTGCCGCCCGCCGTCGCGCTCCAGCAGCGCCGCGGGACGCCGAGTTCCCGGTCCACGGTGGGCACCCTGACCACACTGTCCAACTCGCTGCGCATGCTCTTCTCCCGCGCCGGCAGCTATCCGGACGGCGCCAGCCCGCTGGACTCGGACGCGTTTTCGCCGAACACGGCCGCCGGCGCCTGCCCGGAGTGCCACGGGCTGGGCATCGCCCACACGGTCACCGAGTCCTCGCTGGTCCCGGACACCTCGCTGAGCATCCGTGACGGCGCCATCGCCGCCTGGCCCGGGGCCTGGCAAGGCAAAAACCTGCGCGACATCCTGACCCACCTGGGCCACGACGTCGACACCCCCTGGCGGAAGCTGCCCAAAAAAGAACGCGACTGGATCCTGTTCACTGAGGAACAGCCGGTGGTCGAGGTTACGCCCCAGCGCGACCGCGTCGCCAAGCCGTACAAGGGCCGGTTCTGGAGCGCCAGGAGCTATGTGATGCATACGCTCGCCGATTCCAAGAGCACCACCATGCGCGAGAAGGTGCTGCGCTTCATGGAAACCGGCCCGTGCCCGGTCTGTGGCGGCAGCGGGCTGACCCCGGCCGCGCTCGCCGTCACCTTCGCAGGGCACACCATCGCCGACCTCAACGCCGTCCCGATGACCGAACTGGCAGAGATCATCCGCCCCACCACCGAGCTCACGGAGGCCGGGACCGCGTCCCGCAAGCAGTCCTCCGGCGAGGGCAACGAGGTGGCCGTGGCCATCACCCGTGACCTCCTGCAGCGCGTCACCGTGCTGCTGGACCTGGGTCTGGGCTACCTGGCGCTGGGCCGGCCCACGCCCACGCTCTCCCCCGGCGAGATGCAGCGGCTCCGGATCGCCACCCAGCTCCGTTCCGGCCTGTTCGGCGTGATCTACGTCCTCGACGAGCCCTCCGCCGGCCTGCACCCCGCCGACGCCGAGCCCCTCCTCACAGTCCTGGACCAGCTCAAGTCCTCCGGCAACTCGGTGTTCGTGGTGGAGCACAACATGGACATCGTCCAGCGCGCCGACTGGCTGGTAGACGTAGGCCCGCGGGCCGGTGAAGGCGGCGGTGAGGTGCTCTACAGCGGGCCAGTGGCCGGACTCGCCGGGGTCGACGCGTCCATCACCCGGCCGTTCCTGTTCCGGGACGGGTCGGATGGTTCGGCTGACGGGTCCGGCATTGCGGACGACGGCGGTTCCGCCGCCCGCGGCACGCGCCGGAATGCCGTCGGCTGGCTGGAACTGCGCGCCATCAGCCGGCACAACCTGCGCGAACTCGACGCCGACTTCCCGCTCGGCGTCCTGACCGCGGTCACGGGCGTCTCCGGGTCCGGCAAGTCCACCCTGGTCAGCCAGGTCCTGGCCGAAGTGGTCGGCGCCCGGCTGCACCCGGAGCCGGACGCGGCGAAGACCCCTGAGCATCTGGAGGCCGACGCCGGCGGGACCACCGGACCGGTCAGTGTCGGAGCGGTCTCAGGCCTCGACCGGCTGGACCGCCTGGTCAAGGTGGACCAGAAGCCGATCGGTCGCACCCCGCGGTCCAACCTCGCCACCTATACAGGCCTCTTCGACACAGTCCGCAAGGAATTCGCGGCGACGGACGAGGCGAAGGCCCGGGGCTTCGGCGCCGGCCGTTTCTCCTTCAACGTGGCCGGGGGCCGCTGCGAGACGTGCCAGGGCGAGGGCTTCGTGGCCGTGGAACTGTTGTTCCTGCCCGGCAGTTACGGTCCCTGTCCGGAGTGCCACGGCTCGCGCTACAACCCCGAAACCCTCGAGGTCACGTACCGCGGCAAGAACGTGGCGGAGGTCCTGGGCATGACAGTCGACGCCGCGGCCGGGTTCCTCGAAGCGGTCCCGGCGGCGGCGCGGAGCCTGCAGACGCTGCGCGAGGTGGGCCTGGGCTATCTCCGTCTCGGCCAGCCCGCCACCGAACTCTCCGGCGGGGAGGCCCAGCGGATCAAGCTCGCCACCGAACTGCAGCGCACCCAGCGGGGCCACTCGCTCTACCTGCTGGACGAGCCCACCACCGGCCTGCACCCGGCCGACGTCCAGCTCCTGATGGCCCAGCTGCACCGGCTCGTGGACGCAGGTAACACCGTCGTTGTGGTGGAACACGACATGGATGTGGTGGCCGCCGCGGATTGGGTGATCGATCTGGGCCCGGCCGGCGGCGACGCCGGAGGCAAGATCGTTGCCACCGGTACGCCGGCCGCCGTCGCACGTTCCACGGCGAGCCGGACGGCGACGTACCTGGCCGGCGCGCTCGGCGGCTGAACCCACGCGGCGTCGTCATTTACGGGGTTGCTATATCGTGGGGCCATGCCCAGCAAATTAGCTGTCATCGCCATCGACGCGAACCGGCCCCAGGTGGTGGCCGACTTCTGGTGCGAGGTCCTCGGCTGGCACGTGGTCGAAACGGACGGCGAGGTCATCAGCATCGGACCGCGGGACAAAGCCTGGCCGTCCATCGACGTGATCCAGGTGCCGGAGGGCAAGACCGTGAAGAACCGGCTGCACTTCGACCTCCGGGCCGACGGCGTGTCCACCGCCGAGGAGCTTGAGCGCCTGCTCGTCCTCGGCGCCCGGCGCGTGGACGTGGGCCAGGGCGCCGACGTCTCCTGGGTGGTCCTGGGTGATCCCGAGGGCAACGAGTTCTGTCTGCTGTCCCGGACCGTCCAGGACGTCGGACAGGGCTAAACGGGTCCGCCCGGCTTCCCCTGCCCTGGCCCCGCTCGTGGCGGCGCCGGAAACCGCATCTGGAGTTCCTGCCTCCACCTCTTGTCCCACCGCTATTCAGTGTTACTATCTAGTGGTAGTCAGCAGCACTAAGTAGCTAGAAGGAGGATCCCGTGGGCAAGCAGATGACCGAGATGCTCAAGGGAACACTGGAGGGCATCGTCCTCGCGATCCTGGCCGTGCAGCCGGCATACGGCTACGAGATCACGGCACGGCTGCGCGAGGAGGGTTTTTCCGACATCGTCGAGGGCACCGTCTACGCGCTGCTGGTCAGGATCGAGCAGCGCGGTCTCGTGGACGTGGCGAAGGTCCCGTCCGAGAAAGGACCACCGCGCAAGGTCTATTCGCTGAACGCACTCGGTGGGGAGTACCTCGACGAGTTCTGGAGGAGCTGGAGCTTCCTCGAACAACGGATTGAACGGCTTCATCACCGCATCGAACGCACCCGGAACGAAGGAGAGTAACCATGGCCGCAACGTGGCTGGAAAAAATCACAGGCTCCTTGGACGACAAGAAACGCTGGCGCCACTACAAGGCGCGCAAGGAGCAGCTCCCCGCGAGCTACCGGACCGCAATCGACGGGCTCGAGCGCTACTTCACGTACGCCGGGTCGATCGTCAAGGGCGATGTCCTCATGCAGATGCTCGAAGACCTCGCAGACCTGATCGAGAGGGCCGCCGTCGACGGGACCCCGATCCGCGACATCGTCGGGGACGACCCCGTGGAGTTCGCGGACACCTTCATCCGGAACTACTCGGACGGCCAGTGGATCAACAAGGAGCGCAAGCGCCTGACCGATGCCATCGATCAGGCCGCCGGCGACAACGCATAAACGCGTCAAGAACGAAGGAAGCGGCCATGACCACCAACCAGGCCTTCGCCCCCGCGATCCGGGTGCAGGGCATCGAGAAGTCATTCAAGGACGTGCACGTGCTGCGGGACGTCGGCTTCGACGTGGCGGCGGGGAGCATCTTCGCGCTGCTCGGCTCCAACGGCGCGGGCAAGACCACGCTGGTGCGGATCCTGTCGACGTTGCTGACAGCCGACGCCGGCACCGCCACCGTCAACGGCCACGACATCGCCGCCGAGCCCGGCGAGGTCCGCGAGTCGATCAGCCTGACCGGCCAGTTCGCCGCGGTCGATGAAGTCCTCACCGGCAGGGAGAACCTGGTGCTGGTCGCCAGGCTGCGTCACGTGAGGAACCCGGCCGGGACCGCGGACCACCTCCTCGCCCGCTTCCAGCTCACCGAAGCAGGCAACCGCAAGGCGTCAACTTACTCGGGCGGCATGCGACGCCGGCTCGACATCGCCATGAGCCTGATCGGAAACCCGCCGATTATCTTCCTCGACGAACCGACGACGGGCCTGGACCCCCAAGCTCGCATCGAGGTGTGGCAGACCATCAGGCAGCTCGCCGGCGACGGCACCACCGTACTGCTGACCACGCAATACCTCGACGAAGCCGAACAACTGGCCGACCGGATCGCGATCCTGCACGAAGGCACGATCATCCAGAACGGGACCCTGGCCGAGCTCAAGCAACTCCTTCCGCCCGCAAAGGTGGAATACGTCGAGAAGCAACCCTCCCTCGAGGACGTCTTTCTCGCCCTCGTTGGTGACACCGGCGAGTCCACTTCCGGCGGGCCCGCCACCGCCGCCCCGGCACGAAAGGAACCCCGATGAGCACCCACGTCCTCGGCGACACCCGCGTCCTTACCGGCCGGTCGCTGCGGCACATCCTCCGCAGCCCCGACACGATCATGACCACTGCGGTCACCCCGATCGCGCTGATGCTTTTGTTCGTCTATGTTTTCGGCGGGGCGATCAGCACCGGATCCAGCGAGTCGTACGTGAACTACATGCTCCCCGGCATCCTGCTGATCACCATCGCGTCGGGCGTCGCGTACACCGCGTACCGGCTGTTCCTGGACATGCAGGGCGGCATCTTCGAGCGCTTTCAGTCCATGCCGATCGCGAAGTCGAGCGTGCTCTGGGCGCATGTGCTGACCTCGCTGGCCGCAAACCTGGCTTCGGTCGCGATCGTCATCGGCGTCGCACTGGTCATGGGATTCCGTACGGAAGCATCCATATCAGCCTGGCTCGCCGTCGCCGGCATCCTGATCCTGTTCACCCTGGCCCTGACCTGGATCGCCGTGATCGCCGGGCTTTCGGCGAAGTCAGTCGACGGCGCGAGCGCGTTCAGCTACCCGTTGATCTTCCTGCCGTTCATCAGCTCGGCCTTCGTACCCACCGACACGATGCCCGGCCCAGTCGCCTGGTTTGCCGAGAACCAACCAGTGACCGCGATCGTGGACACCCTCCGGGCCCTGTTCGCCGAGGAACCCGCCGGCAGCGACATCTGGATCGCCTTGGCGTGGCTGGTCGGCATTCTGGCCCTCGCCTACGCGTTCGCGATTGCCGCCTACCGTCGCAAGATCAGCTGACCTCGGGGCCAACGTGAGAAAACAACGACGCCGGAGCGCACCCTCGCGGGCGGGCTCCGGCGTCGGACGCTTTGCTTTGTTGGCGGCCTCAGGCGGCCTGCGGGAGTTCGCGGACAATCTGGACTTTCCACGCGGCGTCGTCGCTCGTGTCCAGCAGGGCGACGGTGCCCATGGTCAGGTGCAGGGCCACGCGCTTGGCGGCGAGCAGCTCCAGATAGAGGCTCTCGTTCATCCGGGCCGGGGCGTCGATCACGTACTTCACGGCGTCGCGGACCTTGCGGTAGTTGGCGCTGCGTTCCCGGTGCAGGTGCAGTTCCAGCTGGCTGCGCTGGCGGAGCCGCGGCTCGTGTCTGTTCAGCCAGGACACGGCGGCGTGGACGCCGACGACGACGGCCAGGGAGATCGCGTAGATCCACCACCCCGTGTTGAGCAGGAACAGGGGCAGGTTGGCGATCGCAACGATGGCGATGACCAGCCGCAGCGCGAGGATCCGGCGCATGGTCAGCGCGAACGAGGCCATAGCGGCGCGGAAACCGTGTTGTTCGCTGCGGGCCGCGACCGGATCCAGGACGACCTCCTCCAGCACCACAATGCCGTTCGCTTCCGGACTGAGCATCTGGCCGTATTTCGGCACAAACGGCATTACTGGGGCAAGAGTCATGGCGTGTCCTCCGGGCGGCATAGATGGGCTCCTGCTATATTACGCCTCCCGGCGATAAGATGTCTCGCGAATCTCGGAATGTGAACATGCCCACCTCCGGGCCGGCCGCAATTGGCGCATTTGGCTTGTGGCCTCAAACTGGAATGATGCATACTTTCCTCCCCTTCCCCGATTTCCAGCAGAGCGCCGCGGTTTTGGACCGTGCGCGGCTCGGCAAGCAGCGTGTTGAGGCGCTGCAGATCCTGCGCGCGCTGGTGATCCCGGAGTACGGCTGGCAGTCGCACCCGGCCGTCCGGATGTGGATGGGCTACGTTCCCGCACTGACGAAGTACGGCCTGGCCATGGTGGATGAATGGACGGCCCGGGGCGGCGAGGACACCACCCGCGAGAAGATCATGGAGTTCGCCCCGCAGGCGGCCCACCCCGGCTACGCCGGCAAGATTCCGATGCCCCCGTGGCTGGGCGAGCCGGACTTCCACCTCAGCCACCAGTCCCGGCTGGTTGCCAAGGATCCCAAGTTCTACGCCGCTGTTTTCCCGGACACGGCCCCGGACCTGGAGTACGTCTGGCCCGAGCCCAAGCACGAACTCCTGCCGGAGGATCCGGCCGGGGACCGCATGTGGGTCCTGCGCCTGCCCCTTGGCGACACGGAGGCCGAGCAGCTGAGCACCGTCAGCCTGCCGCCGGCCGGGCGCGCCAAAGGCGGCGCCTCGGCGCCGGGCGAGGACGACTACCAGTTCGTCTACGCCGAGTCGGGCTCCCGCCGGCCCACGGTCCGCAAGCTGCCCCCGAAGCAGCTGCCCAAGAAGCCCACCCGCAAGCGCCGGCAGCAGGAAGAGGCGTTCGCCACGCTGCCGGGCAAGTCCGTGGTCGCCATCCCGCTCAACGGCGGCAGCTCCTTCGCAATCGGCAAGGTCCTGGGCCGTCCGATCACCGTGGACGGGCAGTTCGCGCGCAACTTCGAGATCGACGAGATCGTGGACCGCGCGGCTTTCGACTACCCCGCACTGCTGCAGGACCCGCGCGCCTTCTTCCCGATTCCGGCGAGGTAGCCCGGGCGGGACCGCATTTGACTGGGATTTTCCCGGTGCCTGGATTATGGTGTCGTCCACACGACGGCACCCGTCCGGGGCAGCCGCGCAGGCCATCGCATGTCGGGGGGACGAAATGGCTGCAGGAGACAGGGCTGCCGAACAATCGAGGCTGGCCGCTGAACGCGTAGAACGCCTGCGCCAGCAGCTGGAGCAAGCAGAACGCCGTGCGCAAGCTTGGTCGGCAGGTGCGGCTGGCGAAGCCCGCGTCGCTGAGGCGCTGGCTGAGCTGGAACCCCTCGGCTGGCTCATGCTTCATGACGTCCACTGGCCGGGTAGGCCGAAGGCCAACATCGACCACATCATGGTCGGGCCCGGTGGCATCGTGATTGTAGATGCCAAGAACTGGAGCGGTGACGTCCGCGTGCGGGACGGAGTCCTCCGTCAAAACGGCTATTCAAGGGAACAGGAAGTCTCGGGGATCCTTCAACAGAGCGCTGCCTTGGCGGCAGTTCTGCAACCGGATCACCGCCGCTTGGTCCAAGGTTGGATCTGCCTCGTCGGACAGCCGGAACTTCGCGGCACTACAAGGAGCGGGATCCGGATTGAGGGTCTGGGTAGCCTCCGTGATGCCGTGGCCGCGTTGCCGCCCGTTCTCCCCCCGGACATCGTGCGCACCGTCCACGGCTATCTTCAGGGACTTCTCGGCGGGACAACAAGTCCTCAGCTTCTGACCACGGCGCAATTTGGCCGGGACGACGCCCCTGCGGGGTCTTTGCGGCACTGGCGGACGCGTACAGCCCCACCGGCCAAGACAAACGACACGCATAAACTTCGCGGACGGTCCGCGCGGACGGGCTGCTTGGGACTGCTGGTCAAGGTGGTGTTTCTGATCGTCGGTGTATCCATGTTCCTGAGCTTCGCCTTCCACGCCCGTCCGGCGGCACCAACGGCCCCGCACCCGGCGCCTGCCGCGAGCCAATCGGCGCCCTCGCGTTAGCCCGACAAACAGCACCTGAACTGACGGCTTCGGCCACCAGCGAGCGCTGACCGCCGCGACCGGGCGTTTGCTGGCAGACTGGCCTTATGACTGTACTGCTGGCCGGTTGCGGCGATCTGGGCACCGAGGCGGGGCTGCGTTTCGCGGCGGCCGGCCACAGAGTGGTGGGCTGGCGCCGTTCGCCGGAAAAACTGCCGGCCGCCATTGACGGCGTCGCCGCGGACCTGAGCTCGGGCAACCTGCCGCCCCTCCCGGCGGACACCGCCGCCGTCGTGGTCGCGATCGCCGCGGACTCCCCCACGGAGGCGGCCTACCGCGCCGCCTACGTGGACTCACTCGCACACGTGCTGGACGCGGTCCTGGCCTCCGGGACGGGCGTCCGCCGGGTCCTGTTTGTGTCCTCCACCGCGGTTTACGGCGACGCCGGCGGGGACTGGATCGATGAACGCACGACGCCGGCCCCCGGCGGGTTCTCCGGCCGCATCATCCGCGAAGCGGAGGACCTCCTCTACAGCCGTCTCGACGGCACCGGCATCACGCCCGTGGTGTTGCGGCTGGGCGGGATCTACGGTCCCGGCCGGACGCGGCTGATCGACATGGTGCGGAGCGGGACCGCCGAGATTCCGGCCGGATCGCGTTTCACCAACCGCATCCACCGGGACGACGCCGCGGCGGCCATCGTCCGGCTGTGCACCATGGACACCGTGCCCGGCCCCGTCTACCTGGGCGTGGACAACGAACCGGCCGAGCTGGGCGAGGTCCTGCGTTTCCTGGCAGCCGAGCTGGGACTCCCCCAGCCGCCGACGGAGGCGGACATCAGCACGGGCGGCGGGCCGGCGTCGGGCTCCAAACCGCCGGGCGGCGAACGGTCAAGCGGCGAACCGTCGCGGGGCGGCAACAAGCGGTGCAGCAACGCGCTGCTCCGCAGCACCGGCCTCGATTTCCAGTATCCAAGTTTCCGTGAAGGCTACCGCGCTATCCTTGCCGGTGACGGGGTCCGGCATCCCTAGGCCTGCCTGGAATTTCACTGCTCACTTCTGCGAGGGGAACCATGGAACTTCAGCACATCATTGAGACGGTCGGCGGTTTCGTGGACTTCGCCGGCGTGGCCGTCATGGTGCTCGGCGCCGTCGTGTCCGTCCCGTTGGCGTTCCGCGGATACCAGCCGAGCCGCCTGCCACCGGGGTCCGAGCCGCTGTCCTTCTACCGTGCGTACCGGCAGCTGCTGGGCCGTTCCATCTTGCTCGGGCTTGAATTGCTGGTCGCGGCCGACATCATCCGGTCCGTCGCCATCACGCCGACCTTTGAAAGTGTCGGGGTGCTGGGCATCATCGTGCTCATCCGGACGTTCCTGAGCTTCTCGCTCGAGCTGGAAATCACCGGACGCTGGCCGTGGCAGACCCAGCGCGATCCCGCTGCCGCCTCGACGGCCGGCTGACCCGGCTTCCCGGTGACGTCGAATGCGCCCGGATCCCTGGCCCGCGGCCCCTGACCTCCCCCGCCCGGTCATCATGGACCAGCGCTGGAGCGACGCCGTCTTCCTGCACTGGCGCATCCCTGAGCCGGTGGCGGCGCGGTACATGCCTCCCGGCGTTGCCCCGGACACTTTTGACGGATCCGCGTGGGTGGGTCTGGTCGGATTCCGGATGCGCAGCGCGGGCCTGGGGCAGGGACCCGGCGTCCCCTACTTCGGGACCTTCACCGAGATCAACGTGCGCCTCTACTCCCGGGAACCGGACGGGACCCGGGGCGTGGTCTTCCTCAGCCTGGACGCGTCGCGGTTGGCTGTGGTGCTCACCGCGCGGGCTGCCGGGATCCCGTACGTGTGGTCGCGCACTGGCTTCCTGAATGGCCTCGCCTGGGATCCTGCGGGCCACGTGCACCGGAGCTCCGGGTACGCCGTCCGCCGCTTCCGGGGCGGCGCCGGGAGCGATTTCACCGTTGTCCCCAAGCTCGACGCCGAAGCGACCGATCCCCTGTCCGTTCACCTCACGGCGCGGTTTGGTCTGCATTATCGGTTCAGGGGCCGCACCCTCTACGTTCCGAACACACACAGCGCCTGGCCGCTGTACCAGGCGGAAGTCACAGTGCTCGAGGACCAGCTGGTGCGCGCCGCCGGGATCGACGTGGCCGGACCGCCCGCATCGGTGCTCTACTCGCCGGGCGTCCACACCCGGTTCGGCCGGCCGCGGGCCCTCGCACGGCCGGCAGGCGGCCTGCCTCCGGCCGGCGCCCAGGCGTAGGCCCTCAGCCCTGCGCGTTCTCCCGCGAGGTGATCCCGAAGGGCGGGGACTGCAGCTCGGTGAAGTTCCCGACGCTGGCCCGGACGGTGCACTGCGGCGTGATCTGCAGGGCGGTCACGGTGAGCCCCGAACTGTCCACCGCCAGCGCCCCGCCGCAACCGTCGGAGAACCGTACCCCCTTCTCCCCGCCGCCGACCGCGGCCAGCATCTGCGAGGGCTTGCCCGACGCCGGACTGACGTACATCGGGTTCAGCTCGTCGGCGCCGCCGGCCCACACCGGAACCAGGGTGATCTTCAGCGGGCTGGGCGTCACGACGCGCGCCGGAGTGAGCACCTCCACGCCCTTGAGCCGCTGCACGGGATAGGCGGTCCCCTTGACGGTGGGGTCCTGCGTCGCGGCGTTGGTCCCCTCCGACACGGCGCGCAGCCACGCGTCGAGCACCTGCGGGTCAGCTGACGACGCCGGCACCGTCGCGGTCACCTGTACCGACCCTCCTGCCGGGACTTCCAGCCCTGAGATCTTCCAGCCGCACTGGACATCCAGGCCGGTGATCGAGGCCTGATTCCGGCTCACCGAGGCCCCGTCCCAGGTGACCGTCGGGCAGGCGTCCCCGCCGGCCAGGTCCGGGAGCACCTCAAGGAAGTCGCCGGACAGCGGCGCCTTTTGCGCCGCGTACCCCACCTTCAGCCGGACCTGGCCGGAGGACGGCTCGAAGGAGGCCTCCCGCGAGATCGTCAGGCCGGTGGGAAGGGCCGGGTCCTGCAGCTGCCTGGACACCGGATCGCCGCCCGGCGCGGCCGCTCTGTCCTGCCCCGCCGGGGAGAGGACGACGAATCCGGCGACCATCGCGACGAGGAGGAGGGCCGCGGCGCCGGCCAGGAGCAGCGCTTTCCGGGTGCGCCAGAACGGGCCGGCATCCCTCTGCTCGGGCCGGGCCTGCGGCCGGGGCCGCACCTCGCGGCGCGGGATCGGGCGGGCGATGGTTGCGCTGCCGGCCTCCCCGAGCTCGGGCGCCTCGGCGGCGTGGTCAACCGGCGACGCGGACGCGAAGGCGGTGAGTTCCTCATCCGTGAAGGCGCCCCGGACCACGGTGGCCGGCCGTTCGACGGCGTCGAAGTCCTCCGGGGCCACGGCGCGCCCCATCGCGGCGCTGCCGGCAAGCCGCGGCGCGAGACGCCGGAGCGAGGCCGCGGCCTCATGCGCCGTGGGGCGCCGGGCGGGGTCCTTGGACAGGAGTCCGTCCAGGATGTCCCACAAGGCGTCGTCCACGGGAATCCGTGGCGGGCGCGAGGAAACATGGCGGTAGGCGACGCTGAAGTCCGGGCCCGGCCCCGCGAAGGGAGTGCGCCCGGCAAGAAGCTCATAGAGCAGGACGCCCGTTGAGTACACATCGCCCGCCGGGCCGGACCGGCCTTGGCTGATGAGCTCCGGAGGCATGTACTGCGGTGTGCCGATGAGACCGGTCGTCTGGCGGATCCGCTCGCCTACGACGTCGGCGATGCCGAAGTCGGAGACCCGCACGTCGCCCGCACCGGACTCGGACCACGGGCGGACCAGGAGCACGTTGTCCGGCTTGATGTCGCGATGCGTCACACCCCGTGAGTGAGCGAACGCCAGTGCGTCGAACACTTCGGCGGCGACATTGAGGGCATCCGCGGGACGCAGCGGGCCGGCTTGCTCCACCACCTCACGCAGCGAGCCTCCCGCGACGTAGTCCATGACGATGGCCAGCCGCGGGCCCTCCACCACCATGTCCCGCACGGTGACGATGTGGGAGTCCTGCAGCCCCAGCAGTACGGAACGCTCGCGGACGAACCGCTCGACGAGCGAGGGATCGTCAGCGTGCTCCGGGCGCAGGACCTTGGCAGCGAACGTCCGGCCGTCGGCCGAGGTGACTGTCCAGACCTCACCGACGGCGCCGGAGCCCACCCGTTCGCCGAAGCGGTAGGACGCTCCCAGCGCCTGGCCCGTCTGTGCGAATTGCATGCCGTACCCTCCAACGTTCTCGATCTTGTTCACAGAGGCCCTCTTCCGGGCAGGTTCCGAGCCGGCGTTCGCCGCCGCGCTCAGCCCCCGGTGCTGATCGACTGGATCAGCGCCGCCTGGCCGCCGACGCCGAGATATCCACGCCCGGCAGTCAGCGCCACGGGCGCCCTGCGCGGCAGTGCGGCGCCCAGCAACTCGCCGTCGTAATCCACATCCGGCTGCAGCAGCACGCCCAGGCGGGACTTGCGCAGCGTCCTGGTCCAGTGGCTGTAGAGCCCGCGGAGGTCCGCGGCCCGTCCGGCAGCGATGACGCACAGCCCCGGCTGCCCGGACGTCACGGCCCCCGCGATGGACTGATCGGCGTCGTCGAAGCGTTCGGCGTCGTCGATCAACAGGAACACCGGGCCCCGCTCAAGCCGCAATGAGGCCAGCAGGGCCGGCACTTCGTCCGCGCCGACGGCCGCGCGGTCCAGGCCGGCGGCTGCCAGGGGCGAACGGCGATCGCAGATGCCCCACACCTGCGCCGGTCCCCGGGAGGTGGCTGCGCCGCGCAGGGCGGCGGCCAAGGCCAACAGGAGCGTGGACTTACCGGACCGGGCGGGCCCGGCGACGAGCACGTGCTCGCCCTCGTAGACCTCCAGGAAGGCCGGGGCGAGGTCCGCTTCCCGCATTCCCACCGGGATGAGCCAGGGCTCGTCCGCCAGCCGGGGTTCCACGCCCAGCTCCGGGATCGTGACAGCGGAGGGCAGGCGCCTGATCGCCGGGGCCTTCGCGGCGGCATCCGCCCAGCTGTGCCGGACGCGATCCACGGCAGCCTCCACCCCGATGCCGGGGGTGGCCACGTGCATCTGGAGCGCGGTGCGGGGATCCACGCAGCGCCCGGGCAGCGCGGCAGGGATCTCCTTGCCCCGGACGCCGAGCGAGGAGTAGTCGTAGGCGTCGGCCAGCCGGAACAGCCACTTCTGCAGCGTCACCTCGTTCATGGCCGAGGGCACCGCCTTGGCACGGGTGGTGGAAACCGCGAAGGACAGTCCCAGCGCCGGGCCGTCCGCGTACGCCCGGTAAAGCAGCGCGAGCAGCTGCTGCCCTTCGAAATCCTGGAACTCGTCCCGCAGCGAGGCCAGTCCGTCCAGCAGGACCACGGTACGGCGGTGCCTGCCAGGCTCCGCACGGCGGCGCTCCAGCTCGGTGTTCAGGTGCCGCAGGAAGCGGGCCTGCTGCTCCTTGGCGCCGGGACCGGTGCCCACATACGCCACGGTGTGCGGCAGCCGCTCGAGCGGCTCAAGGTCGCGGGAACCCATGTCGAGGATCATCAGGTCCAGCCCGGCCGGATCGGCGTCCTTCGCGAGGGTCAGCGCGATCGAGGCCAGCGTGGTGCTCGTGCCGGAGCCGGCCACGCCCATGAGCATCAGGTTCCCGGCGGACATGTCCCATCCTGCCGCGGACTGCCGCTGCAGCTCCGGCTCGTCCACGATGGCCACCTGGACAGACGAGTTCCGGACCGCGCCCACCGAAGGCAGGCCCGCGTCCGGGTGCGGCAGGAAACCCTCCAGCTCCACCCGCTCGCCCAGGGCCTCGGGCCAGACCTGCCGCGGCGGGGCGTACCCGGCCTCCGCGTTCGCTTCGAGGACCGCGTCGATGAGGAGGTCAAGGTCGTTTTCGTCCACTGCCGCGGACCGCGGCGGGGCCGCCGCGGGGACGGGGACGCCGAACTGGCGTACCTCGCGCACGTCAACAGCGGGCCCGACGCCGGGCTGCGCCCGCCCGGTCACGAGGGCTGTCTGCACGGGTGTGATGTCGTCCTGGCCGAGTTTGACGAATGCGCGGCCCATCTGGTCCCGGCCGATTGCCGAGGCGGCAGGGACCCCGATGACGTTATTGGAGTCGTCGCGGCTCTGCACGCGCAGGGCCACCCGGAGGTTTGTGTTTGCCAGGATGTCGTCGCTGACGACGCCGGCCGGGCGCTGCGTGGCCAGGATCATGTGCACGCCCAGGGTGCGGCCCACCGCGCCCACGCTGACGAGCGCCTTGAGCACATCCGGGAAGTCCTTGGCCAGCATGGCGAATTCGTCGATCACCAACAGCAGCCGGGGCATGGGCTCGGCCGGGTTCGTGGCCAGGTAGGCGTTCAGGTTATCGATCCCCTCGCCGGCTTCCGCGAAGACCCTCTGGCGGCGCTCCATCTCCGCTTCCAGGGCCCGGAGGGCGCGATCGGCGAGCTGCTCATCCAGATTGGAGATGGTACCGATGGTGTGCGGAAGCCGTTCGCAGGCCTTGAAGGCGGCCCCGCCTTTGAAGTCGACGAGGATGAAATTCAGCCGGGTCGGATCGTTGCGGGCCGCGAGGCCGGCCACGAGCGAGCGGAGGAACTCGGACTTGCCGGAGCCGGTGGTGCCGCCGACCAGGCCGTGCGGGCCGTCCTTGACCAGGTCCAGGGTCAGGGCGCCGTTCTCCCCCGTGCCGACCGGCGTGGAGACCCCGGTGGGAGCCTGCCACAGGCGACGAATCGTGGCGGCGTCGGGGCGGTCATAGCCGAGGAGCCCGGGCAGCCGCACCAGCGAGGGCAGTGAAGCGCCGGGCACGCTCAGCTCCGGATCGTCGAAGTGCGCCACGCGCATCGCGCAGCGCAGGGCCTCCTCCCGGTCCAGGCCCGCCAGGATGACGTCCTCCACGCGGGTCAGGTCCTCCGGCTGGTACACGGTGGCCGCGGCGTCCGAGTCCACCGTGATGATCGAGGTGCAGGAGGCCGGCAGCTGTTCCTCGGACGTTGCGATGACGATACCCGCGACCCGGCGCTGTTGCTGGTTCACCGGGCTTCCGGGCGCGGTGCGGCCCAGGCCGAGCAGGGCCCGCGCCGGGGCGTCCCTGCCTTCCGTGAGCACCTCCGAGTCCAGGACTACCAGCAGCGCCGGTGTGGGCAGTT
Organism: Arthrobacter sp. PM3; assembly: GCF_003352915.1. Taxonomy (NCBI): domain Bacteria; kingdom Bacillati; phylum Actinomycetota; class Actinomycetes; order Micrococcales; family Micrococcaceae; genus Arthrobacter; species Arthrobacter sp. PM3. Next base: position 2,489,994 of record NZ_CP022314.1, on the reverse strand, counting down.
CCTGGGCGGTGTCTTTGAGCGTGCGCAGCATGGCGATGCTGGTTTCGCGGTGCGCGGACATCCACCGCTCGCCGGTGCTGCTGCCGGCCTGGCGCGTGTGCGGCAGCCATGAGGCCCACTCCCACTCGTCAGCGCGCCCGGCGTCGCAGAAGACGCCGACGGTCAGGTCTGCCGGTCCCACGTGCACTGCGGCCTGGGCCAGGAGGGACCGTGCGAGCGCCAGCGCCCCCTCCCGCGGTCCCACGAGACCCACCACGCCGGCGTCGGTCAGGTCCACCAGCACGGGCGCGGCCTGCAGGCGCGCCGCCGCGAGGGAGTCTTTCACCTTGCCGTCCAGCCGCGCCCCGGCCGTACGGTCGACGTCGGGCTTCCAGGGCACGTCACCTGTCCCGGCGTGCAGGGCCAGGAAGTCGTCGGCGTCCCCGCGCCGCTGCCACAAGGACGTGGCCGGGAGTGCGGGGCGCCGGACAACGGTGGCGGGGTCGGGGATCATCCGATGACGCCGCGCGGTTTCTGCTGCGGCGGCGGCGCGGACCTGCTGCTCGAACTCCTCGAGCGCCCCGTCGAAGCGTGTGTCCTCCTCCTTCAGGCCCCGGGCATGACGGCGTTTCTGTTCAAACCACATGCCTACGGCCATCACCGGGCTGAGCATGGCGAACATCGCGAAGCGCAGATCCCGCAGAATCAGCACCATCGCGGCCGCCATCACCAGGGGCGCCAGCACCGTGATGTAGCTGAACTTGCTGGCGGGCGGCACGTCCTTGCGTCCGGGCGGGACCAGCGGGTCGCCGGCCGGAGCCTGCCCGGGCCGCGGGGGCCGGTTGAAGGGCGCGGTCGCCGCCGGTGTGAGGTTGTGCAGGCTGCCGGGCACCGGGGCCGGAGTCTCGTCCAGGGACCGGCGCAGGAGAAGCACCGTGCCGCCCGCCGTGACCGTGGCGGTTTCGGTGACCAGGACGCCGTCCTCCCCGACCGGCTCGCCATTGACGAGGGTGCCGTTCGTGGACCCGCTGTCCAGCACCCGTAGTCCGTCCTCTTCCCGGCGCAGGCGGCAGTGGTCCCAGGACGCGCTCTCGGTGGGAAGGCTCAGATCGGCGTGGGGGGACCGGCCGATGAGCATCTCCCGTCCGTGCGGAACTTCAATCACGCCGCCGGTGCGCTCACCGCCGGCGAGCGTGACGCTCCAGCCCCGCACGCGTTGCGGAATCTGCCACGGCGCCCGCGCGATGCGGGTTCCCTCCAGGAGGATCAGCTCCGAGACGGGAGTGGAACCACGCACCTCGGCCTCGTCCACGAACACCGCCTCGTCGGGTGTCAGGCGCGGGCCGCCGGCGGCCTCCACGACATCTGACAGTGTGGTGGCCGGCGCGGCCTGAGCCACCTCGCACTCAAAAGCACGCTCGTCCAGGTCGATCAGCACACGCACCGGGGCGCTCCTTCCGTCGTGGATTCGTGACCCGCCGGCGCGGTAGGCGCCGGGGGCAGCATGGTCAGGGGTTTGCCGGCGCCGGCACCCAGACGAGCCGCGGGGCGTTCTCATCCGGAGGCCGCAGGCCCAGGTCCTGAGCGGACGCGTAAACCGGGATGGCGTCCGCGGTCAGCGCCGCGGAACGCGAGAAGTCCAGCGCCGGGCCCGCGATGCCCTCCCCGGGGCCGAGGGACGCGGTGCGCAGCGCCGCACCGACTTTGGCCGGGTCTCCGCTTCCGGCCAATGCGGCCGCCCGCACCAGGGCGACGACGGCGTCATGGCTGCTGGAGTCCGCCGCCCATGCGTCCGCGGCGAACGGGGCGTCGCCCGTCAGGTTCTTGAGCTCCGGGTCGGCGGACGCCAGTCGCACGGCGGAAAGGAACGCGGACATGCCGCGCCCCCGGGCATCCTGCTGGAGCGCCGTGGCATCGTCTGCGGCCGGGGCAACGCTGACCAGCTGCCCGGAGGCGGCGCCGTCGAGTTCGGCGAGCGTGGAAGCGAACGCCGGTGCGGTGGCGCCGTCCGCAAGGACCACGGGGACAGACACGTCGCGGGACTGCAGGGCCTGCACCAGCCGGGCCAGCCGCTGCGGGGTGGCGGCCGAGACGACCACTGCATCCGCGGGCTCGGCGACCCTCGCGGATGCGGCGCCGGCGGGGGCATCCCCCGCCGGCGGCCGCAGCTGGTCGCCTGTCCGGATGGCGGCCTCCTGGGCCAGATCCGTCACCTGGCCGAAAGTGTCGAGGTTCAGGGTCTGCGAGATCCCGACCGAGGTTGGGACCTCGCCGCCGTCACCGACGAGCAGCACCCTGCTCTTGCCCTTCAGGGCGGTGCGAAGAGCAGCCTCGACGGATGCGGGTGAGGGCCCCGTAGTCCAGGTGGACGGTGCGGGGTCCGGTGCTTGCGCGTAGGGCAGGATTGCCGGCAGGCCCAGCTCTCCGGCGGTCTTTGCCGCGGCCCGGGCCTGGGGGCCCGTGGTCGCCACGATCACACCCGAGACTCCCTGCTCGGCGAGCGCGAGGACGGCGCCGCGCGCGCCGTCCTCGGTGCCGTGGTCGTTTTGGGCGGTGAGGGCGACGGCGGCACCGCCCAGGGCGAAGCGCTTTGCGGCGACGATCGCGCCCTGTGCCGCCCGGTTGTACTCGGAACCGGGCTCGCCGGACTGGCCCAGTGTGAGGACGACGCCGAGGGAGAAGTCCTTCGGCAGACCCTCGGCCTTCAGCGCGACCGGAACCGTTGCGGCCACCGGATCGGGCCGGGGTGCCTCCTTGGGGCGGTTCAGTGTCGCTGTCAGGGCGATCGCCGCCACGACCAGGACAACGGCCCCCGCGGCGATCAGGGTCATCAGCCGGCTGCGGGGGCTCATGCGGCGCCGCCGATCTTCAGCGTGTACAGGGTCTGCGACTTGGCGCCCTGCGGCACCTCGAGGTGGAACGGTGGCAGTTCATCGACCGCGGTGAGTGAGGCCTTGAATTGTGCCTGGCGCAGCAGCAGCCCGGCCACGTCCCGGGAGCGGATGTTGGCGTATCCTTCGGCGTTCTGGGATGCCAGTGCCAGCTGGTAGTCAGCGGTGTCGGCTTTGGCGGCGCTGGCGGCCATGGAACCGAGGAGGCCGGATCCGTTCACCGAGCGGTCGCCGAGGTCGAGCATGACCTTGTTGAGGCTTGAGGCCAGGAGTGCGCTGGCGCCCTCGACGTCACGGGTCGAGCCGGAGGTGCTGGAGGCGATGTTCGCGAGCGAGGACTGTGTGCCCTTGGCCAGGGAACCGGCGAGGGCGTCGCTCTGCCGGAACAGTTCGTCCCGCTGCTTGTTCACCGTCCCCTCGGCGTCGTTCACCACCTCGTCCGACGTGGACTTCAACCCCGAGATGGACCGGTTGAAGGCCGTAATCACGGCCTCGGAGCCCGCGTCTCCGATCTCGGATACCTGCCGCACTTGCTCATCCACGGTTTTGTAGACTTCGGCGGCGGTCTCGGCCGAGGCGTCGCGGAGGGACTGCCTGATCTTCTCGCCGAGCCCGTCCTGCTGTTCCTTCAGCGTAGCGAGCGTCGTGCCGACCCGGGAGGATGAGTCAATCGCGTCGCCGAGTGCGTCGTTCAGGGCCTCGAGCCCGTGCCTGGTGCTGGTGACGTTGCCCGTGGCGGCGCTGTCGAGTGCCTTCGTGGCCTCGCTAATGGCCTCCAGTTTCGCGTCGATGGCATCGATGGTCGCCGTCAGGTTAGTGAACGACTGGCCGATTGCCTGGTCCGGGGCGGTGGTGTCGGTGGCCGCGAGGACCGCGTCCCAGGCGGCGGCCTGGCCCTCCAGCCGTGCGTCCAGCGGATCCTTGAAGCCCAACGGCGGGCGCAGTTCCTGCGCCGGGTCGTTGCTCCCGTCCGCGGGCTCGCACGGGGCGGACGTCAAGTAGGAGCGCAGCCGCTCCGCCTGCTCGGCGGACAGCCGGCCCTCGCGCGGGAGGGCGCCGTCGGCCATCTTGCACAGCTCGTCGGCGAGCCGCCGGGTCTGCTGCGTCATCGAGCCGTTCAGCAGCGAGCTGTCACCCACTTCGCTCCTGGCACCCTGCGCGGTCTTTCCGATGCCGATCAGCTTCTGGCGCAGGCCGTCGATTCTGTCGCGGGCCGTCGCGGCGGCGTCACGGGTCGCGCCGACCGAGGCCCGGGCGGACTTGATCGCGTCGGTCACGTTTGCGAGGGCCGTCTCGTAGTCCTCGGGGGTCTTGGCGCCGTCGAGGATTCCAGCGAAGTCGGCGCGCACCTGCCGCAGTGTTGCGGCGGCGGCCTCCTGATCCTTGATGGCGCCCTCGACCACCTGCGGCTGCAGGCCCGCCACGAGCTCGTCACCCTTCTTTACCAGGCCCAGCAGGGCCCCGGTCACGGTCACGGCGGAGCCGTAGAGAGAGCAGGTCATCGAGCCCTGCTCGGCGCACAGCTCCGCAGTGGGGGCGTCGGGGCCCATGGTGGTCTTTATGGCGCCCGCCACGGTGTCCCGGCAGCCGGCACTGACCTTTGCGTAGGCGTCGAGCTGGGACGCCATGGTCAGGACGCTGGAGTAGACGGTGGCCGCCCTGCCGGATTTGGGCACGTCGGCGGTGCAGCCCTCGCCGTCGATCGCAGCCGTCGCGGGCACGGCTGAGGTGTCGCCCAGCATCGCGTCCACGGCGGAGACGGTCTGTTTCAGCTGGGCCGCCGTCGTGGACTGCGTGGTTTTCGTGGCGGTCTCCAGGTCAGTGCCGAGAGTCTTCAGCTGCCCCTTCAGGTCCACCATGGTCGCGGCGAGCGCCGTGGAGTTATCGCGCAGCTCGCCCGCGGTCTTCGCGCCGAGGGTCTGGGAGGTCTCCTGCAGGTTCCGCCGCACATCGGTGATGGTGGATCCGGCCTTCGCCAGCACAGTGTTGACGTCCGAGACCAGCGAGATGGTGCGGCGTTGCAGCTCCATCTCGGAACCTGAGCCGGAGGAGAACGCGCCGGCGAGCACGCCGTCGGCGCTGAGGTCGGTGTTGAGTCCGGGCTGGACCGCCACGTCAAAGGTGGGGACCTGGAAGTCCCGGACGTCCGCGACGAGGCGCAGTGTAGTACTCGCACCGGAACGCGGCGGTGCCAGCACGGTGGCCCATTGCACCACCGTGGAGCCGTCCTCGGTGCTGCTCAGCACACCATTGGTGCCTGTCCCGCCGTCCGCGGCGCCCGCGGCGACGTCGCCGGCCCGCACGCCGGGGAGCGTCGTCGAGGCGGCAATCGTCAGCGGGGCACCGACCAGTGCGGTGTCGGAACGGGCCTGACCCGCGGCATCGTATTCGATGACCCGCGGCTTGACCGTGAGGTTCTCCAAGGTCAGGTCGATCTCCACCGGCCCGGTATGGCCGCGAAGCTCGGTGAGGTCGGAGCCGGACCTGTCCCCGGCCCGGTACTGCAGGCTCACCCGGACCGGCAGTTCGCCCACTACTTGGGCGGCGTCGTACTTCGTGTCCTCCGCGGACGAGCCGCCGGCCGCAGACACGGAAATGGTGGTGCCGTCGATCGTCTCCACGCCGGCGGACGGGGAGAGTCCGACCCGCACGCTCTGCAGCAGCTTGACGGGGTTGGACACCGGCTCCGCCACGGGGGCGCCGGTGCACGACGTCGTCGCGATCAGCCCCAGAACGGCAAGGACAGCGCCCAGCGCCCGCCCTGGAGCGGTGCGGCCCCTCGGGTTGTGCTGGTGCGTGTTAGTGCGTCTCGGCATGATCGTCCCCTCTTCGTTCATGGTGCCTTCAGCATGATACGGGGTTGATCTCACGAATGGACTAATTGTGGTTTGTGCTGGATAGGTTTCCACACCGCAGCGAGATGATCAGCCCACTGTTTTTCCTTTTGTTGGATTTATTGACGGGTATTGGTAGCCTCGGCAGCGTCCAATCGCCGACGATTACGGGTCCGGCGGAGAAGCGGTTGTCACTTGGGAGGAATTTCTATGTCACGTGTGTTGTCTACGGAGCAGGCGAAAGCTGCGATTGGGCAGGTGCAGTCGATCATCAACGGCGGCTTCACCGATCAGATCTCCGCGCTGGACGCGCAGGGACGCGTCTTGTCGGATCCGAACGTCTGGGACGGTCCCTTGGCGGCGGAATTCCGTGGTTCGACGTGGCCGGAAACGAAGGCTGCCCTGGACAAGGCCAAGGAAGAGCTGGAGCAGCTGCGCGGGCAGCTGCAGAAGATCTCGCAGGACATTTTCGCAGCCGGCGGCGGCGCCTGAGCCCATATTCGGTGATGTGAGGGCCGGGTAGCCGCGCCGCTTGGGTGAGCGGCCGGCTGCCTGGCCGTTCCGCTTGTTGTTCTTCCTATTCCAGTTCTTGTTCATTGGGGGGCTTTGGCTGTGACCGAGTTCGTTGAGGTGCCGTTGTTGCCGGCTTCGGATGCCACTGACGGCGGGCGGTTCAACTACGCCGTGGCCGGGTCGGTGAAGTCCGCCTTCGAGGCGGCGGCGTCACGGCTTGAGGAGCAGTCCGCTTCGCGCACGTCGTACGTCGCTTCCGCGAAGAAGGACTTCAAGGGGCATTTCTCGGACCTTTTCGAGGCGAATGCAGCCACGGCGCGGAATGACGCGAATGCCTTGGTCTCGGCGTTGCGGACGGTGGCCGGATACGTAGGGCAAATGATCGACGCCGGGCACGAAGAGGACGCCCGGCGTGAGAAGAACAACGAGTGGGTCCGGCGGCACAATGACCGGAACCTGTTGGAGCAGGCCGGTGACTGGCTCTTCGGTGAGGAAGCGCGGCCGAACGGGGCAACGGGGAAGGCTCCGGTGTTTGCCCCGACCGGCGTCAGCACGGGCTCCCGGGAGACCCCGCCGCCCGGCGGTGGGTACGGGGGCGGGACGTCCTCGGCGCGTCCGGAGAATCTGAGGTCCTTCGCGGCCAGCGCCCGCGGCCTGGACGACGGGCTGGCCTCCGCTCCGGGCACACTGGAGGGGAAACTTTCCTCGTTCGCGGCCAACTGCTACTGGGGATCGGTCGAGGCCTCAGGGGTTATCAGCGCGTACCGCAACTACCTGAACGCCAACGAGAACGACGCGAAATGGGCGGTGACTGTCGCGGACGCGTTTGCCGCCGCCGGCGGCGAGGGGAAGATCTCCACGCTCTCGGACGCGGCGGTGAATGAGGCACTGGCAGCGGCTGGCGTGGGCGCCAACCGGTCCGGGCTGGTGATCGCTCCGCCCACCGCAGCAGGCGCCATGCCCACCAGCGGATACGCGAATGATCCCGTAAACACCTCGACCGGAAACTTCATCGAGCCGGAAACGGATCTGGGGTTTGCCGGGGTCGCCTCCAGTCTGGTGCTGTCGCGGATGTACAACTCGCTGGCGTCCGGTTTGGATGTGCCCGGCGTGTTCGGTCCGGGGTGGGCCTCGGTGCTGGACCAGCACCTCACGCTCTCCGATGAGGGATGCCGCTGGGTGATGGCCGACGGCCGGGCGGTCGAGTTCCCCCGTGAGGGAACCGGCTGGGGTCGCGCAGCGGGCGAGAACTACTGGCTCGCCCGCGAGCCCGTAACGGCGGGTGGCCCGGCGGAGTTGGGCTCCCTGCCGGCCGGTACGGCGGAGCTCCTGGTGGTCCGGGACAATCAGGGTGCGTGGTGGGCGTACAGCCTCGCCGGCGTCTGGCTCGGTGCCGGGTCCGGGCCCGGCCGGACAGTGTCCGCGCTCCGGGAAAAGAGCGTCGACGGCGGGGCGGACGTCGTGGCCGGCGGCGCCGGACCGGTGACACGCCTGGCGCATGCGCGGGGCCGCTTCCTCGTCGTCGAGCACGTGGACGGCCTCGTTGCCGCGGTGCGAGCCTCGGACGGGCGCCGGGTGGACTACGGCTACGACGACGCCGGCCGGCTGACAAGCGTGGCGACGGAACTGGGCGCGCGCACGTACCGGTGGAATGAGCAGGGCCTGATCGCGGCCGTGGTCTCGGCCGCGGGGGTTCTCGAGGCCGAGAACACCTACGACGACCGCGGCAGGGTTGTCCTGCAGGTCACCCAGCACGGGCGCCGCACCCGGTTCGCGTACCTGCCGGGCCGTGTCACGGTGGTCTCGGATGAGGACGGTACCCGGTCCAACTCCTGGGTCGCCGATGCGAAGGGCCGCCTGGTCGGCGTGCTCGATTCCCATGATCAGCGGCAGTCCATGGCCTATGACGGCCACGGCAACCTGGTGGCCTTCACGGAGCGGGACGGATCTGTCACCGTGCATGGCTATGACGGGCGGGGACGGAAAATCAGGACCGTCACCCCGGAAGGCGCTGACCTCACCTACGGCTGGGACGAGCAGGACCGGATCACCACCCTGGTGACGGAGACCGGTTCCGTAATCGCCTATGAGTATGCCGATGAGGTGTCGCGGGAACCCTCGGTGATCCTGGACCCGCTGGGCGGGCGCACCGAGCTGGAGTGGCGGAGCGGGCTGCTGACCCGAATCGTGGACCCGGTAGGGGTGGCTGTCGAGTTTGAGTATGACGGGTTCGGGGACCTGGTCTCGACCCGGAACGCCGCAGGGGACGTCGCGAGGATCGTCCGTGACCATGCCGGCCGTCCGGTTGCGGCGGTCAGCCCGTCCGGCGCTGAGACCCGTTTCGCCTACGACGCGGCGGGGTTGTTGGTGCGGCGTGAAGATCCGGACGGCGCCGTCTGGTCCTTCGAGCACGATTCGGCGGGGCGACCGACGGCGTTTATCGCCCCGGACGGCGGGCGGACCGAACTCGAATACGCCGTCAATGGTGAACTGGTCCGGACTGTGGATCCGTTGGGCCGCGCTACTGAGCGGGTCTTCGACGAGCTCGGCAACGTCACGGGTGCGGTGCTGCCGGACGGCGCCCGGTGGGGCTTCGCCCATGACACGCTGTCCCGGCTGGTCGGGGTCACCGACCCTGCCGGCCACGACTGGATCCGGGAGTACGACAAGGTCGGCGCCCTGACCGCCGTCGTCGACCCCACCGGTGTCCGCACGGACGCCGCCACCGACCGCAAGGCCGGCACGGCCACCCTGACGGACGCGTTCGCGTCCTCGACGTACAGCTTTGACGGGTACGGTCGGCCCACGCGGGTGCAGGGAGTGGATGGCTCTGCGGAGCTCGTCTCCTATGATGCAGCGGGAAACCCGGTGGAACTCGTCGACGGCGAAGGCAGCCTGACGGTCCTGGGCCGGGACGTGGCCGGGAAAATCACCTCCATCACCTCCCCCGCCGGTGCCGTCACCGCGTACGAGTACGACGCCTGCGGGCGGCCCTGGCGGACCACGGACCCGCTCGGCGCCGTCACAGAACTGGCCTACGACGCCGATCAGCGGGTCGCCGCCCGCACCCTGCCGACGGGCGAGGTCGAGACCTTCGAGTACGACGCGTGCGGACGGCCGATCCTCCGCCGCTCCCCCGGCCAGGGCGTGTCGCGGTACGGCTACGACAAAGCCGGGCGGCTGACTTTCGCCCAGGACACCTGGTACGGCACCCGCCGGTTCAAATACAACGCCGCCGGGGAACTGACCGAGACCGTCAACGGCGTCGGCGGACGGACCCGGTTCGAATACGACGTGCGCGGGCGCCTGGTCCGGATCACTGACCCCCTGGGCGGGGTGACCACCCGGACCTACACCGCCACGGACCAGGTCGATTCGGTGAGCGACCCGCTGGGGCGGATGACCACGGCGACGTATGATCCGGCCGGGCGGCAGCTCTCCCGGACCGACCCGGACGGGCACACCACCACCTGGACCTACGATGCCGCCGGGCGGGAAGCCACCACCTCCTACGATGGGAAGCTCATCGCCGGCGTCGAACGCGACCCGCTCCGCCGCCGGATGATCATCACCGATCACACTGCTCCGGACGGTCTGGCGGTGGAGCACGAACTGGGCTTCGACCGGAGGGGGCTGCTGACGTCCCGCACCCGCGGGTCCCGGGGGTTGTCCTGGAGGTATGACGCGGACGGGAACCGCACTGCGTTCACGGACGCCCACGGAACCACCACCACCTACACGCGGGACGCAGCCGGTCGGCTCGCGGCCGTCCATAACCCCCGGCTCGGGGAAGCCGTGTTTGCCTACGACGCCTCGGGGCGTATCACCTCCGCCACCGCTGGACATCTGATGCAGGAATGGGCCTACCGGAACGGGTACCTCACCGAACACGTCCGCACGGACCCGACGAACCCGGGCCCGGCCGATGTCACGCTGATCGGCCGGGACGGGGACGGGGACGGCCGGATCACCGCCCTGACCCGGGCCGGCGCGGTGACCCGGTTTGGCTACGACGGCGCCGGGCAAATGGTCTCGGCCGCCACCACCGGCACCGGGGACCCGGCACTCCCTGTCCCGTCGTCGGAGTGGGAATACGACGCCGGCGGCCGGCTTCTCCGCGAGACCACACCGGCCGGCTCGCGGACCTACAGCTACGACCCCGCCGGGCAGTTGCTGTCCGTCACCGAACCCGACGGTTCCCGGACCGAGTACGTCCATGACGGACTGGGCCGCCGCACCCGGCAGATCCGCACCGACGGGTCCTGGACCGAGTACGCCTGGGGCCACACCGGGTACCTGGAGAGCGCCACCGAGCGCACACCGGACGGTGCGGCAACGTCCCGGCACGAGCTGTGGGTGGACGCCCTGGGCGAGCTCGCCGCCATCGATGGGTCGGAACTGTGGTGGGACACCGCCAGCCCGATCCCCACCCTGACCGGCATCGGCGGGGCACTGGTCCTCCCCCTGCCCGGTGGTGTCACCGGCCTCGGGGACGCCTGGACGGCGCCGGGCTGGCGCGCGGCCCGCCCGACCGACCAGACCGACCCGTGGGCCGTCGTCGGCGCGCTGCCAGTTCCTGCCCCGAGTCCGGGCGGCACCGCCGGTCCTGGTATCGCCGGTTTGAGTGCGGCGTCCGGGTTGGTCGGTGTGCTGCCTGCCGGGATCACCTTGACCGGCAACGGCGGCCTGGACATCGCGGGCCTGGAATGGCTCGGGGCACGGGCGTATGACCCCGCCACCCGGGGCTTCCTCGCCACCGACCCCCTCTCCCCCGTCCTCGGCGCAGGCTGGGACGGAAACCCCTACGCCTACGCCGGCAACAACCCGCTGAACACCACCGACCCCACCGGGCTGCGGCCCCTCACTGACGCTGAGCTGAAGGCCTACGACCAGTCGGCCGGAAGTCACTGGGAGTATGTGGTCGCGGGGCTCGCCGTGGCGGGCGGCATCGCTGCGATGTTCGTCCCCGGGCTCAATATCATCGCGGCTGGAGCCATCGCCGGGGCTTTGACCTCCGGCGGTCTTTCGGTCTTTTCGCAAAAAGCACAGAATGGCTCTGTCAATTGGTGGTCCGTCCTTGGCAGCACCGCCGTGGGAGCGGCCGCTGGCGCTGCCGGTGGCGGCGCTGCCATGTGGACGAAGAGCATCCTCGCAGGTGCACCGGCCGGACAGGCCGCGGCGGCCTTGGGAGTAAGTGCGGGCGCCAATGGTGTCCTCGGCGCCGGTGCAAGCGCGGCGGGCTACCTGGTTCAGAACGGAGGGCGCATCAACAACGGCTGGGACTTCGCGGGCAAGGTCGCGGGCGGTGGCTTCGCCGGTGCCGTCGGCGGCCTCGCCGGGCCGGCCGGTGGAAGCCTCGCCAAGAGTATGTCGTTTGCCTCGACCGGATTGGTTGCCAGAGGTTCGACGGCCGCCATCAGCGGCGTTGGTTCAGCAACCGGGTCGATGCTCGAGAACGTAGTCGCCGGCGATCCCGTTAACCCCACCAAGGCCGGGGTGACAGGGTTGCTTGGTGCGGGCGCGTCCGCGTTGCCTTTGGGGCAGGTGCCGATTTTCAGACAGAATGGCGTAAGCACGATGCGGCAGATGCCGTACTTTGCGCCGCGGACCTGGGACGGCATGTTCAACTTCAACCAGACAAACACCGTGGGACTGTGGGGCGGCTCCCTCGCAGGTGCCACGGTCGGTTACGGCGGGGATACTTTACAGAACTCCCTCGGATGGTAACGGAAGCAAGGTTAGGGAGATTGGTAGTGGCAGCAAAAAGTCGTCGGCGTCCCGGGATGGACTCATTGATCATCGGTGGGGTGGTATTGATTGCCACAATTGCGGTGATGGTGTTGGTGCCAACGGAGCAGACGTGGCCAAAGGTCATCGCCCTGCTGGCGGGGATCGCCGTGGGCGTCTGGTTAGTTCGTTTTGCCCCGCCCTGGCGATGGCTCAGCCCCGTGGTGCTCGTGCTGTTCATTGGGGTCTGGTTCGCTTTGGGCGGTGTCCCGGGCATTGCATGGTTTGGTGGGTTCATCGCAGGGGCCAATTTCGGAGCGGCCTGGACGAAAGCCGTCAAGCACCGCATGGTCAAGGCGGAATGGACGGTGGATGATCTCGAGCTCAACACCGTGGCGGAAGCCCGGAAGGCGGCCAATGCTGCGCTGAAAGCCTTGGACGGCAAAGCGGGTGGCCGGCTGGTCGTAGAGCATGGGGCGGCCCGTTTCGAGGTGGCTGGCGGTGTGGGGCTCGGGATGGTCTGTCACCGGAATTCTGACGCTTCCGACGAGAGGTCATGGGCGGTATTGGTCCGGCCGGGGCAACCGACGGACAAGGCGGTGGAGGTGCCGATGGGCGATGTGAAGGGTCTCATTCCTTCGCGGCTGGTCAACGAACTTGGTCCTGTAGAGGCGGCGCTGGCTGATTTCCTCAAGAACCCGGGATCCTCATCGCTGGGACCGGAATGGGAGACGGGCAGCGACGCTGAGGCGACACGCCTGACGACACATTAGGCCTCAGAGCCCTCCCGCCACCCCGCCGGGCCGCGTCGACTCTGGCTTCACGGGACGAGGTAGAACTGCGGACCGAGGCCATCGCCGTAGACTTTGCCGATTCATTTGCGAGCAACGAGAGTTGGCCTAAGTGCTGGTGGACGTACAGGTATCTCCATGATGGAGATACCATCGAGCCGTGAAGGAAACCCGACCATTTCGTTCCGAGAACCCCGCCGAGGCCCCGCGCCCGGGCGCGAGCTGGAAATCCTCGCTCCTGACCTGGAGCGGCGCCCTCGCGGCCGCCGCGCTGATAGTGGTCCCGCTCTGGATGCTGCTCGGCAACCCGGCCGTCCTCGGCGGCCACCCCGCCCTGCCGACTCTCCTCGTGACCGCTCTCGCTGCGGGAATCCTCTGGGCGCTGAGCCTGATCAGGCACCGGGAGCTGACGAAAGAACCGCAGCCGCGCACGTACCGCCGCCGCGGTGATGCTTCCACGTGGCGCCTGGTCCGCGGGATCGCCGGCAGGCTCACCGTCCTGGGCATCATGGCGGCGCTGCTGTGGCTCAACCCGTTCCCCCACCAGCCCGAGCCCGGGCAGGCGCTCCCGGCCACCGCGACCACGTCAAGTACCGAAGACGCCACCTCAATCACCCTTGCCCCGGCAGGCACAGCCGCCACGGGCCTCGTCTTCTACCCCGGCGCCAGGGTCGACGCACACGCCTACCAGGACCTGCTGCAGCCCCTCGCGGCCGCCGGCCATCTGGTCATCATCCTGAAGGCACCCCTCGGCGTCTCCCTGCTGGACACCAACCAGGCCCGCGCCGCCATGAACCGGCACCCCGAGATCGGGTCCTGGGCCGTCGGCGGTCATTCGCTGGGCGGTGTGAGCGCCGCTGCCTTCGCGGCCTCGAACCCCGACGTCGCCGGGCTCCTGCTCTTCGCCTCCTATCCGGCAGCGAACATGGCCGATGCCCCGAACCTCTCAGTGCTCTCCATCTCCGGGTCGAATGATGGGCTGAGCACCCCGGATAAGATCTCGGCGTCGAGGGCCCTGCTCCCGCCAACCACCACCTTCGCAACGGTCCAGGGCGGCGTGCATGCGTTCTTCGGCGACTATGGCGAGCAGCCCGGCGACGGCGAACCGGGCACCACCCGCGAACAAGCGCAGCAGCAAATCGTTGCCGAGTCGCTCCGCTTCATGGACCGCCTCCGGACCTCCGGCTAAGAACGGTTCGCCCGCTATCGGCCCGCGGCGTACCCCTGCGCGCCCCGCGGATTCGCGGCGGCCTGCAGCACCCCCGTTGCGGGATCCCGGACGACGGCGGACAGCCGTCCCAGCGCCCAGTCACCCGCGCGGGTGACCACGTGGCCCCGGCGCTCAAGGCCCCCGATGACGTCCTCCCCCAGCCGGTCCTCAACGACGGCGCCGCCCGGCTCCCAAGTGCGCGGCCAGAAGGAGCCGGGCATCGACGTCGTATGGAAGGTGGGCGCGTCGATGGCCTGCTGCGGCGAGTAGCCGCCGACGATGGTCCGCAGCAGGTACGGCAATTGCCACTGGTCCTGCTGGTCGCCGCCGGGCGAGCCCAGTGCGGTCACAGCCCGGCCGCCGCGCAGCACGAGAGTCGGCGTCAGGGTGGTGCGGGGCCGCTTGCCGGGCGTCAGCGTGGACGGCGTGCCGGGGTCCAGCCAGGTCATCTGCAGCCGGGTGCCGAGGCAGAAACCCAGTTCCGGGATCGCGGGCGAGGACTGCAGCCAGCCGCCCGACGGCGTGGCCGAGACCATGTTCCCCCAGCGGTCCACGACGTCGATGTGGCAGGTATCCCCGCGGGTCTCCCCGGTCGGCGCCACAGTAGGTTCCCCGACGCCCAGCCCGGCAACGCCGGCGCCTGCCGCGCTGCGGGCCAGCGCGGGCGGCGCGTACTCCGTCCGCAGCGGCGGGAGGTAGGGCTCGTGCCCCGGCACCCTCCCGGGCCGGAAATCGTGCGACGCCCGGTCTGTGATGAGGGCACGGCGGCCCGCGCAGTAGTCCGCGGACAGCAGGTAGTCCAGCGGAACGTCGGAGTCGCCGTAATAGGCATCACGGTCGGCCAGCGCGAGCTTCAGCGCCTCCAAAATAGTGTGCGCTCCAAGTTCGGTGGACGGGTCCAGGAACCGGTCCTCGAACCCGTCGAGGATCGCCAGGGTCTGCAGCAGCGCGGGCCCCTGGCCCCAGGGCCCGGTCTTGGCGATCGTGTGCCCGCGGAACTCGACGGTGGCGGCGGGTTCGTACCCGGCTTCGAATCCCGCCAGGTCCGCCAGGGCCAACACCCCGCGGTGGTCCGTGCCGGAGGAGTGCCGGTGCGGGGCCTGCACGGATTCCACCATGGCCCGTGCCACGAACCCCTCGCGCCACTCGCGCCGGGCCGCGTCGATCCGGAATTCCCGGGTGCCGCCCCATGAAGCCCGCCCCGCCGCGACGAGCCGTTCCAGTGTGCGGGCGTAGGCGGGATTCCGGACGAGTTCACCCGCTGCCGGGATGCGTCCGCCCGGCATCCACTGCTCGGCGGAGGTGGGCCAGTGCTCCTGGAACAGCTCCGCGACCGCAGCGATCGTGGTTCCGACCCGGCCCAGCATCGGGTGCCCGTCGCGGGCGTAGCCGATCGCGAACTCCAGGACCGCGGCCAGCTCCCAGGTGCCGTGGTCGCGCAGGATCAGGAGCCAGGCGTCGACGGCGGCAGGCACCGCCGCGGCCAGGGCGCCGGAGCCGGGCACCAGGTCAAGGCCCTCGGCCCGGTAGTGCTCCACCGTGGCGGCTGCCGGGGCCGGCCCCTGGCCCATCAGCACCACCGGTGTGCCGGGGTCGGCCGCCGTGACGAAGACGCCGGTCATGTCGCCGCCCGGGCCGTTGAGGTGGGGTTCCACCACGTGGAGCACGAAGGCTCCCGAAACTGCGGCGTCGAACGCGTTACCGCCGCGTTCCAGCACCGACTGGGCCGCCGCCGTCGCAAGCCAATGCGTGGACGCACTCATCCCGAAGGTGCCCTGCAGGGTGGGGCGGGTGCTGAAGTGATCAGGTGCGGTGAATGTCATGGAGAAGGTCCCAGATCAGCCGAACAGCGCCGCCACGCGGGTCAGGGTTTCGTACACCCCGTAGGCCAGCGGCACCCCGACCAGGGCCCAGGCCACCGCCAGTTTGCCGGTGGACGCTGTGACCGGCGGCTGCGCGCCGGGCGTGTGTGCAGTGCTCATCTCAGGCCTCCAGGGCAGGTTCGGCCGACCGCTCGCGGCCGGGGCGTGGTTCGTGGAATCGTGCGTCGACCGGCTTGACCAGCAGGTTGGCCGCGAAGCCGACCACCAGCAGCGCCACCATGGTCAGCAGGGCCGGCTGGTAGGACGCGGCGTTGAGCTGGCCGGGCTTGCCCTGGGCGTCCAGGAAGGCGTTGACGATCAGCGGCCCGGCGACGCCGGCGGCGGACCAGGCGGTCAGCAGCCGGCCGTGGATGGCGCCGACCTGGAAGGTCCCGAACAGGTCCCGCAGGTACGCCGGCGCCGTCGCGAAGCCGCCGCCGTAGAAGGAGATGATCAGGAACGCCAGCGCCACGTAGAGGAACGTGGTGGAGGACCCGGCGAGCGCGAGCACGGTGTAGAGCACGGCGCCGCCGCCGAGGTACAACATGTAGATGCGCTTGCGGCCGGTCACGTCGGACGTCGCGGACCAGGCGAAGCGCCCGGCCATGTTGCCGATGGAGAGCAGCCCCACGAATCCGGCGGCGACGACGGCACTGACCAGGGACGCGCCGTCGGACTTGCGGAAGAAGTCCTGGATCATCGGGGCGGCCTGTTCCAGGATGCCGATGCCGGCCGTGACGTTGCAGAACAGGGCGATCCAGACCAGCCAGAACTGTCGGGTCCTGACCGCATTCCTCGCCGAGACGTTGTCCGTGGTGACCAGCTTGGACGCCTTGACCGTGGCGGGGTCGAAGCCCGCCGGCTTCCAGCCCTCGGCCGGCACCTTGATGGTGAACGCGCCGAACATCATGTAGGCCAGATAGACGACGGCGAGAGTCAGGAAGAGCTTGCCGACGGCATCGCCGCTGGCCACCCAGCCCGTCGCACCGGAGCCGGGATCGTACATTTTCAGCAGTGCCGTCGAGACGGGACTGGCGATCAGCGCGCCGCCGCCGAATCCCATGATGGCCATGCCGGTGGCCAGCCCGGGCCGGTCGGGGAACCATTTGATCAGGGTGGACACCGGCGAGATGTAGCCGATCCCCAGGCCGACGCCGCCCACCACGCCGTAGCCGAGATACACGAGCCAGAGCTGGTGCGTGAAAATGCCCAGGGATCCGATCAGGAAACCGCTGGCCCAGAACACGGCCGACGTGAACATCGCCTTGCGCGGCCCGTTCCGGTCCACCCAGGTGCCCATGACGGCGGCGGAGAGGCCCAGCATCACGATCGCGATCGAGAAGATCACGCCGATCTCGGTCAGGCTGGCCCCGAAGTGCTTCACCAGCGCGGTCTTGTAGACGCTCGTCGCGTACGCCTGGCCGATGCACAGGTGCACGGCGAGCGCAGCGGGCGGCACGAGCCACCGGTTGAACCCCGGCGGGGCGATGGTGCGTTCGCGGTCCAGCCAGCCCATAAGTGTTCCCCTTGCTCGTCAGCGACGTCGGTGTCCGGCACCGTTTGTTTTCGGCACAGTGCGGCGCACGGCCGTTCTCCGGTCCGTTGCCTCCGGCAATCATGGTGCACATGATCAGCAAACGTACTAGTTTTGCGGCGAGCGGTAGTCAGGGCGCGATAAGCGGTAGGTCCACCGGCTTCAGCGGCGGGCGCGGGGGCGGGCTATTTGCCGAGGCCCGCCTTCCGCAGGGCCTCGGCCATCGCGGTGTTGGCGGGCGACGCCGCGGGCTTCGGCTGGGAGGGCTGGCGTTGCGGCCGGCCCTGGCGGCCCCGGGTCGGCGGTGCGCCTTCCCCGGACTGCTGACCCCGCGACGGTGCGCCGCCCCCGGAAGGGGCCGGTTCGTCGTCGAGCCTGAGCGTGAGGGAGATGCGCTTCCGCTCGGGATCGGCGTCGAGCACCTTGACCCGGACCACCTGGCCGGATTTCACCACCTCGCGGGGATCGGCGACGAACCGGTTGGCGAGCGCGGAGACGTGTACCAGCCCGTCCTGGTGCACGCCGATGTCCACGAACGCGCCGAACGCCGCGACGTTGGTCACCGTTCCCTCCAGCACCATGCCGGGGCGCAGGTCCGAGATCTTCTCGATGCCTTCGGAGAACGCGGCGGCGGCGAAGGCCGGGCGCGGGTCCCGGCCGGGCTTCTCGAGCTCGGCGATGATGTCCCGGACCGTGGGCAGGCCGAAGGAGCCGTCCACGAAGTCCTGCGGGTTCAGCGCCGACACCGGGCCGGTCTTCGCGGCGGCCTTGATCTTCCGGGCCACCGGGTAGGCCTCCGGGTGCACGCTGGAGGCGTCCAGCGGCTCCGCGCCCCCGGTGATCCGCAGGAAGCCGGCGCACTGTTCGAACGCCTTGGCGCCCAGCCGCGGGACTTTCTTCAGGTCGCTGCGCTTGGCGAAGGGGCCGTGCTCGTTGCGGTAGGCCACGATGTTTTCGCTCAGCAGCGGCCCGACGCCGGCCACCCGGCTCAGCAGCGCCGGCGAGGCCGTGTTGACGTCGACGCCCACCGCGTTCACGCAGTCCTCGACGACGGCGTCCAGGCTCCGGTCCAGCTTCGCGGCGGTGACGTCGTGCTGGTACTGCCCGACGCCGATCGACTTCGGCTCGATCTTCACCAGCTCCGCGAGCGGGTCCTGCAGGCGCCGGGCGATCGACACGGCGCCGCGCAGGGACACGTCCATGCCCGGCAGCTCGGCCGCGGCGAGGGCCGACGCCGAATACACGGACGCCCCGGCCTCGGACACCACGATCTTCTGCGGCTTGGTTCCTGTGCCGGACGCGAGTTGCTTGATCAGGTCCCCGGCCAGCTTGTCCGTCTCCCGCGACGCCGTGCCGTTGCCGATCGCGACGAGTTCAACGCCGTGCTTGGTGGCCAGGCCCGCGAGGGTCCGCAGAGCCTCGTCCCATTTGCGGGCCGGGGCGTGCGGGTAGATCGTATCGGTGGCCACCACTTTGCCGGTGCCGTCGACCACGGCGACCTTCACGCCGGTCCGCAGTCCCGGGTCCAGGCCCAGGGTGGCGCGGTTTCCGGCCGGCGCGGCGAGCAGCACGTCGCGCAGGTTGGCCGCAAAGACGCGGACGGCCTCGTCCTCGGCGGCGGCGAACATCCGGCTGCGGAGGTCTGCCGTCAGCCGGGCCAGGACGCGGGAGCGCCACGCCTGCTGCGCGGTCTGCAGGAGCCAGGCGTCGGCGGGCCGGCCGCGGTCGGCGACGCCGAGGAACCTGGCCACGGCGGCTTCGTACCGGCCGCGCGCGGCGGTGAGGGCGGCGTCGTCGTCCGGTGCAGCTTCGGCGAGATCCAGCTCCAGCACGCCGTCCTTCTCGCCGCGCAGCAGCGCCAGGACGCGGTGCGAGGGCATCCCGGAGGGCTGCTGGGAGAACTCGAAGTAGTCCTTGAACTTCTGCCCCTCGGCCTCCTTGCCCTTCCTGACCCGGGACACCATCCGGCCCTGCGTCCACAGCCGCTCGCGCAGCGTCTCCGCCAGGTCCGGATCCTGCGCGACGCGCTCGACCAGGATGGAGCGGGCACCGGCGAGCGCCGCGGCAGCGTCCCCGATCGCGTGTTCGGCGTTGAGGTACTTGGCGGCTTCGCGGTCCGGGTCCAGCTCAGGGCGCTTCAGCAATGCATCGGCAAGCGGTTCGAGCCCGGCCTCGCGGGCGATCTGCGCCTTGGTGCGCCGCTTGGTCTTGAACGGCAGGTAGATGTCCTCGAGCCGGGACTTCGTGTCGGCGCCGACGACGGCGGCCTGCAGTTCCGGGGTCAGCGCACCCTGGGCGGCGATCGCCTCGAGGATGGTCCGGCGGCGGTCCTCGAGTTCGCGGAGGTACCGCAGCCGCTCTTCGAGGTCGCGCAGCTGGGTGTCATCGAGCGTCCCGGTGGCTTCCTTGCGGTACCGGGCGATGAACGGCACGGTGGAGCCGGCGTCGAGCAGCTCGACGGCGGCCTTGACCTGCCAGGCCTGCACCCCGAGTTCGTCGGCGATCTGGGCGGCAATCCGGGCCGCGCCGCCCGGTTCCTGGGGCTGTGTTTTCGGCGACGGGCCGGCGGTCGTCGGCGACGGGCTGGCGGCGGGTGAGGCGGGGCGCTGCGGGAGTTGGGTCACCCAGCCTATTTTGCCTTACCCGGGTCAGCGGCCGGGTTCGCCCGGGGCCGCCTCGGGTTCCCGGACGTCCTGGACAACCTCGTTGTGGCGCAGGAACCATGGCTTGAACGGCGGATCGAAGCGGGCGAACCGCGGCGGGCCCACCGGGGTGAGCCCAGCCAGTACCAGTGCCGCCTGGAGGCCGGTGGTGTGCTCTTCAAAGGCGGCTTCCGATCCGCTGCCCGAGAACCGGAGGGCAGCGGCCAGCGACCCGGGCACGGCCCGGATCCTGACCTCGGAGTCCGACGGAACGGGGGCCGTTTCCGCCGTCATCCCCGCCGGGAGCACAAAGGCAACCGCAAAATCGGCGGGCTGCCCGCGTCCGGGCAGCGGACCGCTCTGGAGCACCGGGGCGGTCATCGCGATCTTCTCCGGACCCCCGGTTTCCTGAATGACCGGGGCCGTCATGGCCAGCTTCTGCCCTGCGGTGTTGCTGCCGCTGATGTAGTTGAACAGGGGCCGGAAGGCGGCGTTGCCGGCCTTGTCAAAGGTCGCGTTAACCCGGATTTCGGCCACCACATATGCGGGGTAGCGGCGCAGCTCGAAGTGCGCGTAGCGGCGGACCAGCTCAAAGGGCTGCTGTTCAGTCATGGGCTCAGACCCTACCCCGATCCCGTGGCAGGCACTAGGGGCAGATTGACGGGGTCCGGCCTGATTGTCGGAGGGCTTTGATAACTTGAACAGCAGAAGGGGGCACAGTGTTTTTACTTGATCCTGTTGTACCGGGGGCAGCACCGGACCTCGTCTACTCCGCGAGTGACCTTGTGGTGGCCGCGGGCTGCGAGTACCAACTGCTGCGCAAACTCGACGAGAAGCTGGGCCGCTCCCCCAAAGCCGGTTTCGAGGACGACGAAATGCTGGTCCGCGCCTCAGCTTTGGGGGACGTCCACGAGCACAACGTCCTGGCCGGGTTCGTCGAAGAGTTCGGCCACTGGGATCCGGAAACGGGACGCGGCGTGTACGACGTCGTTCCGGCCTCAGCCATGGACCGCGCCACGCTGCTGGCCAAACATCACGAGTCGATCGGGGCACTGCGGGCGGGTGCCGACGTCGTCTTCCAGGCCGCCTTTTTTGACGGCCGGTTCCACGGCCGCTCCGATTTCCTGGTCCGCCGGCCCGGCGGCGCCTACGCCGTGTTCGACTCCAAGCTGGCCCGGCACGCCAAGGTGACGGCCCTGCTGCAGCTCGCCGCGTACGGCGACCAGCTGCTGAAGGCCGGGATCACCCCGGACCGGGAAGTCACCCTGGTCCTCGGCGCCACGGAAGCCCTTGACGGCGGCGGCTACGGCTACGTCCGCAGCCGCCACAGCCTGGCCGAAATCCTGCCGGTGTTCCGTGAGCGCCGCGACCGCTTCCTGGCCCTGACCGCGGCGCATAGGGCACAGCCGGCGCCGGTGGGTTGGGGTGCGCCGGGGCTCACCGCCTGCGGCCGCTGCGATTACTGCCAAGAGATGGTCCAATCCACCGACGACCTCCTGCTCGTGGCCCGGATGAACTCGGCGCAGCGCAAGAAGCTGCACGAACAGAAGATCTTTACGGTCAAGGAGCTTGCCGAGGCCCGGCTGACCGGGGCGAACAGCGCACTGCTGCGCCTGCAGGAGCAGGCCCGGATGCAAAGCGGCGTTGGCGCCGCCGACGGGGAAGTCCGGTACGTCAAGGACGGCGAGGAGCACAGCATCCGCTACCGGGTGGCCCCGGGGAACACCCTGGCCGAGCTCCCGCCGCCCAGCGCGGGCGACATCTTCTTCGACTTCGAGGGCGATCCCCTGTGGCAGGACCGCGGCACCGGGGTGTGGGGGCTCGAGTACCTCTTCGGCGTGGTCGAGGCTCCGGTCCGGCCCGGCGCCCCCGGCGTGTTCAAACCGTTCTGGGCGCACAGCCGGGAGGCCGAGAAGCAGGCGTTCCTGGACTTCCTGGACTATGTGGAGCAGCGCCGGGCGCGGTATCCGGACATGCACGTCTACCACTACGCCGCCTACGAGAAAACCGCCCTGCGCAAACTCTCCGTGATGCATGTTGCCGGTGAGGACACCGTGGACCGCTGGCTGCGTGAGGGGCTTCTGGTGGACCTGTACCAGACCGTCCGGAACAGCATCCGGATTTCCGAGAACTCTTACAGCATCAAAAAGCTCGAACCGCTCTACATGGGCACCCGCCTGCGCTCCGGGGACGTCAAGGACGCCGGGGCCTCCGTGGTTGCCTACGCCCAGTATTGCGACGCACGGGACGCTGAACGGCATGACGACGCGGCCCGCATCCTCGCCGGAATCTCCGACTACAACGAATACGACTGTCTGTCCACGCTGGAGCTGCGGAACTGGCTTCTGGGTCTGGCGCGGGACCGCGGGATCGGCCAGCTTGACGCGCCGGCTGCGCCCGGGGCCGACGGCGCTTCCCCCGGCCGGGGCGGGACGGACGCTGAGCTGGGACCGGCGGAGCTGTCCCTCGCCCGGTTCCTTGAGCCCGATGCCGGGCTGACGGAGGACGACCGGAAGGCGGTCGCCATCCTCGCGGCCGCCGTGAGCTACCACCGCCGCGAGCGCAAGGCGTTTTGGTGGTCTCACTTTGACCGGTGCGAGAACGGACCGGACACCCGCCATCCCCAGGACCGGAACGTCTTCCTGGTTGAGGACGCTGTGGCGCTCGAGGACTGGTGGAAAGACGGAGCCAAGCTGCCCGAGCGTCGGGTGAAGCTGACCGGCACCGTGACCCCGGGCTCGGACCTGCGGGAGGGCAGCACCTGGTTCCGCATGTACGACCCCCCGCTTCCGGCCGGGCTTGAAGGCACCGGCGTCAACCGCACCGGCCGGAACGGCTGGTTCGGCACTGAGGTCCTGGAGCTTGGCGAGGAAGACGGCCGGGACACCGTCATCATCCGGGACAAGCTCAAGAAGAACATCGGGCCGTACCCGCAGCTGCCCATGGCGCTGACCGAGGACCAGCCCATCCCCACGGGGAACCTGGAGGATGCCCTGGCGGCGCTGGCCGAGGACGTCGCGGCCGGTTTGCGCGCTCCGGCGTCCGCCGGGTGCCGGTTCCGGAAGCATCCGGCCGTGGACCTCGTGCGCCGGGTCCCGCCCAGGCTCGTCTCGGGAGGGCAACTGCCGGTGCCGGGGAACGGTCCGGAACGCTTTATTGAAGCCATCACGGAGGCTGTCGGGGCCCTGGATCATTCGTACCTCGCCGTGCAGGGGCCGCCGGGGACGGGCAAGACCCATGTCGGCTCGCACGTGATCGCCCGTCTGGTCGCCCGCGGCTGGAAGGTCGGCGTCGTCGGCCAGTCCCATGCCGTCGTCGAAAACCTGCTGCGGACCGCGGTGGGCAAGGCCGGCGTCGACCCCGCCCTGGTCGCGAAAGATGTGAAGCACCGGGAGCCGCTGCCCTGGACCCAGCGTTCCGGACAGGATGTGGCCCGGCTGCTGGAGTCCGCGGGCGGTGCCCTGATCGGCGGCACCGCGTGGACAATGACCGGGTCCACCGTGCCGCGCGGATCGCTCGATTTGCTGGTGATAGACGAGGCCGGCCAGTTCTCGCTGGCCAACACCCTCGCCGTGGCGCAAGCCGGCAGCCGGCTCCTGCTGCTGGGCGACCCGCAGCAGCTGCCCCAGGTCAGCCAGGGCTCGCACCCCGAACCTGTCGACGAATCAGCGCTCGGCTGGATATCCGCCGGCCACCCCACCCTGCCGCCCGAGCTCGGCTACTTCCTTGCCGACTCGTGGCGGATGGCGTCACCGTTGTGCCGGGCCGTGTCCGAACTCTCCTACGAGGGGCGGCTGGAGTCGGCGCCGGCGGCCGACGCCCGGCACCTGGACGGGGTTCCGGCCGGCATCGAAACCGTGATGGTCGAGCACAGCGGCAACGTCACGTCCTCGCCCGAGGAAGCCGAGGAGGTGGTCCGCCAGGTGCTGCGGCATCTGGGGCTGGGCTGGCACACGGAGGACGGGACGCGGCCCCTGGCCGAAACCGATGTCCTCGTCGTGGCGGCCTACAACGCGCAGGTCAACCTGATCCGCGAGGCCCTGGACGCGGCCGGGCTGCCGGACGTGCGGGTGGGAACCGTGGACAAGTTCCAGGGCCAGGAGGCTGCCGTCGTGGTCGTGTCCATGGCGTGCTCGGCGGTGGCGGAAGCCCCCCGGGGCATGGAGTTCCTGCTCTCGACCAACCGCATCAACGTGGCCGTCTCCCGCGGGCAGTGGCGCGCCGTCATTGTCCGGGCCCCGGAACTGACCAACTACCTGCCCACCCACCCCGAGGGCCTGGAGCAGCTCGGCCGGTTCATCGGCCTGTGCCAGAGGTCAGTGGGCGCCTGATCCAGCCCGCCCTCCCCTGCCCGGGGGACATGCTCATTTTTGGCCCCGTGTTTGGGACATGCGCATGCCAAGGCTCTCGCACCAGGGAGCATGCTCAATCTTGGCTCCCGCACCAAGGAGCATGCTCAATCTTGGCCCTGCGCATGGGGCATGCCCTCCCCCGGGCTCCCGCACCAAGGAGCATGCTCAATCTTGGCCCTGCGCATGGGGCATGCCCTCCCCCGGGCTCCCGCACCAGGGAGCATGCTCACTGCTGGGCCCGGCCAGTGGACACAGTGGCATCATGTCCGTTGCCGGCGGCCACGACTGAGCATGTCCCGCGGCGACCAGCCCCGTGACAGGTGCAAATCCCAAGGCAACTCATCCGCCGGGCTCCCGCACCAAGGAGCATGCTCACTGCGGGGCCCGGCCGGTGGACACAATGGCATCATGTCCGTTGCCTGCGGCCAGGACTGAGCATGTCCCGCGGCAGGGCCGGCTACGGGGCGGGGGCTGCGGATGCCGGGGACCGGTCCGCGAGCAGGAGGGCCTCATCGAGCACGCGGCCGAAGTTCGCGGGATCGTGCGCGAAGCGGCCCAGGAACAGGCCGGAGACACCGTCGAGGGTGGGCAGCAGCCCGGGCTTGGCCGAGCCGCCGTAGATGACCGGAAAGTCGCAGAGGCCAGCAGCGGCGAGGTGCCCGCGGAGCCGTAGGACGACGTCGGAGACGTAGCCGGCGGCCGCCGGTTCCGCCGCGCCAATGGCCCAGACCGGCTCGTAGGCCACCACCAGGCGGCCGGCGAGGGTCCAGTCGCCGTCGACGGCCGAGGCGATCTGGCCGTGCACGAACTCAGCCGCGGCCGCCGGCGAGCCGTGGCCTGTCTCGCCTACGCACAGCAGCGGCGTCAGCCCGGCGTCGACCGCGGCCCGGACTTTGCGCGCCACCATGGCGTCGTCTTCGCCGAAGTGGCGGCGGCGTTCGGCGTGGCCGATTTCCACGAGCCGGACCCCGAGTTCGGCGAGCATGGACGGGGCCACCTCGCCGGTCCACGGACCGTCGGCCCAGCCGCAGTCCTGCGCGCCGAGCAGCACCGGCGACCCCGCCAATAACGCAGCCGCCGCGGGCAGGACGGGGAAGGACGGAATCACAAACGGGACAACCCGCCCGGCCGCGAGGGCCGGACGGGCGTCCACTTCCTGCCGCAGCTGCCCCAGCCAGTCCAGGCTGTCCCCGTAGCCGAGGTACATCTTGGTGCTGACACCCACCCAAATGGGGACGTCCGCCCGAATGCGGGCGTCGGGTGCCTGGCCGCTGGAACTCTGCTGCATGGCGTACTTTCTCTCGTGCGGGATAGAGCCTGCCGGCTAGTGTTCCAGCAGCTCGTCGGCCTTGTTCTTGAACCGGCGGGTGCCGAACATCATCGCCGCGGCGAGGAACGGGAGCACGCCCAGGGCGTAGACGCCCATGGTTCCGGTGTCGGACGCGGTGACCTGGTTGACCCAGGTCCGCAGGATCGGGGCGACGAAGCCGCCCAGGTTGCCGAGCGAGTTGATCAGGCCGATGCCCGCGGCCGCGGCCGTACCGGTGAGGAACGCCGTCGGGTAGGACCAGGCGATGGGGCCGATGGACAGGAAGCTGCAGACGGCGAGGCTGATGAAGACGATGCCCAGGGCCGGGACGTGGTTGGCGCCGGCCCAGGCCGAGCCGAAGATGCACAGGCCGGTCGAGACGAACAGCCCCGTGCCCCAGACCCTGCGGCGGACCACGGTGTTGGCGGCCTTGCCGATGAAGTAGCAGGCGAAGATGCCGAAGAACCACGGGATCGCTGCCATGAGTCCGACGGCGAGGCCCACCTTCTGCCCGGTCAGCTGCGCCACCTGCTGCGGCAGGTAGAACGTGACGCCGTAGACGGCGATCTGCAGGCAGAAGTAGATGATGGTGAAGTACCAGACCTTGCCGTTCTTCATGGCCGCGAATACACCGCGCGGGCCGGTCTCCTCCTTGACGGTGTCTTCCAGGGCCATGACGTCCTGGAGGGCTTTCTTCTCGTCCTTGTCCAGGAACTTGGCGTCCTGCGGGCTGTTGATGAGGAAGAAGTACGCGGCGACGCCGGCGACGACGGCGAGCATGCCTTCGACGAAGAACATGACCTGCCAGCCGTGGACACCGGGGACCTGGTCGCCGATGTTGATGAGCCAGCCGGACAGCGGGGCGCCCATCATCTGGGAGAACGGCTGGGCCAGGTAGAAGATCGCGAACATCTTGACCCGGACCTTGTTGGGGAACCAGGCGGCCAGGAACATGATGACGCCCGGGAAGAGCCCGGCCTCGGTCACGCCGAGCAGGAAGCGCAGGATGATGAAGGACGTCTCGCCCTGCACGAACGCGAAGCACGCGGAGACGATGCCCCAGGTGATGGCGATGCGGGCCAGCCAGACCTTGGCGCCGAACTTGGTCAGGAGCAGGTTGCTGGGGATCTCGAACAGGGCGTAGCCGATGAAGAAGATCCCGGCGCCCAGGGCGAAGGCGCCGGCGCTAATGCCCTTGTCCACCCCCAGGGCGGCCTCGGAGAAGCCCACGTTGGTGCGGTCCAGGAACGCCACCACATACAGGATGACGAGCATGGGCATGAGCCGCCGGGAAGCCTTGGAGATGGCCGATTTCAGGACCGGCGTCTCCAGGAGCTCCCTGGTGGAGGTTGTTGCTACGGACATCAAAACTCCTCATTGAGTGAATCAGTTTGAGTAGATCAGGAAGGTAGAACAGGGTGGTGCGTAGGGGGCGAACGGCTAGCGGCCGAAAGCCATCATCATGATCCCGGCCGCGCAGGCCAGGATCCCGACGGCGAGGTAGATCTTCCGGCCCTTGCTCCAGGCCGCGGATCCGCCGGGGGCTGCAGTCTTGCTGTGGTGTGCCACGGGACTTCTTCCTTAGTGCATGTAGAGTCCGCCATCCACATTCAGCGTCTGGCCGGAGATGTAGCCGGCGTCCTCGCTGATGAGGAAGGCGATGGCGGCCGCGATGTCGCGGGTGGAGCCCACCCGGTTGACCACGAGGTCTTTGGTCAGCTCGTCTTTGCGTTCCTGGCTGAGGGTTCCGCCCATGATGTCGGTGTCGATGGGGCCGGGAGAGATCGCGTTGACGGTGATGTCGTATTCGCCCAGTTCGCGGGCGGTGGAGCGGGTCAGGCCGATCACGCCGGCCTTGGCCACCGAGTAGGGCGTCTTGGAGTAGGTGCCACCGCCGCGCTGGGCCGAGACGGAGGAGATGTTGACGATCCGCCCGATCCTGTTTTTGACCATGGATTCGGCGACCCGGCGGGTGGCGTAGTGGACGCCGTTGAGGTTGATGCCCAGCACCCGGTCCCATTCGGCGGCGTCGAGTTCCATGTACGGCACCGGGGAACTGACGCCGGCCACGTTGGCCAGGGCCACGATCTGCGGCAGCTCGGCCTCGATGGCGTCGATGGCGGCGCGGACGGAGGCTTCGTCGCCGACGTTGGCGCCGGCGCCGTAGGCCTTGACGCCGTATTCGGCGGCCAGTTCCTTCGCGGCGGCCTTGCAGAGGGCGTCGTCGAGGTCAATGATGCCGATGTTCCAGCCCTGCGCCGCCAGGTAGCCGGCGGTGGCGCGGCCGATGCCGCGTTCGGACACGGCGCCGGTGACGATCGCTGTGCGGTCTGCGGGGAAAGTGCTCATGGTGCTCCTTGGAGAAAACGGAAAGAGGGGTCAGTTGATCGGGGCGGGACCGAGGTCCTCGAGCAGCTGCTGCATGGCCACGTAGGCCTTGTTGCGGTAGGCGATCAGCTCCGGTGTGCGCTCGGCGGGGACGTTGAGGAACCCGGCACCGGACTTGGTGCCCAGCTTGCCGGCCTCCACGAGGTCGGTGAGGATCTTCGGCGTCGCGAACCGTTCCGGGAAGTCGGTCTGGAGCGACTTGTAACAGAAGTTGTAGACGTCCAGGCCGGCCATGTCGGCGATCGCGAAGGGGCCGAAGAACGGCAGCCGGAAACCGAACGTGGTGCGGACCAGCGTGTCGATGTCCTCGGCGGTCGCGATGTCCTGCTCCACCAGCTGGGCGGCCTCGTGGAACAGCGCGTACTGGAGCCGGTTGAGCACGAAGCCGGTGACGTCCTTGACGACGGCGGTCTGCTTGCCGGCGGCGTGCACGAGCTCGCGGACGGCGCCGACCGTGGCCGCCGAGGTGCCGGCGTGCGGGATGATCTCCACGCCGGGGATGAACGGGGACGGGTTGGAGAAGTGCACACCCAGGAAGCGTTCCGGGTGGGCGACGGGTTCGGACAGCTCCGCGATGGAGATCGTGGAGGTGTTGGAGCCGATGATCGCGTCCGGGCGGGCGGCGGCGCTGATGCGGGCCAGGGTCTCGTGCTTGATGGCGATGACCTCGGGGACGGCTTCTTCGATGAAGTCGGCGTCCGCCACGGCCTCCTCAATGTCCTTCGCAGCCCAGAGGTTGGTCTTCAGGATCTCCGTGGAGCCCTCGGGGAACAGCCCGGCGGCGACGAACTCGTCTGATTCGGCCAGCAGCCGCTCGTAGTTCTTCTGCGCCACTTCGGCGGAGACGTCGGCCAGGGCGACGCGCGCGCCGCCGAGGGCCAGGACCTGCGCGATCCCGCCGCCCATGTAGCCGGAGCCGACGACGGCGATCGTGCGGGCGGCGTTAATGGCGGCTGCGGTGTTCGGCTGGGTTTGTTCGGTCATGGTCAGACTGCCTTCGTGTAGTCGGGCTCGTAGGAGCAGATGGCGTCCACCTTGGCGGCGGAGGAAGAGTTTTCGTCGAAGCGGTGACCCAGCCATTCACCCACGAGCTTCTTGGCCAGTTCCAGTCCGATGACGCGCTGGCCCAGGGTGAGGACCTGGGCGTTGTTGCTCAGCACCGAACGTTCCACGGAGTAGCTGTCGTGGGCGGTGACGGCCCGGACGCCGGGAACCTTGTTGGCCGCGATGGCCACGCCGAGACCGGTGCCGCAGATCAGCAGCGCCCGGTCGGCGTCGCCCCCGGCGACCTTCCGGGCGGCGTCGACGGCGACGTGCGGGTAGGCGGTGGAGTCGTTGGCGCCGACTCCGACGTCGTGGACGGAAGCCACCCGGGGATCGGCTTCGAGGAGCGCCTTCAGCGCGTTCTTGTATTCGACGCCGGCCTCATCGTTGCCGATGACGACGCGCCAGCCTGGTGCTGTGCTCATGCTTGTACTCCTGCTTGTAGTGCCTGTTCCGGTGAGGTTGGGGCGGGTGAATCCGCGGCGCGGGCGGCGACCCGGGCGGCGATGAGCGCGAAGGACACGGCCCCGGGGTCGGGGTGGCCGAGGCTCTTCTCGGCGAGCGGGCGGGCCCGGCCTTTGAGCGGGCGCAGCCCGGCGGTCCGGTCGGCGGCGTCCGTGGCGGCGGCCGCCGCGGCGGCGAGTGACCCGGCCGCGGTGGCGCCGCCGTCGAACGCGGTGAGGAAGGCGTCCCGGAACGGCAGCAGCGCGTCGACCATGGTTTTATCGCCGGGCTCGGCCTTGCCGAGGGCGGTGATGGCATCGGTGAAGGCCGTGACCGCGGCGGCCGCGTCCTCACCGCTGTAGCTGTCCCGGTTGCCGAGGGCCTGGCCGGCGGCGATCACCGCCGAGCCCCACAGCGCACCCGAGGTGCCGCCGGCGCGTTCGCTCCAGGCCTCCCCTGCGGCGGTCAGGATCCGCGCGGCCGACGCGCCGCCGTCGTTCCCGGCCGCCTCCCGGGCCGCGGCGACGGCCGCTTCCACGCCGCGGCGCATGCCGATCCCGTGGTCGCCGTCGCCGGCGATGGCGTCCAGCCGGCCCAGCTCTTCTTCGTGCTCGACGACGACGTCCCGCACCTGGCCAAGGAGGTCGGCGGCCAGCCGGCCCAGCTCCGCCGCCGCCGGGGTGGCGCGTTCGGCGTCCGCGGCCGTTGCGGTCTCCGGGCCGGCGAGTTCGCGGCGGGCGCGGGGCGCCAGGTTGCCTTTGCGGAACGCGGGGGTGTCGGCCGGGGCGGCCCAGTACTGTTCGAGTTCCTCATCCAGCCACAGCAGGGTCAGGGAGAGGCCGGACATGTCCAGGCTGGTGACGAGCTCGCCGCATTCGGGTTCCACCACCGTGAGCCCGGCGGCGGTGAGGAGCTTCTCGATCTTGCCGTAGAGCAGGAACAGTTCGTCGTACTTGACGGTGCCGAGGCCGTTGACGATCGCGACCACGCGGGTGCCGGCGTCCTCCGGCTTGTCGGCCAGCAGCCGGCCGACCAGGAGGTCGGCGAGTTCGGAGGCGGTGGGCATGGGGTGGTCGGAGATGCCGGGTTCGCCGTGGATGCCCAGACCGAGGGACATGTGTCCCGCCGGTACGTGGAAGAGCGGCTCGGCGGCGCCCGGGAGGGTGCAGCCGTCGAAGGCGACGCCGAGGGACCGGGTGCGGTAGTTGGTGCGGATGGCCAGCCGTTCGACGTCGTCCAGGCTGAGGCCCGCTTCCGCGGCGGCGCCGGCGATCTTGAAGACCGTCAGGTCCCCGGCGATGCCGCGGCGTTTCTCGATCTGGTCCAGCGGGGCGCTGGCGATGTCGTCGGTGACCAGGACCGTGCGGGTTTCGATGCCCTCGGCGTTGAGCCGCAGCTGGGCCTGGCCGAAGTGCAGGACGTCGCCGGCGTAGTTGCCGTAGCTGAGCAGCACGCCGCCGCCGGCGTTGGCCGCCTTGGCCACGCGGTAGACCTGCCCGGCTGCGGGAGAGGCGAACATGTTGCCGCAGGCAGAGGCGGTGGCCAGTCCCGGGCCGACGAGGCCCGCGAACGCGGGGTAGTGCCCGGAGCCGCCGCCGACCACAAGGGCGACCTGCCCGGCGGGGACTTCGGTGGAGCGGACGACGCCGCCGTCGACACGGGCGACGTAGCCGCGGTTGGCCGCCACGAAGCCGTCCAGTGCCTCATCCGCAAAGTCTGCGGGGTTGTCGAAGATCTGGGTCATGGTTTCCTCATTGAATCCGTATTGGGGAAGGGGTGCCGGGGTCAGGCGCTGGCGAGTTCCGCCGTCGCGGGCAGCTGCCTGCCCTGGGCGACCTGGCTTTGGCCGAGGGCGTAGCCGTCGGTCTTCGGCAGGATCTGGCGGCGGAGGTAGTCCTGGTTGCTGGCCGTGACGCTGAGACCGTCGCCGCCGTAGTGCTCGGTGCAGAGGATGCCCTGGAAACCGACGGAGAGGGCCACCTTGAACGCCTCGCGGTAGTTGATGAGGCCGCTTTCCATCGGGGCCGGCATCGCGACGTAGGTCCCACGGGCGGTGTCCTCGTCGCGGATGTAGTTCTTCATGTGCCAGTAGTTGGAGTACGGGAGGGTCTTGGCGACCATTTCGCGCCAGTCCTCGATGGGGCGGTGGAGCCGGATCAGGTTGCCGAGGTCCGGGTTGAGGCCGACGTTGGCCAGGCCGATGTCCTGGACCAGCTGGACGGAGGAGTCCGCGGTGCCGAGGTAGGTGTCCTCGTACATTTCGAGCGAGAGCAGGATGCCGACGTCGGCGGCGTGCCGGCCGAGTTCGCGCAGCCGGGTGACGGCCTTGTCCCAGGTTTCCTTGTCCCCCACCGGGTCCTTGTAGCCCTCGACGGTCCAGAACCACAGCTGCTTCTGCTGCTCCGGGGTGATGGCCTGGTGCAGTCCGAACGAGACGACCTCGCAGCCGAGCTCGGCCGCGGCGTCGATGGTGCGGTGGCTGTAGGCCAGGTTGGCTTCCCAGTTTCCGGTCTCGATGACGCTGCGGCGGATGGCGGAAATGACCGGGACGCCGATCCGGACGGCGTCGGCGGTCTGCTTGAATTCGGCGAGCCGCGCGGGGCTGAGGTCGCCCGGGCGGACCCAGCTGTCCGTGAGGTCGGCGTTGGCGAAGCCTGCGTCCTTGACTTCCTGCAGCACCTCGGCCCAGGCGGAGGCGGGGGCGTCGTTGATGTGGGTGCCCTGGGCGTCGGTGCCCGGGAACTGCAGCAGCGCCGCGGTGATGGGCCAGTTTTCGGCGGTGTAGGCCATGGGTCACTCCTTCGTGGAATCCTGTTTCCTATAGGATTTACTATCGAAAACTTGTTGTCAAGGTCACATCGGGGCTGCTCGTAACAATCGAAGATCCTATAGGGATCTTGCTGAGCTGGGAAGAGGGCTGCTGAAGCGGTGGATTCTGGGGTCGCCGGGGCGCCGGCTAGATCAGTCGGCCGGGTCAGTCGGCCGGGGTCAGCCGCCGGGGTCAGTCGGCCGGGGCGTCGGCGATGGCCCGGCCACGGACCTGGCGCACGTGCTCGGCCATGGCGGCTTCGGCTTTCTGCGGGTCCCCCGATGCCAGCGCATCCAGGACGGCCTGGTGTTCGGCGATGGCGTGGTCGGCGTCGGTGATGCCTACTCCCCCGAAGAGGCGGAACCGCTGGATCTGCCCGCCGAGGGCCGCGTAGGCGGCGACCATGAACTGGTTGCCGGTCTGTTCGGCGATGAGCCGGTGGAAGCGTTCATCAGCCTCGAGGTAGCTGCGGAATTCGGCAAAGGAGGGCCCGCGCGGGGCGTCCTTGAGATCGGTTACTGCCTGCTCCAGTTCGGCCAGGCGGCCGGGCGTCAGCCGGGTGCAGGCCAAGCGTGCATTGACGGGCTCGATCGCGAGCCTGGCCTCCATGAGCTCCGCGAAGTCCTCCTGGGTGAACACCGGAGCGACCCGGTAACCCTTGAGGGCCACGCGCCGGACCATGCCGGTATGTTCCAGCCTGGCCAGCGCCTCCCGCACGGGGGTGGGGGAAACATCAAGGTCCCTCGCGGTCCCGTCGATGCTCACCGCGGCCCCGGGTTCCAGCCGGCCATCCATGAGCGACTCGAGAAGTTCTTCATAGACGTGGTCCGCCAGGACCTGCCGGCTGACGGCGCGGCCCGGGGAACGCCCCTCGGAGCGGCTGCCGGTGGAAGCTCGTTGCATGTTCAGATCCTATAGGACCGGGCACCGCTGGGGTTCCCCACGGGACATGCTCATCGGTGGCCCTCCGCTCCGAACGCCGCCCGGTGAGCATGCCCGGTCCCACCCCCGGCAGTGGAGCATGCTCAATGGTGCGCCCGCGCGGCGAGGAGCATGCTCAATGGTGCGCCCGCGCGGCGAGGAGCATGCTCAATGGTGCGCCCGCGCGGCGAGGAGCATGCTCGATGGTTCAGCCCCATCACGGGACATGCCCCACCGCAGCTCTCCGGCGCGAGGGACATGCTCATTGTTAGATGCGAGCACTGGACAGATTGGGACTATGTCCAGTGCTCGCGCTCTGGGCTGAGCATGTCCGTTGGCCCAGGAACGCAGCGTGGGGCATGCCCAATGGCCCGGGGCCAGTTCACCCCGCGTGGGGCATGCTCATTGGTCCGGGGACGCAGGGGCGGGGCATGTCCAGTGGTGCCCCGGATTAGCGAGGGACATGCTCAGCGTTAAGCGCGAACAGTGGACAGAAAGGCATTCTGTCCACTGTTCGCGGCTGCAACTGAGCATGTCCAGTGTTGCAACTGAGCATGTCCAGTGTCGCAGCTGAGCATGTCCAGCCGCGGAGGTCAGGCCACGATGCCCCAGCCGCAAGGGGCCGGCCGGGGCCGGGCCTAGTTCTGGTAGGCCGGGTAGTCCGTGTAGCCCACGGCGCCGTCGGCGTAGAACGTCGAGGCGTCGGGCTCGTTGACGGGCAGGCCCTCGCGCCAGCGGCGGGCCAGGTCCGGGTTGGCGATGGCCGGTCGGCCGACCACGACGGCGTCAGCGTGGCCGTCCGCTACCAGCGCGAGAGCCTCGTCGCGGGTGGTGATGACGCCGAAGCCGGTGTTTACGAGGAAGGTCCCGCCGAAACGGGCGCGCAGGTCCTGAACCAGGGCGCTGGTGGGCTCCTTGTGCAGGATGCTCAGGTACGCCAGGTTCAGCGGCGCCAGGCCGTCGACCAGCAGGCCGTAGGTCTCGCGCACGTCGGCCGCATCCAGTTCGAGGGCGCCCTGGACGTTGTGCTCCGGCGAGATGCGGATGCCGACGCGGTCGGCGCCCACGGCGGCCACCACGGCCTCGGCGACTTCGATGACGAAGCGGGCGCGGTTCTCGGGCGAGCCGCCGTAGATGTCATCGCGCTGGTTGGCCGCGGGAGTCAGGAACTCGTGGAGCAGGTAGCCGTTGGCGGAGTGCAGCTCCACGCCGTCGAACCCGGCCTCGATCGCCTTGCGCGACGCCGTCACAAACGACTCGAGAATGCCCGGCAGTTCCTCGGTGGTGAGGGCGCGCGGGACCGGGAACGGCTTCTTGCCCGCATAGGTGCGGGTTTCGCCGTCGATCGCGATGGCGCTGGGCGCGACAACCTCGTGTCCGCCCGTGGTGTCCTCGTGCGTGACCCGGCCGGCGTGCATGACCTGGGCGAAGATCCGGCCGCCTTCGGCGTGCACCGCGGCGGTGACCTCGGACCAGCCCTTGAGCTGCTCCGGGGTCACCAGGCCTGGCTGGCCCGGGAAGCCCTGGCCGGCGTGGCTCGGGTAGGTGCCTTCACTGACAATCAGGCCGAGGGAGGCGCGCTGGCGGTAGTGCTCCGCAACCAGCGGCCCCGGGATTCCCTCCCGGCCGGAGCGAAGCCGGGTCAGCGGCGCCATCACGAGTCGGTTGGGCAGCTCCAGCTCGCCGAGCGTCAACGGGGAAAACAGCATGCGCAATTCCTTTCACAGTGAATGGGTTCACTGTGCACAACTGCGAGGCGTCTGCAACTATTCCTGTTGAAGCCCGCTGAGACTCGAATCACTTCGGCCGGACAATAATTTTCACCGCCGTGTCATTGCGGTTGATCAGCGTGTCGAACCCCTGATCCACGAGGTCGTCCAGGGCAATCCGCCCGGTGATGAAGGGCTTCAGGTCGACTTTGCCATCCTGGACGAGCTTGATGGCGGCCGCGTGATCACCGCAGTAGGCGATGGTGCCGCGCAGGTCGATCTCCTTCAGCACCACTTTTTGCATGTCCACCGTCGCCGGGTGTCCCCAGATCGAGACGTTGACGACGACGCCGGCCGGCTTCACGACGTCGAGCATCGTATCCAGCACGGCATTCACGCCGGCACACTCGAACGCCGCGGCGGCACCTTCGCCGCCGGTCAGTTCCAGCACCCGGGCCTTGACGTCGTCCCTGCCCGGGTCCAGGACGTGATCGGCCACCCCGGAGGAGGTTGCCTTTTCCTTGCGGGCCGCCGACAGCTCGGTCACGATCGTGGTGACGCCGATGCCCCGAAGGACGGCGGCGGTCAGCAGGCCGATGGGGCCGGCGCCCCCGACGACGGCGACGTCCCCCGCGGTGAGCCCGCTGCGGCCGACGGCGTGATACGCCACCGCGAGGGGTTCGATGAGCGCGGCCTCGTCCAGCGGGATGTCACCGACGGGGTGCACCCAGCGGGCGTCGACAACGATCTTCTCGCTCAGGCCCCCGCCGCCGCCCGCCAGGCCGATGAAGCCCAGCTTGGTGCACAGGTTGTAGTGCCCGCTGAGGCAGGGACCGCATTCGTTGCACACGACGTACGGTTCCACCACCACGCTGTCGCCGACGGCCAGGCCGGTGACCCCGTCGCCGAGTTCCTCGACGGTGCCGGAAAACTCGTGCCCCAGGGTGACCGGGGCGGCCTCATGCGTCAGCACATGGGGGCTGCCCGGCGGCGGTGTGAAGATGGGTCCTTCCAGGAATTCGTGGAGGTCCGTGCCGCAGATGCCGCACCAGGCCACGGCGATCTTGACCGCGCCCGGGCGCAGCTCCGGCTCTTGGATGTCCTCGATCCGGAGATCCTTCCGGGCATGGAATCGTGCTGCTTTCATGGTTTCACCTTTGCTTTCCGGGCCGTGGATGCGCCCGGCCGGGCGCATCCACGGATTGTCGTTGGATTCACAACAGGGGGCGTACGCCCAGTCTGGCCGCCCCGCCACGGGTTGTCACGGCCACGGGTTGTCACGGCCGGGCCGGGTCAGCGGGTGTGGTGCGTGGGCTGCAGTTCGAAGACCGGCGTCGGAAGCCCCTCCATCCTGGCTTTGAGCTGCAGCGCCAGGTAGGCGGAGTAGTGCCGGCTTTGGTGCAGGTTGCCGCCGTGGATCCAGAGGTTGTCCACGTTGGTGGGCTTCCACATATTGCGCAGTTCCCCTTCCCAGGGCCCGGGGTCTTTGGGCGTATCGGATCCGAAGCCCCAGCACTTGCCGACGGCGTCGGCCACCTCGGGCGAGACCAGATCCGCCAGCCAGCCGTTCATCGACCCGTAGCCGGTGGCGTAGATGATGACGTCGGCCTCCAGTTCCGTCCCGTCGGCCATCACCACGGAGTTTCCGGTGATTTTGCTGACCTGGCCGTTGGCGAGCTTGACCCGGCCGTCGATGATCAGCTGGGAGGCGCCGACGTCGATGTAGTAGCCGGAGCCGCGCCGCAGGTACTTCAGGAACAGGCCCGAGCCGTCCGCGCCGAAGTCCAGCTCGAACCCGGCGGCCTCCAGCTGGGCGTAGAAGTCGGCGTCCCGTTCGGCCATCTCGGTGTACACCGGGATCTGGGCCTCAGGCAGAATCCGGTACGGCAGGGAGGCAAACAGAAGGTCGGCCTTCTCCGTGGTGATGCCGTTGGCCAGTGCCTGCTCGGAGTACAGGCCGCCGAGCGCCAGGTCCATAAGGGATTCGCTGCGGGCGATGTGCGTGGAGGACCGCTGGACCATGGTGACGTCGGCGCCGTGTTCCCAGAGGTCGGCGCAGATGTCGTGGGCGGAATTGTTGGAGCCGATGACCACAGCTTTCCTGCCGGTCCAGTCTCCCCCGCCGGGGTGCCTGGACGAGTGATACTGCTCCCCCAGGAAGGACTCGGCGCCGTCGAACGCGGGGACGTTGGGGTACCCCGAGACGCCAAGGGCGAAGATGAGCTGCTGTGGGCGCAAGGTGACCGGTTCGCCGTCGCGCACCACCTCCACCACCCAGTTCCCGGCCGCGTCATCAAAGCGGGCGTTGGTGCATTCGGTCTTGGACCAGTAGTTCAGCTCCATGATCCGGGTGTAGTTCTCCAGCCAGTCGCCGATCTTGTCCTTCGCCGCGAATACCGGCCAGTCGTCGGGGAATTTCAGGTAGGGCAGGTGGTCGTACCAGACCGGGTCGTGCAGGTGCAGGGACTTGTAGCGGTTGCGCCAGGAGTCACCGGCGCGTTCGTTCTTTTCGATGATGATGGTGGGCACGCCGAGCCGGCGCAGCCGCGCCCCCAGCCCGATCCCGCCCTGACCGCCACCGATGATCACGGCGTAGGGCTGGTCCTCGTAACCGAGCCTGGCCTCCTGCTCTTCCTTGCGTTCCAGCCAGGATTTGCGGCCCTTGGTGATCTGGTGGGCCACTCCCTTGTCCCGGTTCGGCCCCTTCTTCTCCTCGAATCCCTTCAGTTCCTGCATGGTGGTGAGCAGGGTCCAGCATTTGCCGTTCCGGAGCCGCAAGTGGGCATGTCCCCTGGCCTGGGCGGTCTCGAAATTCACCCAGGCTTCGGCGTTGGCGGCGTCCCCGGTGGCGTCCTCGGCCAGGGTCCAGTTGCCGGGCTGCACGTCACCCAGGGTGGCGTCGAGCATCCGGCGGATGTCCGCTTTGCCTTCGAGGGTCTTGAGGTTCCAGGTGAAGGAGACGAAGTCGCGCCAGTACGAGTCGTCGTCGAAAAGCTCCAGGGCGGCGTCCGTGTTGTGGCTGCGCAGCGCCTCATCGAACTGCGCCAGCCACGCCTCGACGACGCCGTTTGGTGTCTCAGGCATGTTTCCTCTTTCCGTTGCTGACAGGGGCCACTCCCGCTGGGCGACGCCCGGACCTTGCAGTGACCCGCATCACAAGTAAAAGTGGCAGGGGGTTACAATCGGGTTACACGGAGCTCTGACGCTGCCGGCCGGTGCGCGCAGCATCCGACGGCGGCGGGGAACCTGCCGGTGCGACGATTCGAGGACGAGTTGGGAGTATGAGCATGCGGCAGGGCAACGGCTCCATCACGCATCCGTCCGACCTCAGGTTTTCCGCACCCAAGGAATACGCCCGCGCCCTGCGCGCGGCGCACGAGGCCACCATCTCCGGCACCCCGGACCCGCGCCTGCCGGCGTCGCTCATCAAGTCCTGGCAGCGGTCCCTCGCGCTGGGCATCAACCCGGACCAGCACCGTCCGGTCCACCGGCACGACGTCGCCGAGGCGCGCTCCCTCAGCGCTGGCCACCGCCTCGCCGGGGTGATGCCGGCCCTGTCGCAGCTGCTGGCCGATGAGACGGTGACCGGCCGCCATTTGCTGATCGTGACCGACCACGAGGGCGAAGTCCTGTGGCGGGTCGGCAGCCGGCAGGCGCTGCGGCTCGCCGACTCCCTGGAGTTCGTGGAGGGTGCGGACTGGTCCGAGTCCGGCGTCGGCACCAACGCCATCAGCGAAGCTCTCGTCACGGGCGCCCCGGCGCAGCTTTTCTCGGCCGAGCACCTCGTGCGGACCCATCACGACTGGGCCTGTACCGCCTCTCCCATTCGCGACCCTTTCACGGGCGAGATCGTCGGCGTCCTCGATGTCTCCGGCCCGTTCGAGTCGGTCACGCCGGACAGCCTCCGGCTGGTGCGGTGCGGCGTGCGGCTTGCCGAGGAACTGCTGAAATCAGCGCCAACTCCCGACGCCGGCACGCGCCACCGGAGTCAGGCGGCAGATCCCGGCGGGCGGACGGCGCGCGACTGCGGTACCCGGTCCCGGCTGGTGCTGCGGCTGTTGGGCGACTCGCCGTCGGCGGCGATCGACGGCGGCGCCAGCCGCCCGCTCACGGTGCGGCGCGCCGAAATCCTGGCCCTCCTGGCCTCGCGCGGCCAAGGCTGGAGCGCCGATGAACTGGCCTGCGAAATCCATGGCGACGCGGGCACGGGAGCGGCGATCCGGACCGAGATGCACCGGATCCGCAGCATCCTGGGCGACGTCCTCGAAGCAAACCCGTACCGTTTCTCATCAACCGTCGACGTCGTGACGGATGCCTCCGTGGTGGCCGGCCATCTGCGCGACGGACGGGTTGCGGAGGCCTTAGCCGCCTACCCGGCGCAGCTCCTCACACGGTCGGCCAACCTGGCTGTCGGGTTTATGCGCGACGAGCTCAACGTGGCCATGGGAGCGTCCGTGCGGTCCAGCGGCGATGCCCGGCTGATGCTGCAATGGTGCATGAGCGACATGGGATCGGCCGATACCGCAACGGCGGCGGCCGCGGCCACACTGCTCGGACCGGGCGATCCGCGCTGGCAGCTGGTGGGCGCCCGCATGGACCGGGTGGACCGCGAACTGCGCGCCTAAACACGGTACCGGCCCTGCGACCGGCTACGGGGCCGGGGCGACGCCGGGGCAGCCCTGACCTTGCGGGTCTTGCAGGCAGGTATCCGCGTAATTCCGGGTGATTGAGCGCCAGACACTGACGGTTTGCGGCGGCGAACTGAAGAGGCCCTGGCCGGGAATCGGCAGAGCCGGTCCCCCGTTCACGGAATACGTGCCCTGGAAGTGCGTCGTCAGCACCACCGGGAAGTCACCGGTCTGGGCGTAGACGTGGCTTGTCAGCGTCTTTTCGCCCCAACGGTCCTGTGGAAGGGGCCCGCCAGCGGCTGTTTGCGGCCCCAGCGACGTGCCGTCGCCATAGCTCCACGCGTATTGGACAGGCTTGGCGGTAATCGCGACACTCTGGCCGAACATGTCCACGGTGAACGCTTGCTCGGCGGCCTCGGCGAAGAAGTTGGTCTCGGCGCCCCGGAGCGTGTGCGGGCTCGGCTGCATCACCGACGTCCCCGGACTGACCGGCAACTGTTCAAACTTGGACTGGATCTGCGCGGCGATTCTACCCAGGACGTCATCCGGGTTCTCGGAGTAGACGCAGCGGTCGGGACGGATCGTGGACCATATCGGCGGAACAAAGACCCGCAGCGAGGAGTACCACCGGACGGGACGTCCGTCAGCGCCCTTGTCGCACCGAACGGCCCCCGCCAGACAGTCGGTATCGAAATTGTTCTTTGCCGGGTCGAGGCAAAGGTACTCAAATTTGTAGATGTTCGGGTCTTCCGACAACGCACTGGGCGCATCCACCCAGACACCGGAAGCAGGATCGAGATGCCATGAGGAAACGGTTGCGCCGGTTTGGTTCCAGCCCCCTTTCACCGGAGAGTCCGGCGAGTCAGCTCTCGCGTCGAGATTCGCTGGCCCTAACAGGAGAATGAGCATCGCTAGAACCGGAAAAACTCTGCGGGCAATGATGGTCATCACCCGCTCTTGGCCAAGTGCTCAACGGTTACGGCTTTCCAAGACCCGCCTCCGTACGAGGCGATCATGATGTCACCAGCCGCGGGGCTTGGCTCCGTCTTTTCGTCCAGAGTCTTGTCGGCCCGATAGTAAGACAGGGCGTCCTGATAAACCTGAATTAGAACCTGGTACTCGGCTGGCCTTGTTTCAACGAAATTGGTTTGGACACCTTCGACGACCATCTTTCCCCCGACGAGCCACCTCCCCTCGGTATGCCATCCCTGAACGACTTTCTTCACCCGTCCACAAGAAACGCACGAGGAACTCGAGACCGACTCCAGTGGCTTGATGTCCCCCGTCTCATAAGCGTATGAAAGCGTCGTGTACCAGTACCTGGCGAACGCTTCGAGGCCTTCCTTTGACTCGGCCTTCGCCGCTTCGGGCAGCACGGGAACCGGGACGTTCTGCGCCCTGCCTGAGGCGTCAGCGGGTTTGTAGCTGGGTGTGGGGGTCGGGGTGGCACTGGGAGTGGGCGACGCAGACGGAGCTTGGGAATCCGACGGAGGGGATCCTGGCGGCGGAGTTCCGCCTCCGGTACAGGCTGTGACCGACAGCAGGGAGAGCGACACCAAGGCGGCTGCGCAGACGCGCCAGGAAGTGGAAAGCGAAATGCGAGATGTCATGGTCAGCTACTCCCCCGATAGAAATCAAGACGCGCGAATCCAAGCAATTCCAAGCAATGGATTAAGGGTAACCGACGTCACATTTTGGGCGAAGGTGTTATCCACAGGCTGCTGACCGGTCCTTTGGCCCCTAGCCATCTCCGGCCCGGTTCAGAAGAATGAACCCATGATGTTCGAACACGAAGATGGCAATCCCGTCCTAACCCTCGACGACGAGCAAACCTGGAAACTGATCGAGGGCACAAAACACGGCAGGCTCGTGGTCACGGTGGCCGGAGAGCCCGACATCTTCCCGGTCAACTACGCCGTCGGCGACCGGAAACTGTTCCTCCGTACGGCCCCGGGGAACAAACTGGCCGAACTCACCATCAATTCGAAGGTGCTCTTCGAAACGGACGGCATCCTGTCCGAGGAAGCGTGGTCGGTGGTCCTGCGCGGCACTGCCCGCGTTCTCGACAAATCGGCCGATATCGCCGAGGCCGAGGCCCTCGGACTCAAGCCCTGGGTACCCACGTTGAAGGACTTCTACGTGGAAATAACGCCGACGTCGGTCAGCGGCCGCCACTTCCAATTCGGCGAGCACCCGGAGCGGGACATCTGACGCGCGACGACGAATATCGTCGGCCGCCTAGACTTAAACAATGGCGGATAAGCTGACCCGGGAGCGGCGCAGCTGGAACATGTCCCGCATCCGGGGCAAGAACACCAAACCCGAATTGCTGGTCCGCCGTTTGCTGCACGCCAAAGGCTACCGGTACCGCTTGCACGGCAGCGCGGCCGGCGGCAAACTCCCGGGCAACCCCGACCTCGTCTTCGCCGGACGCCGCAAAGTCATCTTCGTCAACGGCTGCTTCTGGCATTTCCATGACTGCCGGGCCGGACAGCACGCCCCTGAAGCCAATGCCGAGTTCTGGGAGACCAAGCGCACCCGGACCCGCACCCGCGACGCCGAGCAGCGGCTCCGGCTCGAGCGTGACGGCTGGGAAGTGCTTACCGTGTGGGAGTGCGAACTCAAAGATGCGTCGGCACTGGAGGGCCGCCTGGACGCCTTCCTCCAAGGCGCGCCGCCGGCCTGAACAGCCGCCGAATTCTTCCAGACGATGGGCTGAAAAGCGCGGCGTGTCGCGCAGCCCCGCCTCCGGGGCAGGCCGAACAGTCTCCGCTACTATTCAGGTTCGGGGGACTTTAGGCACTATTCGAACAGTACCGACGCGTACTGCTATCACTGGAGCGCATGATGCCGCACTTGCTGACGTCCAACGACGCACCCGACACCACCGCCGAGTCTGCCGACACCGCCGCCGAGGCTGCCGTCTCGAGCCCCACCGTGCTGGCGTTCCGCCGCCTCGGCCATACCAGGCACCGTGTCCTCCGGCCCCGCCAGTTCCGCGGGGCGGATCCGGAGGTGGAGCCGCTGCGCCGGCAGTCGATCTCGATCATTGAGGAAGTCCTCGCCGGCGTCGACCCCGGCGAGGCCGACGTCCGCGAACAGCTCAAGTGGCACGTCGCGAACAACCCCGGCCGGCCCGAAAAGGCGCTTCTGGAACACCTGATCTCCGTAGGCGTCCGGCAGGACGAATCGGCCTAACCGGCTGACCTGTCGATACTGGCCTGCCGGAGCACCTCGCCCCAGGACTGCTGGGCGAGGTCTGCCACCTGCGCCAGGATTTCCGACGGCGGCCGGGACAGATCCAGCGGGAACTCGACGATGTCGATGTCGGTGTTGAGGATCCGGCGCAGCTTGATCTCGCCCGCACCCGGATAAATGATCCATGCCGTCGGCACCCGCAAGGAGGTGCAGTAGGCCAGCATTCGGTAGTGGTCGCCCGAGAGTGACGCGCCGGCGTCGGCCGCCGCCTGGTACTTGGCGTCGTAAACCATCACGGGCCGGCCGCCGAGGAAATGAACGGCGCCGGGCTGCACCACGATCCGGTCCGAGTCGTGTACGGCCTCGTTGAGCAGTGCGTTGTAGCGCAGCCGCATCTCCCCGGGGAAGGCAGCCATGGCCTCCCGCAGGGCCGTCCCGACAAAGTCCTCGAAGACTTTCGCCATGTCCACCACGAACGACGCCGACTGCTGCTTACCGTCGCCGGCCTCCGCCGAGGCATTCCGCAGGATCAGTTCGGCGAGCCGGAGAGCCGTCTGGTACCGGGCGTTCATCCGGCTGGGCCGCCACGATGGCAGTGGCGCGCCGGACTGAAGGCGCGTCACGGCGTCGAGCTTTCCCTTGAGCTGGCGCAGCCGGCTGAGGACCTCCGGCCGCACGCGCGGCACCTGGGACATCCGTTCCAGCGCGGCGCGCAGGATCCGGTTCTCCGCGATGTCCTCGGTGAATTCGTCATAGGAAACTTCCAGCGGGACCAGCATCCCCGGCCGGCGGGAAATCTGGTCCGAGATCCGGATCCTGCCCTTCACGGTGCGGAGGGATTCCTCGACCATGAGGTACCCCTGCAGCACGCCGCGGCTCAGCGCCCGGTCGGCCAACTGCGCCAGGGATTCGGCCAGCGCGCTCCACAGGTCGGTGTGCTCCACCGCGGCGACGGACTCGTCCCGGAACCCCTGGTCCCCCGCGTAGCCGAGCAGGAACAGCAGCCCGTTGAGCCCGAGCCGTCCCTTCGGCCGGACCTCCAGCTGCACGGTGGGAGTGCGCACCGAGCCGACGGTCCCCGCGGGTTCAATCCGGTACAGGCCCATCCCCATCGGGGAGGCCTTCGCCAGGCCGCTGGCGTTGATGTAGGCCGCCGTGTCCGCGTCGAGCCGCTCCACGGCACCGGCCGAGAGTTCGTCGAGGACGATGTGCCGGCAGGGCGCCACCGGGCCGCGGCCCCGCCCGGTCACCTGGCCCGGCCATTGGCCGGCCACCGGGCCGGGCATCTGACCGGTAGGCTGCCGGGGCGGCATCAGGCTAGACGTGTGCAAGGCGGCCCAGGAGTTGTTCCAGCCCGAACCGCTCCTCGAGCTGGGCGCGGTTGAGCTGGCCGTGATAGTGCTCTTCCAGCAGCGGCATGAGCTCGTACTTCCAGATCCGGCGGAGGCCCTGCGGCGTCTGCGCGGCCTTCTTCATGAAGTAGGAGGGCCCGATCATCAGGTCCCGGTCCCATTCGTCGATCGCGTCGTTCAAGGCATCCAGCAGCAGCGCCGGCGTCGTGTCCAGGTCGCGGGCCTGCAGGAACCGCAGGAGGGAGCCCTTGACCGGCTCCGTCTTCGGATGGAGCTCAATGAAGGAGAAGCGGCGCCGGATGGCCGCGTCCATCATCGCGATGGAGCGGTCCGCGGTGTTCATGGTGCCGATGATGTAGAGGTTGTCCGGCAGCGTGAACGGCTCGTTGGGGCTGTACTGCAGGTAGATCCGGTCATCGCGGTATTCGAGCAGGAAGTACAGCTCGCCGAACACCTTGGCGAGGTTCGCCCGGTTCATCTCGTCGATGATCAGGAAGTACGGCTTGCTCTCGTTGCCGGGCTTGGCGGCTTCCTCGGCGAGGCGGCGCAGCGGACCGGCGACGAGCTTGAAGGACACCTGGCCCTCGTCCGTCT
Source organism: Arthrobacter sp. PM3 (assembly GCF_003352915.1). NCBI lineage: Bacteria > Bacillati > Actinomycetota > Actinomycetes > Micrococcales > Micrococcaceae > Arthrobacter > Arthrobacter sp. PM3. The sequence continues at coordinate 2,445,263 of NZ_CP022314.1, read as the reverse complement.
TGTCCGGGCGGAAACCCTCGAAGAAGTCCTCGTACGCATACGAGGGGTGGAACTGCACGAGCTTGACGCGCTCGTCGGTGGTGTCGCCGGCGAGCTCGGCGGCCAGGTGCTTGGCCAGGTAGGTTTTGCCGGTTCCGGGCGGACCGTAGAGCACCAGCTGGCGGTTTTCTTCGAGGAGTTCGGCGATTTCCTGCAGCGGTTCCAGGTCCATGTGCAGGGACGCGGCGAACTCGGCTGTCAGCGGGCGGAAGCCGTCGGGGGCCGGTTCGACGGCGGTATCGGCCTCGACGCCGTCGCCGTCCTCGGATTCCGCCTCGGCCGGCAGGAGGGCCTCGAGGGCCTGGATCACGCGCGTGATGTCCACGATGTTGCCGGAAGTAGTCAGCTGCCGCTGCACGTGCCGGGGCAGGCCGGTGACGTCGTGTTCGTCGTCGAACCAGCGGACCTTGCGGCGGAGCTGGCGGTTGTCCTTGCCGTGTTCCGGTTCGCCCAGGATGACGCCGATCCGGACCTTCCCCGAGCTCTGGTACAGCGCGAGGTCGCCGGGTTTCATCACGGTCAGGAAGGCGAAGACGGCGGTCTTGGTGTCCTCGCGCTCCACGTAGCCAAGGTGCTTGTAGTCCTCGTCCACCGCGTTCTGAACCAGCCCGGCGGTGACGCCGGGATCGAGCAGGCGGAGATGTTCGACGTCGAGCGTCACCGCTTCCCCGTCCCGCCACTCCCCCAGCAGGTCGGCGTTGTCGTGGTGGGTGCGCAGCAGCCACGCGCGGCGGCCGGGATCGCCGACCTTCCGCCACTGGCTCACCAGCTGGCGGGAGTACCAGTCGATCCGCTGCCCGGCCTGCTGGTCCAGGTGCAGGCGGATGCGGTGGATGTCCGCGGAAATGTCCTCGTCGGTGTCGCCCTTGGCCCCGCCGACCAGCGAGGCGAAGGCGTCCCGGATCTCCTGGCGTTCGACGTCGGCCACCACGGGTTCGAAGTAGCTCGGCCAGACCAGGAACTCGATGCTGCGGCGGATGGCGGGCTGGTCATCCGGGGTACCGGCGACCAGCCGGTGGAAGACCAGCGGGTCCTTGACGGCGGCCTGGACCACCCCGGCCGGCCGCTGGGCGACATGCTGCACGAACCGGCAAAGCCATTTCAGGTGGTCCCAGATGGTCCAGTTGAACTCCGCGGTGCGGTCCCGGATCACGCCGTGGTCCGTCATCCCCGCGTACAGTTCCTCGGGCAGCTCGAGCGGCGGCTCCAGCCAGGACGCAGCCTCGGCCACCCGGGCCCGCTTGACCTTGAGCGACTTGACCTCGTGGGCCAGCGGCAGGGACTGCAGGAACAACAGCTCCACCGCCAGTTGCTTCGCCCCGCGTGTGGCGCCCTCCAGGTTCTGGCGCAGGTTGGTCATCATCGGCGCTTTGGGGTCCGGAACGCCCCGCTCGAGGCGCTCCAGCAGCTCCGCGGCCGCCTGGACAGACCACGTCTTGGTTCGGCCGTCCAGGGCGGAGGCCTTGCCCAACAGCCCCGGGCCCAGCACGAACCACGCCGCGTCTTCGATCTCCTTGGAGATGCCGAGGGCGCGGTGCAGGGCGGGCTTTTTGGTTGGGGTCATACGTTCAATTTACAGGCTTAATCTGAACGTACGCATTTAAGCCCGCCCCGAAGCTACTGCTCAGTAGTTCAGGTCAGCGGATTCGGGGCGGCCGACGGGCGGAGCTATTTGGTGGCCAGGTGGCGCTTCACGCCGAAGGTGAAATACGATCCCGGGCCGATAAAGTTCACCAGCGTGGCAAACCGCCAGAATGCCTTGCTGCCGCGGATTTCCGCGGCCGGCCGGCGGGCGATGTCGCGCTGGGCAGCGACCAGCAGCATCAGCTGGACTGTTGCCCCAATGATGGTGCCAACCCGCGCCTGCGGCGAAAGCTCTTTCCACGTCTTCTTGCGGGGGTGCCCCTTGTGCATGCTCTTGCCCATATTCACAGCGACCACTGCTCCTTTCGCGACCGGATTTTTCATTGTAGGAGCGGCACCGGCGCCCGGGTAGGGGCTATGGGACCGGGGGTGCTATGAAACCGGGCAGACCCTACTCCGGGCGGGGCCCGGTGTAGGGGCCCAGCCGTTCCTTTTGTTCCGGCGTCAGCCGCAGCACCCGTCCGGTGGCCTCGTCCACGAAGGCCAGGTGGCTCGTGGCCCGGACACAGTCCTCCCGCGTGAGGGGATCCTGCACCCGGTAGTGGATGTCGAAGCTGGCGCCTTTCACGGCCCCGACCCAGAGCTGGACCACGGCCGGCACGTTGCGGTACTCAAGCGTCCGGACATACCTGATCTTGTGCTCCACCACGAGCGCCAGCGTCCCCTCCGGGACGGCGTTGAACAGCGAGACCGGCGGTTCTATCCCCGGCAGCCCGGCCCCGCGGGGCGGGCCGAACGCCGCGATCCGGGCTTCCTCCAGGATCCGGACGATCTGGACGTTGTTGATGTGCCCGTACGCGTCCATGTCGCCCCAGCGCATCGGCACCTGGACCTCAAGCACCCCGGGGACCGCATCCCCGGGGCGCCCGGCGGCGCTCAGCTGTGCACCGCCGTCGCGTCTTCCGCCGGGTCCTCCACGGACGCGTCCGCGTCCTCGCCGGCGAACTGGGACATGTACAGCCGGTAGTAGGCGCCCTGCAGGGCCAGGAGCTGGGCGTGCCGGCCCTGTTCGACGATCCGGCCGGCCTCCATGACCAGGATGGTGTCCGCGTCCCGGATGGTGGAGAGGCGGTGGGCGATCACGAAGCTGGTGCGTTCGGTGCGGAGCGCGGCCATGGCTTTCTGGACCAGGGCCTCGGTGCGGGTGTCCACGGAACTCGTGGCCTCGTCGAGGATGAGCAGTGACGGGTCGGCCACGAAGGCCCGGGCGATGGTGATCAGCTGCTTTTCGCCGGCGCTGACGTTGTTGCCCTCTTCGTCGATGACCGTGTTGTACCCGTCGGGAAGTGCCCGGACGAAGCGGTCCACGAACGTGGCCTTGGCCGCTGCCATGATCTGGTCCTCGGTGGCGTCCAGCTTGCCGTAGCGGATGTTCTCGTAGATGGTGCCCCCGAACAGCCACGCGTCCTGCAGCACCATGCCCACCTTGGAGCGCAGCTCCGAGCGGCTGAGCCGGGTGATGTCCACCCCGTCCAGGGTGATGCTGCCGGCGTTGAGCTCGTAGAAGCGCATGACGAGGTTGACCAGGGTGGTCTTGCCCGCGCCGGTCGGCCCCACGATCGCCACGGTGTGGCCGGGCTCGGCGGTGAAGGACAGGTCCTCGATGAGCGGCTTGTCCGGTGAGTAGCTGAACGTGACGTGCCGGAATTCGACGTGGCCGTCCGTCTTGGCGGGCAGGTGCTCCGTGGCGGTTTCGGCGTCCTGCTCGTCGGCGTCGAGGAATTCAAAGACCCTTTCGGCGGAGGCGACGCCGGACTGCAGCATGTTGGCCATGCCGGCCATCTGCCCCAGCGGCTGGGTGAATTCGCGCGAGTACTGGATGAACGCGGTGGCGTCGCCCAGGCTCATGGCGCCCGAGGCCACCCGCAGACCGCCGACGACGGCGATCCCGACGTAGCTGAGGTAGGAGACGAACTGCATGACCGGCATGATCATCCCGGACACGAACTGGGCGCCGAAGCTGGCCTTGTAGAGTTCCTCGTTGCGCTCGTCGAAGCGGGCCAGCATGTCCGCGTCGCGGCCGAACACGCGGACGAGGTCGTGGCCGGAGAAGGATTCCTCGATCTGGCCGTTGAGTTCGCCGGTGTTCTTCCACTGGGCGGCGAAGAGCTTCTGGCTGCGGGCGCCGATGATGCCGGCGGCCACCCCGGACAGCGGCAGCGCGATGAGCGCGATCAGGGCCAGCTGCCAAGACACGATGAACATCATGATCACGATCCCGAGAACCGTCAGGGCCGAGTTCACGAGCTGCGCGAAGGCCTGCTGGAGCGCCTGCTGGATGTTGTCGACGTCGTTCGTCACGCGCGAGAGGACATCGCCGCGCTGGCGGGTGTCGAAGTAGTTCAGCGGGAGCCTGTTGAGCTTCGTCTCGGTGTCATCGCGCAGCTTGCGGACCACGCGCATGACCAGCACATTCAGGACATAGCCCTGCAGCCAGAGGAAGATGTTGGCGACGAAGTACATCAGCAGCACCACGCTGATGAGGAACGCGAGCTTCTGGAAGTCGATGCCCGCGCCGGGCACCACGTCCATCTTGGCCAGCATGTCGGCGAAGTTGTCCTGGCCCTGGGAGCGGAGCCCTTCGACGAACTGATCCTTCGAGACGCCGGCAGGGAGCTGCTTGCCGACCACTCCGGCGAAGATCACGTCCATCGCCTGGCCCAGGATCCGCGGGGCAATGACGTTCAGGACGACGGCGACCGTCACCATGGCGAGGACCGCGATGATGCCGGCGCGTTCGGGCTTCAGCAGCCCCATGAGGCGCTTGGCCGAGGGCCAGAAGTGCTGGGCCTTCTTGGCCGGCACGGCGCCGAACATGCCGCCGTCGGCTTCACCGGGCGTGTACTCCTCTTCGAGGAAGTCGTCGTCCGTCACGTCGGTCGCGGTGGCGGGAACAGTGGAGACTTTTTCATTGGTGCTCATGCCACGGCCTCCGCGCTCAGCTGGGATTCGACGATTTCCTGGTACGTGGTGGAGGTTTCCAGCAGTTCCTCATGGGTCCCGCGGTCCACGATCCTGCCGTTGTCCAGCACGAGGATCTGGTCCGCGTCGGCGATGGTGGAGACCCGCTGGCCGACGATGATCACCGTGGCGTCGGCGGTCTTGGCCTTGAGCGCCCGGCGCAGCCTGGCGTCGGTGGCGACGTCAAGGGCGGAGAACGAGTCGTCGAACAGGAACACCTTGGGCTCCGTGACGAGGGCACGGGCAATGCACAGCCGCTGCCGCTGGCCGCCGGAGACGTTGGTGCCGCCCTGGGCGACCCGCGAGGCGAGTCCGCCCTTCTTCTCGCGCACGAAGCCGGCTGCCTGGGCGACCGTCAGGGCCTCCCACAGGTCCTCGTCCGTGGCCTCGGGCCTGCCGAAGCGCAGGTTGTGTTCAATGGTTCCGGAGAACAGGTAGGGCCGCTGCGGCACCATGGCCACACGCCGGGTGATCTCGGCCCGGTCCAGTGCCGTGACGGGGACACCGTCGAGCAGGACCTCGCCGGCGTCGGCGTCGTAGAGCCGCGGCAGCAGGGCCAGCAGGCTCGACTTGCCGGCGCCCGTGGAGCCGATAATCGCCACCGTCTGGCCGGGCTCGGCCGTGAAGCTGATATTGCTCAGCACCGGCGCCTCGGCGCCCGGGTAGGCGAAGGTCACGTTCCGGAACTCCACGCGCCCGGCCGCTGCGGCCGGGGCCACCGGGGCGAGCGGCCCATGGAGGGAGGGTTCGACGTCGAGCACTTCACCGATGCGATCGGCGCAGACCGAGGCGCGGGGAATCATCATGGCCATGAACGTGCCCATCATGACGGCCATGAGGATCTGCAGGAGGTACTGCAGGAAGGCCGTCAGCGAGCCCACCTGCATCTCGCCGGCGTCAACGCGCTGGCCGCCGAACCACAGCACGGCCGCGGTGGAGATGTGCAGGATCATGCCGATAGCGGGGAACATCAGCACGAACAGGGACCCGATCTTCAGCGAAACGTCGGTGAGGTCCTTGTTGGCCGCGCCGAAGCGCTCGGCCTCATGGGGCTCACGCACGAACGCCCGAACCACCCGGATGCCGATGATCTGCTCACGGAGGACCCCGTTGAGCCGGTCGATCTTCTGCTGCATGGACCGGAAAAGCGGCATGAGCCGGACCACCAGGTACCCCACCACCACGACGAGCAGCGGCACCGACACCCACACGAGCCAGGACAGGTTGAGGTCCTCGCGCAAGGCCATGACGATCCCGCCGATGCACATGATGGGCGTGGCCACCATGAAGTTCAGCGTCATGAGCATGAGCATCTGGACCTGCTGCACATCGTTGGTGCCGCGCGTGATCAGCGTCGGGGCGCCGAAGAGGTTCACGTCCCGGGCCGAGAAGCTGCTGACCTTCCGGAAGACGCCGCGGCGCAGGTCGCGGCCGAACGCCATCGCCGCCTTCGAGCCGAAGTACACGCCGGCGATCGCGGTGGCCACCTGGACCAGGGCGACGCCGAGCATCACGCCGCCGGTGCGCCAGATGTAGTCGGTGTCGCCGCGGGAGACGCCCTCGTCGATGATCTGGGCATTGAGGCTCGGCAGGTAGAGGGCGGCGATGGTCGACGCCAGCTGGAAGACGACCACAGCCGCGATGTATGGCAGGTACGGCTTGGAATAACGCCGCATGAGGGTGAGGAGCATGCCCACGAGTCCTTCGGGAGACCTGATGATTGGAAGACTGCAGAGAACTGGATAAATGAGGTGCGGTAAAGCTGAGCTGAGACTAACCGGAGGGTCCGACAGCAATAGCGATCCAACTCTACGAAATCCCCCGGCCGCGCGGAACACGGGACGGGCGAATATCATCCATACGGTGTACTTTGTGCCCGGCCGCGGACGGCGAAGGCCCGAACCGAGAAGGCCCTGTGGCCGCCGGTCAGGCGACCACAGGGCCTGCGGGGTCCGACCTTCGGGTCCGACCTTGGGGGTCGGGCCTACTCGGTCCGGTGCCGGCCGTGCGTGGCGATGTAGTCCGCCGCCGCGCGCTGCATCTTGCGCTGCTTGGCCAGCTGCCGGCGCAGTGCCGTGAGCTCCTCGGCGACGCGCGCCTGTTCGGCGGCCACCGCGCGCTGCTTGGCGGCCTGCTCGTACACGGCGCGCAGCGCTTCGGCCAGCTGGAGCTGCTGCTCGGCCAGCAGCTGCTGGGTCTGCAGCAGCACGGGGACGACGTCGGCCGCTTCCGGCCGGTCCTCCGCCACCAGGGTCCGGGCCCGCTGGCGGGCGCCGTCCGGGAAGCGGGTTTCGGCGCGTTCCCGGCTAAGGACCTCGATGAATTCCCGGTCCAGGTCCACGCCGGCCGTGCCGGCGTCGGACCCCGCGGCCCGGGCAGCGGCGCCCGGAGTGGTCCGCACGGAGGCGCCCAGCGCGGTCGCGGCGGCACCTCCGGCGGCTGCCACGGCGGCGTCGGCCGCCTTCTCGCCGGCCTGCTCCGCCGGTTCCGGGCGGATATCGACCGTCCGGCGCAGCGGAACTTCCTTGATGAACAGGATGGCCACGAGCGCCACGACGCCGATGATGGCCGAAATCAGGAAGACTTCCGCGATCGCGTCACCGTAGGCGGCCCGCATGATGTCGCGGATCGGGGCGGGCATGTCCTTGAGGTCCATGCTCGCGCCGGCAGAGCCGGCCGGGACCTGGATGCCGGCGGCGGCGAGGCCGTCCACGACGAGTTCCTTGACCCGGTTGCCCAGCACGGCGCCGAGGACGGAGACGCCGATCGCGCCGCCGACGGACCGGAAGAAGGCCACCGAGGCGCTGGCCGTGCCGATGTCCTTGGCCTGGACCGTGTTCTGGACGGCCAGGACGAGGTTCTGCATGAGCAGGCCCAGCCCGATGCCGAGGATGGCCGTGTAGATGCCGGTCAGCCACAGATCAGTGGTGTGGTCCATGCTGCCGGCCAGGCCGAGACCGCCGATCAGCAGGACGGCGCCGGCGATCAGGTAGCGCTTCCATTTGCCGGTGCGGCTGATGAGCATGCCGGAGATCACCGAGCCGGCCAGGTTGCCGGCGATCATGGGCAGGGTGAGCAGGCCGGCTTCCGTCGGCGTGGCGCCGCGGGCCACCTGGAAGTACTGGCCCAGGAACGTCGAGGAGCCGAACATGCCGACGCCGACCGCCACGGAGGCGAGGATCGCGAGGGCGGTGGTGCGCTCGGAGATGATCTTGAGCGGGATGATGGGCTGGGCCACGCGGGATTCCACCAGCACCAGCAGGCCAAGGAGCACGACGCCGCCGCCCACCATGGCGACCGTCTGCCACGACCACCAGTCGTAGTAGTCGGGGTTCCCGGCGAAGGAGACCCAGATCAGGAGCAGGCTGACGCCGGAGGTCAGCAGGACGGAACCGAGCCAGTCGATCTTGGCCGGGCGCTTGACGTGCGGGATCTTCAGGGTGATCTGCAGCAGGATGAGGGCGACGACGGCGAGCGGAACGCAGACGAAGAAGGTCCAGCGCCAGCCCAGCGGGCTGTCCACGATGAAACCGCCGAGCAGCGGGCCGCCGGCCGTGCCGACGGCCATGACGCCGCCCATGTAGCCGGAGTACTTCCCGCGGTCCCGCGGCGGGATCATCGAACCGATGATGGCCTGGGCGAGGGCCGTGAGGCCGCCCATGGCGATGCCCTGGATGACGCGGGCGGTCAGCAGCAACGGAATGGTCTGGGACAGGCCGGCCATGACCGAGCCGGCCACGAAGATGACGATGCTCAGCTGGACGAGGACCTTCTTGTTGAAGAGGTCCGCCAGCTTGCCCCAGATCGGCGTGGTGGCGGCGTTGGCCAGCAGTGCGGCGGTGATCACCCAGGCGAAGTCGGTCTGGGTGCCCTTGAGCTCGGACATGATGGTGGGAAGCGCGTTGGCCACGATCGTGCTGCTCAGGATCGCGGTGAAGAAGGCCGCCAGGAGCCCGGTGAGGGCCTCCATGATCTGGCGGTGGGTCATGGCCGCAGGCTCTGCGGCAGGGCTCGACGGCGCGGTGTTCAACGGTGCCGTGTCCGGCCCCGTCACGGCAGCGTGGCTAGCCATATGTCTACTCCTCAACATTCTCGGTCGTATTGGTGGATCCGGCCGCCGTTGCCCGGGCTGAGGCCCTGAGGGACTCAGTAAGTTTCTTGAGGGTCCGCGCCGTCTGTTCGACGTCGTCCCCGCTCCAGTCCTGCAGCAGGCCCTGGATGGTTGCCGTCCGCTGGTCCTCGATGGCCCGCAGTTTCTCCGCGCCGGAGGCGGACAAGGCAACCAGCTGTGCGCGCCCGTCCTCCGGGTCCGGCCGGCGGACCACGTAGCCGTGCTCCTCGAGTTCAGCGATGTGCCGGCTGAGGACCGGGGCGCTGACGCCGAGCCGCTCGGCCAGGTGCGTCGCCCGGGACTCGCCCTCCCCCACGAACCGCAGAACGCCCTGCAGGGCCACCCCGGTATCCTGCCCGCGCAGGTTGGCGGCAGCGACGCAGCGTACGGCGCGCTGGAGATCGAAGATCTGGTAGACGAGGCTGGCAGCAGCAGTGGATTCGACTGACATGGTGGACACCCCTCCCTTGTTTGCCCTAGGCAACTATATCCGAAATTGGTTGCTTTGGGAAACTAAGCCTTTTCGGGGAGCTGCGGGGACGGGCGCGAATCGGGGTTAAACGAAAACGCGCGGGCCCGCCGCATCCGCCCTCAGGAGGGGTGGACGCGGCGGGCCCGCGCTGTGCGCTGTGCCGTGCCGGTGGTGTGTCGTGCCGGGTTCGGCGGGGCGCCTACGTGGCCAGGTGGGTGGGGCCGAACATTTTGAGCAGGGTTTCGACGACGACGACGTTGGGGCCGTCCGCGGCGAAGCCGGCTTTGAGGGCGTCCCCGACGTTTTCGGGGGCTACCCGGACGGCCGGGACGCCGAAGGATTCGGCGAGTTTGACGAAGTCGGGCCGGGCGAGTTCGGTGGCGGTGGCCTTGCCGAAGGCGCCGACCATGTATTCGCGCAGGATGCCGTAGCCGCCGTCGTCCACGATCAGCCAGGTGACCGGGATGTTGTGCTGCTTCGCGGTGGCGAGTTCGGAGATGGAGTACATGGCCGAGCCGTCGCCGGAGACTGCCAGAACCCGTGCCGAGCCGGCGGCCTTGCCGGTGGTTTCCAGCCCGACAGCGCCGCCGATCGCCGCGGGGAAGCCGAAGCCCAGCCCGCCGGCGCCCTGCGCGGAGTGGAACTGGCCCTGCCGGGCGTCCCAGCAGCTCCAGCCCCAGTAGGCCGAGATCGTCATGTCCCAGAAGGTCTGCATGTCCGCGGGCACGGCCTCGCGGATGTCCGCCATGAACTTCAGTTCCTTGCCCAGGTCCTGGGATTCCAGGCGGGCCTTGACCTTGGCCAGGGTGTCCTTGACCAGGGCTTCGGGAGCGGTGCCGTGCCAGTCCGGGGCCGTGTCCCGCTCCGGCCGGAGGGCTGCGTCGAGGGCAGAGTCGAGGGCCGCGAGGGCCTGGCCGGCGTCGGCCCGGATGCCCAGGCCCGGCCGGTTGGATTCCAGGACGCGGGGTTCGGCGTCGATCTGGATGATCCGGCCGCGCGGTTCGAAGGTGAAGTAGTTCGACGTCACCTCGCCCAGCGAGGAGCCGATCACGATCAGCACGTCGGCGTCCTCGAGGAGCTCGGTCATGTACCGGTCCTCGATCCAGGACTGGAGCGAGAGTTCATGGTTCCACGGGAAGGCGCCGTTGCCGCCGGGGGTGCAGATCACCGGCGCGCGCAGCTTCTCGGCGATGGAGAGCAGCGACTTCTCAGCCCGGCCGCGGCGGGTGCCGCCGCCGGCGATGATCGCGGGGCGCTCCGCCGCCTCCAGCCACTTGACGGCTTCGCGGATCAGTTCCACCCGCGGCGGGTTGTCGGCGGCCTCGGCCAGGGCGTCCTCCACCGGGGGCACCACGATCGGATCCAGCAGCACGTTCTGCGGGATTTCCAGCCATACCGGCCCCTGCGGCGAGGAGATCGCCTCGGTCCAGGCGTCCTGGATCGCCGACGGGATGCCGGAGGCGTGCTGGATCAGCCGCTGGGACTTCGTGACGTTCGCCGCCGAGGCCTTCTGGTCATCGAGCTGGTGCAGCATGCCCTTGCGCCGGGCGCCGAGGCCCTCCAGCGGGATCTGGCTCGCGACCACCACCATGGGCACGCCGGTGGCGTAGGCCTCCTGCAGCCCGGCCAGCGAGGTCAGGGCACCGGGACCGGTGGAGAGGAACAGCACGCCGACCTCGCCGGTGGCCCGGGAGTAGCCGTCGGCCGCGAACGCCGAGTTGTTCTCGACCCGGGACGAGACGAAGCGCAGGTTCCCGCGCCCCATCGCATCGAACAGGCCCAGGGCATGCTGGCCCGGGATGCCGAACACCGTTTTGGCGCCCAGAGCTTCAAGGGTTTCGACGACGAGGTCCCCGCCGTTGCGCACGCCGGTCACCGGGACGCCACCGGCGAAACCGCAGTCGGGTTCACCGTCGAATTCACAGCGGAGCCGAACCCCGCGGGGCGCCGGTTTTCCTGGCCCAGGGCCTGGGCGGCGTAGCCGTTCGGGGCGCCGAAGCGGTCGCCATCGACGGCGCGGTCGGCCATGAGGGTCACGAGTTCGTAGGCGACGTGGCTGGCCGCCACACCGGTGATCTCGGCGTGGTCGTACGCGGGGGCGACCTCGACGACGTCGGCCCCCACCAGGTTCATGCCGCGGAAGCCGCGGATGATCTCCAGCAGTTCGCGGCTCGTGATGCCGCCGGCCTCCGGCGTGCCGGTGCCGGGGGCGTGCGCCGGGTCCAGGACGTCGATGTCCACCGAGATGTAGAGCGGACGGTCGCCGATCCGGTCGCGGACCTTGGCCACCGTCTCCAGGACGCCCTGGTAGTAGACGTCGGCGGAGGTGACGATGCCGAAGCCGAAGCGGTGGTCGTCGTCGAGGTCCTTCTTGCCGTAGAGCGGGCCGCGGGTGCCGATATGGCTGATGGCCTCGGTGTCCAGGATGCCTTCCTCGACGGCGCGCCGGAACGGGGTGCCGTGCGTGTACTCGGCACCGAAGTAGGTGTCCCAGGTGTCCAGGTGGGCATCAAAATGCAGCATGGCAATCGGGCCGCCGGCGCGCTCGGCGGCGGCGCGGAGCAGCGGCAGGGCGATGGTGTGGTCGCCGCCGAGGGTCAGCAGCTTGCTGCCGGACGCCGTCAGGTCCAGGGCGTTCTGCTGGATGGTTTCGATGGCCTCGTTGATGTTGAACGGGTTGACGGCCATGTCCCCGGCGTCGGCCACCTGGATGGTCTCGAAGGGGCTGACGTCCCAGGCCGGGTTGTACGGCCGCAGCAGCCGGCTGGCCTCACGGACGTGGTTGGCCCCGAAGCGGGCGCCGGGCCGGTAGGAGACGCCCGAGTCGAAGGGCACGCCCACCACCGTGACGTCCGCCTTGGCCACCTGGTCCAGACGCGGCAGGCGGGCGTAGGTTGCAGCCCCGGCATAACGCGGGATCCGGGATGAATCGATGGGGCCAAGGTTGCCATTGGCTTCGATGCGCAGCTCTTCCAAAAGAAGCCTCTCCTTCGAGGATTGATCGACGGTTGTGACAGCCATCATACACTCGAAGTTTCGTGTTGCGCATCATTTGTTTACCAATTCACCCCTTACGCGATCGCCGCGGCACCCCGTTCCCCCGTCCGGACCCGGACGGCGTCGCTCACATCGATGATCCAGATCTTGCCGTCGCCAAAGCGCCCGGTGCGGCCGCCTTCTGCAATGGCCGCCATGACGCCGCCGAGGTCGGCTTCGTTGACCAGCACTTCGAGCCGCGTTTTGGGCACGAGGTCGGAGGTGTATTCGGCGCCCCGGTAGACCTCGGTATGGCCCCGCTGCCGGCCGTAGCCGCTGGCCTGGCTCACGGTCAGGCCGTTGACGCCAAACCGCTCCAGGGCCGCCCCGATGGCGCCGACCCTGTCCGGCCGGACGATGGCCGTGACTAGCTTCATGTCGAGACCTTGCCGCCGACGGACTCCGTGCCGGCATGGGCTTCGGATTGGACTTCAGGCTGGACTTCCGCCGGGGCAGCGGCGGGTTCCGTCCTGGCCCGCGATTCGCCGGGGTGGAAGCTTCCGCCGACCATCAGGAGTTCGTAGGCGGTTTCGGCATGCTCCGTCACGTCGATGCCGGAGAGCTCGTCGGCCTCGGAGACGCGCATGCGCATGGTCTTGTGGATCGCGAGGCCGATCAGCGTGGTCATGACGGCGCTCCACGCGGTCACGATCAGGGCGGTGAGGATCTGCGGCCAGAACTGGGCCAGGCCGCCGCCGTAGAACAGCCCGCCGCCGGTCTTGGCGGACGGGAGGGCGAAGAACCCGAGGGACAGGGTCCCCCACAGGCCGCCGACGAAGTGCACGGCCACGACGTCCAGGGAGTCATCCAGCCCGATCTTGAATTTCAGCCCGACCGCGAGCGCGCAGACGGCCCCGGCCACCGTGCCGATCAGGATGGCCCCGACGGGGTCCACGAACCCGCAGGCCGGGGTGACGGCCACGAGTCCCGCGACTGCGCCGGAGGCGGCGCCCAGCGAGGTAGCGTGACCGTCGCGCAGCCGCTCCACGAGGAGCCAGCCGAGCAGGGCCGCGCTGGTGGCCAGCAGCGTGTTGGTCCAGGCCAGGGCGGCCGTGGCGTCGGCGGCGAGTTCCGAGCCGGCGTTGAAGCCGAACCAGCCGAACCACAGCAGGCCCGCACCGAGCATGACAAAGGGCAGGTTGTGCGGGCGGATGTTCGGGTCCTTCATGAAGCCGAGCCGCTTGCCGAGCACCACCGCCAGCATGAGGCCGGCGATGCCGGCGTTCATGTGGACTACCGTGCCGCCGGCGAAGTCGAGGGCCGAGATCTTGCTGCCGATGGCGCCGGTGGGGCCGAAGAGGCCGCCGCCCCAGACCCAGTGCGCGATCGGCGCGTACACGAGCGTGACCCAGAGGGCGGCGAAGAGGAGCCAGGGCCCGAACCGGACGCGCTCGGCGACCGCCCCGCTGATCAGGGCGACGGTGATGATGGCGAAGGTGGCCTGGAAGCCGACGAACACCATGTCCGGCAGGCCGGGGGCCTTGGAGCCGATGCTGGTGGTCAGTCCGCTGAGGCCGAAGCTGCCGAACGGATCGCCCACGAAGCCGCCCAGGGCATCCGGTCCAAACGCCATGCCGTAGCCCCACAGGGCCCAGACGACGCCGACGACGCCCATGGCGCCGAAGCTCATCATCATGATGTTGAGGACGGATTTCATGCGGACGAGCCCGCCGTAGAAGAACGCCAGCCCGGGGGTCATCAGCAGGACGAGGGCAGAGGCGGCGAGCATCCAGGCGGTCGCTCCGGGGTCGAGGGTCTGGGGATCGACATCCATTGCTACTGCAGACACAGAGAAGTTCATTTGCGGGAGCCTTCCTCGAATGCCGGCGCTCCGAGGGCGCCGGATCGGCGAGACCATGTGGCGAATCAGGACAGTTATGCGTCCCCCCGCAGAAGACGCTACCCACGGCGTGTTTCGGGAAGGCTTTCCTTATCTTGCGGGCACGTTACGTCCCGGTCCCGGGGATGAATTCGCCGTTTCCGGCAGATTGCCGGAATGTGACGTAGATCTCACCAACGGCCGCGGAGCCCCGCCTTCTCTGCCGGTACTGGCCTTAGCTGTATTTCAGGCTGAGCAGGAGGCGCTTGAGCTGGCTGTACTGCTCCGTGGTCATCCAGGCCCTGGCGGCATCAACGGACGGGAAGGCCGGGTTGCCGAACAGCACTTTGGCTTCGGCCCCGCCGTTGGGGAACTGGACGTGGGAGTTGCCGGCCTCGGTGACCGAGGGCGCGAAGTCGCGCTGCTTGCGGACGCCCATGTGGAAGTCCGACTGGTCGGCGAAGGAGTCAAACGCGAAGCCGGCGGCGAGCTGTTCGCCGTCGACGTCTTTGAGCCCCGGCACCGGGGCGGCATCCAGGACGGTGCGGGCCACCGGGCCCGAGGCGCTGCTGGCGCTGGTGCTACTGGTGACCGACGCCAGTTCATTGCCGGTTGCGTCGGCGATGACAGCCTGCACGCCCCGCAGCTTCGCGGCGTTCTCCGGAGCGCCCACCATCCGGATGGACCAGTCGCTCGGGTAGGAAAAGGACAGGTGCCCGTCCGGGAATGTGAAGGTCTTCACGCCGGCCACCGGGGCCGCGGTCGGCGTGGCCGGGGACGTGGCAGTGGGCGCGGGCGCCGGCACCGCCGCAGTGGCGGACGGTTCCGCCGCGGCGGCGGGGCCGGACGACTGAGCCGGGGAGGACGCCGCCGTGCCGGCGGGCCCGGTTCCGGCCTCGCCGGCGCGCTGGGCCGGCGCGGCGCACGAACTGAGGGTGACACCCGCCGCGAGCGCGGCGGCGAGCGCCAGGGCCGGAAAAACAGTGGTGCGGTACATGGAATCCCCCAGGTTGGATTGGCGTAAGCGGCTGCTGTTCGTTCTCTATGTTTTGTATGTTTCCGGAGTGTCCGGGCCGGTTACCGGCTGGCGGCCGGCACCAGCACCCACAGCACTTCGACGGCGTCGTCCGTGGGATTGACCCAGGTGTGCGGCTCCCGGCCGGGGAACGTCACGGTATCCCCGGTGCTGAGCTCGAATTCCTCGTTGGTCAGGATCAGCCGGATGCTTCCCTTGACCACGTGCAGGACGTCAACGTCGCAGTCCACCGCATAGAGTTCGGACTCGCCGCGGCCTCGCGGCTCGATCACCGCCTGGATGATCTGGACGCGGCGCTCGGAACGCGCGGTCAGCAGCCGTTCGACGATTCCTTCGCCGCCGAGGGAGATCCTGGGGCCTTCGTTGCGCTTGGTGAGGTGGGTTTCGGGCGCGGCGAAGAGGTCGCCGATCGAGATGGACAGGACCTGGCACAGCGTCACCAGCGAGGCGACCGAGGGCGAGGTGAGGTCCCGCTCAACCCTGCTGAGGAATCCCTTGGTGAGCCCGGTGGCGTCGGCGACCTGTTCAATGGTGAGCCGCTGGGACTGCCGGGCGGCGCGGATCCTGGAACCGATGGCGACGGGGACGTTGCTCGGTTCAACTGGTAGAGCCTTCATGTAGGAACCTTTCACGGCCGGCCGCTTGGCCCCTTTATTGGAGCAATCCTAGCGGGACCGGGCCTTCATGACGCGGATACGGCGGCGCCCCGCACGGCGCCTTGACTGTTACCGGAATCACAACATACCCTTTGGCAACATGTGTTGCCTATTGGGCAATCTGTTAGGCAACACCGGAGGTTCCGACGGACATCCTCCGCCAACCACGTCACGCAGCAGCAGGCCGGCCGAACGCACCGTTGAGGCAAGGCAAGGTCCACGCACGCTGCCAGTCAGCTCCAAGGAGCCATTTTATGGACGCAAGTTTCGTCAACATCGCCATCGTGGTGGTGTATCTGGTCGCCATGCTGGCGTTCGGCTGGTGGGGCAAGGCCCGCACCAAGAACAACAGCGACTTCCTCGTGGCCGGACGCCGGCTCGGCCCGTTCCTCTACACCGGGACCATGGCCGCCGTTGTCCTGGGCGGCGCCTCAACCGTCGGCGGCGTCGGGCTGGGCTACAAGTTCGGCATCTCCGGCATGTGGCTCGTGGTCGCGATCGGCGCCGGCGTGCTGCTGCTGAGCCTGCTCTTCGCCAGCACCATCCAGAAGCTGAAGATCTACACCGTCTCCCAAATGCTGACCCTGCGCTACGGCAGCAAGGCCACGCAGACCTCGGGCATCGTCATGCTGGCCTACACGCTGATGCTTTGCGCCACCTCCACCGGCGCCTACGCCACCATCTTCGTGGTGCTCTTCGGCTGGGACCGCGCCCTCGCGATCGCCGTCGGCGGCGCAATCGTGCTGGTCTACTCGACCATCGGCGGCATGTGGTCCATCACGCTCGCCGACCAGGTCCAGTTCGTCATCAAGACCGTCGGCATCTTCGTGCTGATGCTGCCGTTCACGCTCAACGCCGCCGGCGGCCTCGACGGGATCCGCGCCCGGGTCGACGCCAGCTTCTTCCAGATTGACGGCATCGGAACCCAGACCATCATCACCTACTTCGTGGTCTACACCCTGGGCCTGCTGATCGGCCAGGACATCTGGCAGCGCGTGTTCACCGCCAAGACGCCCGAGGTGGCCCGCTGGGGCGGCTCCACGGCCGGCATCTACTGCATCCTCTACGGCGCAGCCGGCGCCCTGATCGGCCTGGGCGCCCGCGTCGCCCTGCCGCAGATCGACGTCAAGGCGCTCGGCAAGGACGTGGTCTACGCCGAGGTCGCCACCCACCTGCTGCCCATCGGCATCGGAGGCCTCGTGCTCGCCGCCGCCGTCGCCGCCATGATGTCCACCGCCTCCGGCGCCCTGATCGCCGCCGCCACCGTGGCCCGCGCCGACGTGCTGCCGTTCGTGGCCGGCTGGTTCGGCAAGACCATCAACACCGATGACACCGACAACCCGGAACACGACGTCAAAGCCAACCGCCTGTGGGTCCTGGGCCTGGGCGTCGTGGCGATCGTGATCGCCATCATCACCAAGGATGTCGTCGCGGCCCTGACCATTGCCTACGACATCCTGGTCGGCGGCCTGCTCGTGGCCATCCTCGGCGGCCTCGTCTGGAAGCGCGGCACCGGCGTGGCCGCCGCCGCATCCATGGCGGTCGGCTCGGTCATCACGCTGGGCACCATGATCATCCTGGAGATCAACGCCGAGGTGCCGCTGGACGGCATCTACGCCAACGAGCCGATCTACTACGGCCTCATCGCCTCCGCTGTGGTCTACATCGCGGTCTCGCTGCTGACCAAGCCGACAGATCCTGCCGTGATGCAGGGCTGGCGCCGGCGGGTCGCGGGCGGCGGCGCGGCCGAAGACGAGCAGGTCCCCGCCCTCGCGCACTGAGGTCCTGGCGCGCTGAGGACCTGCACGCCAGCTGACGCCCGACTTAACGCACGACCGTAACGCACGACGGCGGCGCTCCCCTTCAGCGGTTTCCAGGGGGCGCCGCCGTCGTGCGTTTACTCGTTCTCGTCAGCTTCCAGGAACTCTTCGCCTTCCAGCGGCGCGACCGGTTTCTCGTCGCCCAGGAAGTCCTCCTTGTCGAGGGGCACCAGCCGGTCGGCCTCTTCGAGGAGTTCTTCCTCCTCGGTCTCCGCGGCATCGCTGACGGGCGCGTCCTCGGCGTAGTCGTAGGCGGGATCGGATTCGAGGGAATCCCGGGCCGGCTGGGTGGGACGTGGTCCTGTGCTGTCCATGGTGCAACCTCCGTGGCAGGGGTGGCGGCAAGGGCCCCGGGGAGCCCGCCCTGGGTTTCATTCGAACACCGCGGACCCGGCCGGTCAAGGGCCGGCGGGCCCTGCGGGAGAGTGTCCGACGGCCGCCCGCAGGGGTCCGCCGGTTGCGGGTTCCCTAAACTTTCCGCTGAGGATCACCGGCCGAAAAACCGCGGAAATCCGGGGTACTCTGGAGTCGCAATGGCGCCGGACCACGCCCGATCAAACCCAGGAGCCTTTTTTCGTGTCCCAGCACACCGAACCTGACCGCCACGATTCCCCGCAGCACCGCCGGGCACCGGCATCCTCAGCACCGTCGTCGGCAGCCCCGGCAGCCCCGGGCCCCGCGGACATCAAGCGCTGGCGCCAGTACCTCGCCGACGAGCGCGCCGAGGCGGCCGTGTACCGCGACCTTGCACAGAACCGCAGCGGCGAGGAACGCGCCATCCTGCTCGCCCTGGCCGAGGCCGAGGGACGCCACGAGGCGCACTGGCTCCAGCTGCTGGGCGAGCACGCCGGCAAGGACCGGCATGCCTCGCTGCAGAGCCGGTTCCTGGGATTCCTGGCCCGCCACTTCGGCTCCGTCTTCGTCCTGGCCCTGGCGCAGCGGGCGGAAAGCCGGTCCCCGTACGCCACCGACCCGCACGCCACGCCGGCCATGGTCGCCGACGAGCAGATCCATGAAGAAGTGGTCCGCGGCCTGGCCACCCGGGGCCGCAACCGCCTCGCGGGCACCTTCCGGGCCGCCGTCTTCGGCGCCAACGACGGACTGGTCAGCAACCTGTCCCTCGTCATGGGCATGGCGGCCTCCGGCGTCGGAAGCCAGGTGGTGCTCCTCAGCGGCGTCGCCGGGCTGCTGGCCGGGGCACTGTCCATGGGTGCCGGCGAGTTCATCTCGGTGCGGTCCCAGCGGGAACTCCTGGCCGCCACCCGGCCCACCCAGATCACGCTCGCGGCGGCGCCGTCGCTGGATATCGAGCACAACGAACTCCTGCTCGTGTACCTGGCCCGCGGCATGTCCCGGGAAGCCGCCGAGCACCGCGTCGCGGAGCGGATGGGCCTGCTGGAGTGCGACTGCGATCCGAGCCTGTCCCTGCAGCCCGAAGTGCCGGAAACTGAGGACCAGCACGAGGCCGTCGGCACGGCGTGGGGCGCGGCGGCGTCGAGCTTCTGCTTCTTCGCGTCCGGCGCGATCGTGCCCATCATCCCGTTCCTGCTGGGCATGACGGGCCTGGCCGCCCTGGTGGTCTCCGCGTCCCTCGTCGGCGTGGCCCTGCTGCTGACCGGCGGCGTCGTCGGCCTGCTCTCCGGCACCTCCCCCGCCACCCGCGGGCTGCGCCAGCTTGCCATCGGCATGGGAGCCGCGGGTGTCACGTACCTGCTGGGCATGGCGTTTGGCTCCGTGGTCGGCTAGTGGAGGGTCCTGAATTCCGGGACCGCGGGCCGCGGCACAGCCGGCCCGTCACGGCGCTGCGGGTGGTCAGGAACCTGGTTGCCGCGGCCGTGATCGCGGGCGGCGCGTTCCTGGCGGCCGGGCTGGTCTACGGCGATCCCCGGTTCACGGGCCTGTTCGAGGTCAGCCACGGAACGGGGAACAGCGCGGGGCAGAACCCGTGGCAGAGCCAGGGCGCCGGCGCGCAGGCACCGCGGTCCGGACAGGGATCGGGCCAGCCTGCCGTGCCTGCCGGCGGGGACCGGGAAGAGACTCCCCGGCCCGGGCTCGAGGAGCAGGACCAGCCCCTTGCCACACCCCGGAAACCGGCAACCGCCAGTTCCTCCTACAAGTTCCTGGCAACGAACGACGACGGCAGCCCGGTGGGCTATTCGCCGTGCCGGCCGCTGCACTATGTGGTCAACGCAGCACTGGCGCCGCAGGGATCCGAACGGCTGGTGGAGGACTCCATCCGGACGATCTCCGAGGCCACCGGGATCAGGTTCATCAATGACGGGCCCACGAGCGAGCTCCCCTCGCCCACCCGGGCGCCCTACCAGAAGGCCGCCTACGGGGACCGGTGGGCGCCGCTGCTGATCGCGTGGACCACCCCGGAACAGGCCCCGCAGCTGAAGGGCCCGGTGATCGGAACCGGCGGCAGCACGCACTTTAGTTTCGGCGACGGGCCCAAGAGCTTCGTCACCGGCAGCCTGGAGCTGGACGCCCCGCAGATCACCGAAGACCTGGACCGGTCCCAAGGTGCGGCGTACGCCACGGCCGTGATCCTGCACGAACTTGGCCACGTGATGGGCCTGGAACACGTCGATGACCCGTCCCAGCTGATGTACCCGGAGATCGGAACGCCCGACGGGCTGGCCGCCGGGGACCTGAACGGGCTGTACGAACTCGGCCACGCCCAGTGCCGCAAGGACCTCTGACCTTCTGGCACTGCCCGGTCAGCGTACCAGGGCGTCGAGGGCTTCCTCCACGGTGTCCACCAGGTAGATCCGCCCCTCCATCCGACGGCCGGAGGCCAGGCTCTGCAGGAGCGGCCAGGCCGGGAACCGCCGCAGCCAGTGCTCCTGCCCCACGAGGACCATGGGCGTGATGGTTTCGGGGTCGCCGTAGTAGTTCTCGCAGGCGTCCTGGAAGATCTCCTGCACCGTGCCGCCGGAGCCCGGCAGGAAGATGATGCCGCCGTTGCAGAGCTCAAGCAGGATCGCTTCCCGGATGGCATTGGCGAAGTACTTGGCCACGTGGGTGGCGAAGAAATTGGGCGGCTCGTGGCCGTAGTACCAGGTGGGAATCCCCAGCGACGGCGTCCCGTCCGGATGGCGCTCGACGACGGCGGCAGCCGCCCGCGCCCAGGCCGACACCGAGGGCAGGAAGGCCGGTACCGCCCCAAGGTCGGCCAGGGCCCGCCGGAAGTCCCGTTCCGGGGCGGCGCTGAGGAAAGCGCCCAGGTTGGCCGCCTCCATGGTCCCCGGCCCGCCGCCGGTGGCCACCACCCGGTCGTTGCGGGCCAGCAGCCGCCCCAGCTGGGCGGCTTCCTCAAACAGGGCGGTGCCGCGACGGGCCGCGTGGCCGCCCATGACGCCGACCATCCCGCGGCCCGCGCAGAAGCCCGTGCGCGTCAGCTCGTCCAGCGCGTCGCCGATCGCATGGTCGTGCAGCGCGGCGGCAAGGGTCGAATCGAGGCGGTGGCGCTGGCCCGGCCGGATGCTCCACTGGTAGATGCGTGCGTCGAGGGTGTCCTCGTAGCGGGAGGTGGCCACCCCCGCGTACAGCTCCTGCGGCGTGTACAGCTGGCCGCGGTAGGGGTTGAACGGAACGGACTCGAGACGGGGAAAGATCAGCGCACCCCGGCTGCGCAGGGAAAGCTCCACACCGTCGTCGAACGTGCAGCCCAGGAAGATCGCCCCCTGCACGTCCAACGCCGCCAGCTGGTCCCGCCGGCCGCGCAGATCCAGCGACTGGACATGCCAGCCGTGCATGCTGCGCGCTCCGGCGGCGACGAACCGGTCGAAACCGGCAAGGCTCTCGACCTCCAGGGTGCGCGGGCTGGGGTGCAGGCTGCGGGCGAACCTCATGGAGTCAGAGTAGACCGCGGCCGGACGGTCAGGAGACCTGGAGGCCGCCGTTGATGTCGTACGTGGCCGCCGTGATGTAGCCGGCGTCCGGTCCGAGCAGGAAGGAGATCAGGGCCGCCACTTCCTCGCGGCTGCCGACCCGCCCCATCATGATGCCCTCCGACATCTGTGCCTTGCGTTCCTCGGTCAGCGTNCCGCCCATGATGTCGGTGTCGATCGGGCCGGGGGCGATGGCGTTGACGGTGACCCCGAATTCGCCGACCTCGCGGGCCAGGGCACGGGTGAACCCGATGATCCCGGCCTTGGACGCACTGTAGGCGACCTTGGAGTAGGTGCCGCCGCCGCGCTGCGCCGAGATCGAGGAGATGCTCACGATCCTGCCGAGCCGGCGTTCGATCATGCCCTTGAGGACCCGCTGGGAGACGATGAAGGATCCGCGCATGTTGATGGCGAAGACCTTGTCCCATTCTTCGACCGTGGTTTCCATGAACGGCGTCGGCGAACTGATGCCGGCCAGGTTGGCCAGGGCGACGATCGGCGGCAGCGAGCCTTCGATTTCGGTGATGGCCCGGTCCACCGACGCGGCGTCGGAGACATCCGCGCCGACACCGATGGCCTTGACCACGCGGTTGGACCCGATTTCGGCGGCTGCGGCGCTGGCGTCCTCGGCGTTGATGTCCAGGATCGCGATCGACCAGCCCTCGCTGGCCAGGCGGTCTGCGGCGGCGCGGCCGATGCCGCGGGCCGAGGCGGCGCCGGTCAGGACAACAGTGCGGTCGGAGGGGAAAGGGGTTACTGCAGGCATGGGAGTGCTTTCTTCTAGTGGGATTCAGATGCCGAAACGGTGGCTGCCGGGGTGGAGGCACCTTCCGGACGGTTGCGGGCGTACAGGTACGTGGCGACGCCGGTGATGGCAAGGCAGGCGGCCAGGAACACCAGGCCGGTCTGTCTGTTGCCCGTGGTGTCCTTGAGCAGGCCGACGATGTACGGGGCGACAAAGCCGCCGAGGTTTCCGAGGGAGTTGACCATCGCCAGGCCCGCGGCGGCCGCGGCGCCGGTCAGGGCGGCGGACGGCATGGCCAGGAAGGGCGCGATGGCCGAGTAGATGCCCATGGCGGCCAGGGTCAGGAAGACCATGGCCAGGACGGCGTTGACCGGGAGCAGGAACCCGGCGCCCAGCAGGCCGATGGCGGCGAGGATCATGCTGGCACTGGCGTGCCACACGCGGTTGCCGGTGCGGTCCGAGCGCTTGCTCCAGAAGTAGACGAAGACAGCGGCGATGGCGTACGGGATGAAGACGATGAACCCGACTTCGGTGGTGTTGAACTTGCCGAGCGCCTTGACGATGGTCGGCAGCCACAGGCCCAGGCCGTAGATGCCGCAGACCAGGCCGAAATAGAGGGCCGAGTAGGCAATGGTTCGCGGGTCCTTGAGCCCGGCCAGGAAGTTGTGGTTGCCGGACTGCTGCTTGTCCGCGAGTTCCTTGTCCATGGTGGTGGTGAGCCATTCCCGCTCGTCCGGGGCCAGCCACTTGGCGTGGGCCGGGCGGTCGGTCATGAGCATCGGGGTCAGGAGGCCCAGGAGGATGGCCGGGATGCCTTCAAGGATGTACAGCCACTGCCAGCCGTGCAGGCCGGCGACGCCTTCCAGCCCGAGCAGCATGCCGGAGACCGGGGCGCCGAGGGCATTGGAAATCGGCTGCGCCAGGATGAAGATGCCAAGCACGGTGACGCGCTGTGCGGCCGGGAACCACAGGGTGAGGTAGAACAGGACGGCCGGGAAGAAGCCTGCCTCAGCGGCGCCGAGGAGGAAACGGATGATGTAGAACGTGGTCTCGCCGTTGACGAGGAACATCGCGGTGGCGAAGATGCCCCAGGTGATGAGGATCCGGGCGATCCATTTCCGGGCGCCGAACTTGTACATGCCGCCGTTGCTCGGAATTTCCAGCAGGGCGTAGCCGAGGAAGAAGATTCCGGCGCCGAGGCCGTAGGCCGCTTCGGTCAGTCCGATGTCGCCCTGCATGCCGAGTTTGGCGAAGCCGACGTTGTTGCGGTCCAGGTAGGCAATGAAGTAGAGCAGGACGATCAGCGGCATGATGCGGCGGCGGACCTTGCGGAGCGTCCGCTCGCCGAGTTCGCCGAGTCCGGCTGAGTTGCGGGCTAATAGAGTCATCATCGACCTTCTATCGTGCAGTTCCCGCCGGCGGCTGTGCCGCGTCGGGAGGTGTGGGTGTGGGAAGTCCTCGCCGCGGCTGCGGAACGGGACCGGACCTTTGAGTCAGATGTCAGACATCTGATTCAAGAACTAGGCACGAGCATAGGATGTGACGCGGCTTACGTCAAGGTGGCGTGGCCCCGGGGAGGCGGGCGCCGGAGCCCGGACGGCACAGGACCTTAGTGCGTGGCGCCCCGGACGTAGCGTTCGTAGTCGGCATTGGTCTGGTCCATGTGCGCATCCATGGCCTTGCGGGAGCGCTCGGCGTCGCCGCTCAGGATGCCGTCCAGCACCCGTTGGTGATAGTCGATGGCGTGTTCCTGGATCTCGTTGACGGCGGACGTCTCGCGCCGGGTCATGTACAGCAGCTGCCCCAGCTGGCCGAACAGCGCGCGGACGAACGGGTTGCCGGAAGCGCTCAGGACGGCGTCGTGGAACCCGATGTCCGCCTCCACGAAGCGGTCAAGGTCGCCGGACTCATGGAAGCGTCTCATGTCCGCGATGCACTCACGCATCCGCTCGGCCTGCTCCGGGGTGTAGCGGGTCGCGGCGAGCGCGGCCGCCCCGGTTTCCACCATGCGGCGCATCTCGATCAGCCCCACGGAGACCTGGTCGGCCCCGTTGCCGTGCGATGCGGCCTTGAAGATGGCGTCCAGGCCGGTCCAGTTGTCGGTGGGATTGACGAAAGTCCCCCGACCGGCCTTGACGTAGAGGATGTTTTGCGCGCGGAGGGCCTTGAGGGCCTCGCGGACGGTCAGCCGGCTGACGCCGTACTCCTTGGCGATGTCGGCCTCGGGCGGAATCGCGGCGTGCGGTTGGAGCTTTCCGTCGAGGATCTCGGTCAGCAGGCCGTCGACGAGGTCGTCGACCAGTGTCCTGCGGCCCATCCTAGGTTCCCATCGTCAGTCGCGACGTCAGTCGCTGTTCGTCCTTCCCTCCACATTACCCAAGTCCCCGTGCGCGGCCATGTAGGCGTCGAGCTTGGCCAGGGTCTGTTCCAGGTTGACCGGATGCCGGCGCAGGTAGCCGGCCAGCCGGAGCAGGCTCTTGCCGCGGACCCGCCGCGCGTCCCATTGCTCGGTGACCATGGTTCCGGGGACCATGGTGCCGGCGGTCCCCCCGGGACCGGTGGCGGGTTCGAGCAAGTAGCGCCACACGTGGCCGTAGAAGTGCCGCCACGCGATCCGGTGGCCTTCCTCGAACTCGCAGACCCGATTGAGGATTTTGTAGTTGACCCTCATCCTCATTTGCATCCCGAACTTGGCACCGAGGTAGAGCCGTGCCGGTCCGCGCGGCCTGGCGCCCTTCACGGTGTCCGAGCCGTCGATCACGCTGTGCAGGGCGGGCGTGGCAAGCACGTCGAAAATCGCATCCGGGGCAGCTGCGATGAACCGGCTGCGGGACACGAGATAGCGGGCCTTCATCTGCTCATCCTAGTCCGCGCCGGTGATGCAGAATGAGGCATGCAGACTTCCCGCCCTCGCCCGGACCGCCGGCCGCGCATCGGCCTCCCGGTCCGGCTCACCAGCTCGTCCAATCCCGACCCGCGCGTGGCCGCGGCCAATGGATTGTTCGGGTATATCGAGGACCTTCTGCGTGAAGGCGGCGGCGAACCGGTGCTGCTCACCGCTGCCGCAATGGCCGACGGCGGTGCCGCAGCAGCGCTGGCGTCCCTGGACGGCGTCGTGCTTCCCGGCGGCGGCGACCTGGATCCCGGCCTCTACGGCGAGGCGCCGGCCGATGCGTGCTACGACGTCAACCATGAGCAGGACCGGCTGGATGCGGCGGTGGCGCGGCACGCGATCGACGCCGGGCTGCCGCTGCTGGGCATCTGCCGCGGACATCAGCTGCTCAACGTGCTCTACGGCGGAACCCTCCTCCAGGACATGGCCCCCGGTGCGGTGGCGCACCGGGAACCGGCGCCGGCGCACGGTGCCGGTCCGTGGGCCTGGCACGAGGTTGAGGTCCTGGCCGGCTCCAAGGTGGCGGCCCTGTACGGCGCCGGCTCCGGCGCCGTGAGCGTGAAGATCGCCTCCGGCCACCACCAGGCAGTGGCCCGGGTGGGCGGGCCACTGCTCGTGACGGCCGTGGCCGGGGACGGCACGGTCGAAGCGCTGGAGGACCCGGACCGGTGGGTCGCCTCGGTCCAGTGGCACCCCGAGGCGCTGGAGCTTCCTGCTGCGGAACGGCTCGCACCGTTCCGGGCGTTCATCGACGTGTGCCGGACCGGTTCCTGAAGCCGCAGCCGGCCGGCCGGAAACTCAGCCGGCGACGCTGACCGCCACCTTGACCGGGACGCCGGTGGCCAGCGATTCCTGCGCCGCGTCGGCCACCCGGGAGGCCGCGACGGCGTCCTCCGGGGTGCAGGGGTTGTCCCGGCGGCCCAGGATCAGGTCCACGAAGGCGCCCATCTCGGAACGGTAGGCCTGGTCGAACCGTTCGGCGAACGTCTGGTGCGGCTCCCCCGCCGGGAAGCTGATGCCTGCTTCGGCGGACACCAGCGCCGTCTTGTCATCCAGGCCCACCATGAGCGAGGCGCGGGAGCCCTGGATTTCCAGCCGGACGTCGTGGCCGGCCCCGTTGTAGCGGGTGGCGGACACCGTGCCGACAGTGCCGTCGTCGAACGTCACCAGCGCCAGGGCGGTGTCCACGTCGCCGGCTTCGCCGATGGCCGGGTCGCCGTTGTTGGAACCCTTGGCGTAGACCTCGACGATTTCGCGGCCCGTGAGCCAGCGCAGGATGTCGAAATCGTGGACCGAGCAGTCGCGGAACAGCCCGCCTGATCCGGCCAGGAACTCGACCGGCGGCGGTGCCATGTCGCAAGTGACGGCGCGGAGGGAATGGATCCAGCCCAGTTCGCCGGCCTGGTAGGCGCGGCGGGCCTCCAGGTAGCCGGCGTCGAACCGGCGCTGGTGGCCGATCTGCACCACGCCGTTGCGGTCCCGGATGTAGTCGAGCACCGGCAGGGCGTCGGCCACGTTCAGGGCCACGGGCTTTTCGCAGAAGACCGGGATCCCGGCGTCCACGCCGGCCTTGATGAGCTCGGGGTGGGTCCCGGTCCCGGTGGCGATAACGAGCCCGTCCAGCCCGGAGGCCAGCAGGGCCTCGACGGTCGGCAGGAATTCGGCGCCGAGCCCGCCGGCCACGGTCCGGGCGTGGTCCGCGGCGACATCCGTCAGCCGGAGCCGGACGTTGATGCCCTCCGGGTGCAGGACGCTGTTCAGGGCGGCGATGTTGCGGGCGTGCATGACGCCGATGCGCCCCACGCCCACGAGTCCGAGTGTGATGTCTTTCATGCTGTTCCTCTAATTGTTTCGTAGCCTGGCGGGCTGGTTTCGGGCCGACGCCCGAGGCCCCGGCCGGCGTTTGCCGTCCGGGGCCTCCCGCTGGCGGTGTGCCCGGGTCAGGTGGGGAGCTGGCTGGACGTTTCCGCGACTTCGGCCTGGACTTCCTTGACGATGTCGCCGTGGCCGCCGAGCTGTTCGAGTTCGTGGGCGAGTTCGGCGAGTTCGGCGCCGCCGGCCATTTGGGCGGTGAGTTCGTCGAGGGTGATGTCCTTCTTGTCGTAGTAGCCGATCGACTTGCCGCGCTTGAGCAGCAGGAACCGGTCGCCGACGGGGAAGGCGTGGTGCGGGTTGTGGGTGATGAAGATGACGCCGAGGCCGCGGTCGCGGGCCTGCAGGATGTAGCGCAGCACGACGCCGGACTGCTTGACGCCGAGGGCGGCGGTGGGCTCGTCGAGGATCAGGACCTTCGCACCGAAGTACACGGCCCGGGCGATCGCGACACACTGGCGTTCACCGCCGGAGAGCTGCCCAATGGGCTGCTCGACGTCGCGCAGGTCGATGCCCATTTCGGCGAGTTCCTTGAGCGTGATCTCCTTCATCTTGTCCACGTCCATGCTCTTGAACGGGCCGAATCCCTTGGTCAGTTCCGAGCCGAGGAAGAAGTTGCGCCAGATCGGCATCAGCGGCACCACCGCGAGGTCCTGGTAGACCGTGGCGATGCCGACGTCCAGGGCGTCACGTGGGGAGCTGAACTTCCGTTCCTCGCCCATGACCTTCAGGGTCCCGGCGTCGTGCTGGTGCAGGCCGGCGATGATCTTGATCAGGGTGGACTTGCCGGCGCCGTTGTCGCCCAGGACGCAGGTGACGCGGCCGTTGTCCACGGCCATGGTGACCTCGGAGAGGGCGATGATGTTGCCGTAGTGCTTGCCGACCCCGTCGAGGGAGAGCAGGTGCACGGGGGTGTGGGTGAGGGGATCTTTTTCGTTCTGCAGCAGGGTCTGCTGGTCGATCTCTTTGGCATTCATTGTTCTTTCGGCCCTTTACTTCAGTTCCGCGCGGCGCTTGACGATGAGGTTGACGATGGTGGCCAGCAGCAGCATCAGGCCCAGGAAGAACTTGAACCAGTCCGGGTTCCACTGGGCGTAAACGATGCCCTTGTTGGCCATGCCGAAGATGAACGCGCCGATCGCGCCGCCGATTGCCGAGCCGTAGCCGCCGGTGAGGAGGCAGCCGCCGATCACCGCGGCGATGATGTAGAGGAACTCGTTGCCCACGCCTTCGCCGGACTGCACGGCGTCGAACGCGAAGAGGTTGTGCATACCTAGGACCCAGGCGCAGAAACCGACGCCCATGAACAGGCCGATCTTGGTGGCCTTGACCGGAACGCCGACGGCGCGGGCGGCGTTTGCGTCGCCGCCGACCGCGAAGATCCAGTTGCCGATCCGGGTCCGCATGAGCACCCAGGTGGCGATGGCGACGAGGAGGAACCAGTAGAACACAGTGATCTTGACGTCGACGCCGCCGATGGAGATCGAGGAGGCGAAGACCGCGCGGGCCGAGGCGAAGCCGTCCATGCTGGAGATGGAGGGCGAGGACACGGAGCCGCCGATCAGGCGGGTCAGGCCCAGGTTCAGGCCGGTCAGCATCAGGAACGTCGCGAGGGTGACGATAAAGCTGGGGAGTTTGGTCTTCATCAGGATCCAGCCGTTGATGAACCCGATGGACAGGGAAACCACCAGGGCCAGGCCGACGCCGACCCAGACGTTCGTGGTGAAGTACCAGCTGAACAGCGACGCCGTCAGTGCCGAGGAAATCACGGCGACACCGGTCGAGAGGTCGAACTCCCCACCGATCATCAGCAAGGACACGCCCACGGCCATGATCCCGATCGTGGAGGAGCCGTACAGGATGGTCACGAAGGCGTTCGGCTGGGTGAAGGTCGGGGACACCAGGGCGAAGAAAACGAACAGAACGATGGCCCCGACGAGGGCACCGACCTCGGGACGGCCCAGCAGCTTCTGGAACGGGCTGCGCTTGGCGACGCGCTCATCGGCCGCCGGTGACTTGGTCTTTGTCTGGGTGATAGTCATGATGATTCTCCTTGTTGCCGGGCCGGCCCGAAGGCCGGCCCGGCCAACGGATTCTTAGCGGATACCCTGCTGGGCGAACTTCAGGACATCAGCCGCATTGGTCTTGTCGACGATGCTCGGGCCGGTCAGGACCGACTGGCCGCCGCCGAGCTTGAAGCCACCGCGCTTGTTCTGCCAGATCGAGTCAATGGACATGTAGCCCTGCAGCCACGGCTGCTGGTCCACGGTGAACAGGACTGCGCCGTCGACGATCTTCTGGGCGAGTTCGGCGTTCAGGTCGAAGCTGGCCACCTTGGCGGAACTGCCGGCGTCCGCGACCGACTTCAGGAGCGTGAGGGTGATCGGCGCGCCGAGGCCGATGATGACGTCGGCGTCCTTGGAGGCCTGGAGCTTGGCGGTCGCGGTGGACTGGACGGCGGTCATGTCCTTGCCGTCCACGTACAGGATTTCCGTGCCGGGCACCTTGGCCTTGACACCGGCGCAACGTGCTTCAAGGCCCACGTGGCCCTGCTGCTGGATCACGCAGACGGGGTGCTTGTAGCCCTCGGCCGCGAGCCGGGTGCCGACGGCCTCGCCGGCGAGCTGTTCGTTGGAACCGAAGTGGGTGAAGGCACCGAGTGCCTGGGAGACGCCTTCACCGGCGTTGAGGCTCACTACCGGGATGCCGGCGTCGGTGGCCTTCTTCAGGACGTCCTTCAGGGCGTCCGGCGTGGCGAGGGTGACGGCGATGCCGTCGACCTTCTGGTCAATGGCCTGTTGGACGAGCTGGGCCTGGCGGCCTGCCTCGGGATCCGACGTGTACAGGAGTTCAACGTTGTCCTTGGCCGATGCTTCCTCGGCGCCCTTGCGGACGATGTCCCAGAAGGTGTCGCCGCCCGATGCGTGGGTGATGAGGGCCACCTTGAGCCGCGGCGTCGAGACCGCCTGGCCGCCACTGCCGGCGGCGGCGCCGGTCTCTGCGGGCCTGCCGCCGCTGCTGGAACAGGCGCTAAGAGCCATCATCGGAACGACGGCGGCCACCAGCGCCGCCTTACGCCAGGAAAACTTCTTCACGATAAATCTCCTTCGATTCCGGGCCACGCCGCCCGCTTCATCGCGTCGGTCTGTGAGCCATCTACAACAGATCATGGTGACTCCAATCACAGTTGTCAACAGTTTGTCCTGACATTAGGATGTTTTGACGTAACGCATCGGCGGCAAGTCGCCGGAATTCGGGTCCCGCCCGGTGAAAAAACATTCCCCGCCCATCAGTCGCCACGGCCTTTCCCGGCCCCTCTTGGCTCCCTTCGACAGCCCTGCTAGTATCAAGAAAGGCAGTATGTCTTATCAAGCGAACATAGGGTGACATGCGCGGATTGGCGGGCATGGCAGCCGCCGCGGAGCACAAGGGAGTCCATCCAGTGGCGAATCAACTAAATCTGCGGATCGACCGCTCATCCCCGGTGCCGCTGTACCACCAGGTGGTGCAGGGCATCGAGGCGGCGATCCATTCCGGGGTGCTGGAGCCCGGCAGCCGGCTGGAAAACGAAATCGACCTGGCCGCCCAGCTGAACCTTTCGCGCCCCACGATGCGCAAGGCCATGGATGAACTGGTGCGTTCAGGCCTGCTGGTCCGCAAGCGCGGCGTGGGCACCCAGGTGGTGGCCAGCCAGGTCCGCCGCCCGCTGGAGCTCTCCAGCCTCTATGACGACCTCACCAACAACGGCAGCAACCCCACCACCGAGGTCCTGAGCTTCTCGCACGAGGAGGCGGACGCGTCGATCCGGAAGGCACTGCAGCTTCCGGCCGGCGCCAAGGTGTACCACTTCACCCGGCTACGGAAGGTGGGCGGCAAGCCGCTGGCCCTGATGGAGAACTGGGTGCGCGACGACATCACCGCGATCGACGAGGCAATCCTGGCATCCCAGGGCTTGTACGGCGTGCTGCGCAACGGCGGCGTGAATTTCCGCCTGGCTTCGCAGCGGATCGGTGCCATGATCGCCAACGACTACCAGGCACCGCTGCTCGAGACCACCCCCGGCTCCGCCCTGGTGACCATGGAACGCACCGCCGTGGACGACACCGGGCGCATGGTGGAAACCGGCCACCACGTGTACCGGGCGGATTCCTACAGTTTTGAAATGACACTGGTCCAAAGGTAGCCAGTCCAGCGATAGCCGGTCCAAAGGTAGCCAGTCCAGCGATAGTCGGCTCAGGGCGAACCGGTCCAGCGACAACCGCACACATTCACGCGCCCTCTTCCGGCGCGGCAACGAAAGGCAGCTTCCATGGCCAACTGGGTCTATCCGCTCGGCACCGCCGCTCACGGCACGTGGGATATTTCCCTCGGAACATCCGATTCGGAAGTCAAGGTGGACGGCTGGGCCCATACCGGACTGAAGGTCGCCACACTGGCGCCCGGCGGCGACGTCGAACTGGATGCCGCGGCCGAGGAACGCATCGTGGTGCCGCTGAACGGCTCCTTCGTGGCGAGGGTGGACGGGCAGGACTACCCCCTGGCCGGGCGGGAGAGCGTCTTCAGCGGACCCAGTGATGTGCTGTACGCGGGCACCGGCAAGGCGGTGAGAATCACCTCGGCCGACGGCGGCCGGGTGGCCGTTGCCACAGCCCCGGCCAAGGCTTCGTACCCGACGCGCCTGATCACGGCCGCCGAGACGCCCGTGGAGCTGCGCGGCGCGGGCAACTGCTCCCGCCAGGTCCACAACTTCGGCACTCCCGCGGCCCTGGAGGCCGACCGCTTCATTGTCTGCGAGGTCCTCACCCCGGCCGGCAACTGGTCCTCCTATCCCCCGCACAAGCACGATGAGGAGAAGGACGGCGAGACCAGCCTCGAGGAGATCTACTACTTCGAGACCCGGGTGACGCCCGGGGCGCCGCTCTCCCCGGACGCCGAGGACGCCATCGGCTACCAGCGCGTCTACGCCTCCGACGAGCGGCCCATCGACGTCTCGGCCGAGGTCCGGACCGGCGATGTCGTCCTGGTCCCCTACGGCTGGCACGGGCCCGCCATGGCCGCCCCGGGCTACGACATGTACTACCTCAACGTCATGGCCGGCCCCGGCCCGGTCCGCGACTGGCTCATCAGCGACGACCCGCACCACGGCTGGATCCGCCAGACCTGGGAGGGCCAGGACCTGGACCCGCGGCTCCCGTTCGGACGCTAGGCGCTTCGGCCGTCAGGCCGTCTGCAGCTCCGTCTCGTCGCTGTTCGCGGAGCTGTCGACGCCGGGCGGCAGGGCGGAGTCGCGCTGCAGAGTGTTTTGCCGCTTCGCAGTGGCTGCCGCGAACGCCATAACCGCCAGGCCCAGCAGGGTAATGCCGGCGCCGGCCCAGATCGGCGAGGTGTAGCCCAGGCCGGCGGTGATGGTGACGCCGCCCATCCAGGCACCCAGTGCGTTGCCCACGTTGAAGGCGCCGATATTGGCGCCGGAGGCCAGGGTGGGGGCGCTGCTGGCGTACTTCATGACCCGCATCTGCAACCCCGGGACCGTGGCGAAGCCGAAGCCGCCCAGCAGCACCATTGCGGCGATGGTCAGCGGCTGGTTTTCGGCGGCCAGGGCGAAGACCACGAGCACCGCCACCAGCGCGGCGAGGACCACCAGCAGGGTGCGGTCCACGTTCCTGTCCGCCGCCTTGCCGCCCAGGGTGTTGCCGATGAAGAGCCCGACACCGAAGAGGATCAGCAGCCACGGCACCGTGGTGGCGGCGAAGCCGGTGACCTCGGTGAGGGTGTAGGCGATGTAGGTGAAGGCGCCGAACATGCCGCCATAGCCGAGGATGGTGACGAGGATGGACAGCCAGACCTGGCCGGACCGGAACGCGCGCAGCTCGCCGCGCAGGCCGCCGGAGGCAGAACCAGCGGCCGTCTCGCCTGATCCCGTCTTGGGCACGAAGGTGAGGATGCCGGCCAGCGCCAGGACGCCGATCCCGGTGATCCCCCAGAACGTCGAGCGCCAGCCCGCGGCCTGGCCCAGCATGGTCCCGAACGGGACACCCAGGACATTTGCCGCGGTCAGGCCCGTGAACATGATCGCGATGGCCCCGGCCTTCCGGTCCGGCGCAACCATGCCGGCCGCCACCACGGCTCCGATGCCGAAGAAGGCACCGTGGGCGAGTGCGGCGATGATGCGGCCCGCCATCATCAGCGCGTAGTCGGGGGCGACCGCCGAGACGAGGTTGCCGGCGATGAACAGGACCATCAGCCCGGCGAGGACCGGTTTGCGCTCAAAGCGGGTCACGGCGGCGGTCAGGCCGAGCGCCCCGACCACGACCGCGAGCGCGTAGCCGGAGATCAGCCAGCCGGCGGTGGCCTCGGTGACGCGGAAGTCTGCCGCAACCTGGGGCAGCAGGCCCATGATGACGAACTCGGTGAGTCCGATCCCGAACCCGCCGAGGGCGAGGGCTATCAGGCCGATAGGCATGGAAGTGCTCCTTCGAAGCTGTACTGGATGGGATGGCACGCGTAAGCTATTAGTTGCAGGCGCGTTATTTATTGCCACGAAAGAAATTGTTGCACAGGCAGATACAACGCGCAAGCAACTATTATTTGTCGTGCCTGGCATCACCCGCCGGGCATGCGAGCTGAAGGGAATCACCAGATGGGCATCAAGGACGACGCCGTCGAAGTCCGGGCGCAGGGCTGGCGGACACTGGCGGCTTTGCACGGACTGATCGAAGCCGAGCTGGAGCGCTCGCTCCAGGCCGAAGCACGGCTCTCCGTGGTGGAGTACACGGTCCTGGACGCGCTGAGCCGGCAGGACGGCTGGCACATGCGGATGCAGCAGCTGGCCCGTGCCACGGCGCTGAGCGCAAGCGCCACCACACGCCTGGTCAACCGGCTCGAAGACCGCGGGCTGCTGACCCGGATCCTGTGCGCGGATGACCGCCGCGGGATCTACACCGAGCTCACACCCAGCGGCATCGCCCTCCTTGAGGAGACACGGCCCATCCACGACGCCACGCTGGAACGGGCCCTGGCCGAGGCCCAGGAAGTCCCGGAGCTGGCTCCCCTGGTGGACGCGCTCCCCCGGCTGCACGCCGGCGTCTGACGCGGAAAGCCCCGTCCCCTCACTGAGTGGGGAACGGGGCTTCCGGGGTGGACCGCTAGACGGCGGCGGGGTGCTTGGCCGCAGCCTGTTTGAAGTAGTGCTCGAGGTCCTCCAGGCTCTTGTCCTTGGTCTCCGGGATGAACCTTGCGGCGAAGGCGATGGCGCCGACGCCCAGGACGGCGAAGACGAAGAAGGTGTTGGACAGTCCGATCGCGGCCAGGAGCTGCGGGAAGCCGAAGCCGACGAGGAAGTTCACGATCCACAGCACGAAGGCCGAGGCGCCCATGCCGAGGCCGCGGATCTTCAGCGGGAAGATCTCGGAGAGCATCAGCCAGGTGACCGGCGAGATCGCGCCCTGCTGGAACGCCAGGAACGTCACGGTGAGGGCCAGGATCGCGTAGCCGCGGGCGGTGCCTTCGGGCAGGAAGAGGGAGAAGACGCCGATCAGCAGCAGCGCCGTGGTGGTGCCGAGCTGGCCGGTGATGAGCATCCTCCGCCGTCCTACCTTGCCCAGCAGCCAGATGCCCAGGAACGTGGCCAGGACGGAGATGACGCCGTTGGCGATGTTGGCGGTCAGGGCCGCTTCGCGGCCGAAGCCGGACTCCGCGAGGATCTGCGTGCCGTAGTACATGATCGAGTTGACGCCGGTGATCTGCTGGATGACCGCGAGGCCGATGCCCACGAGGAAGATGTGCCGCAGCCAGGGCACGCTGAGGTCCTTCCAGGAGCCCATCTTGGCTTTGTAGTCCTCGACGGCAAGGGCTTTGACTTCTTCGAACTCGGCGGCCGCCGCGCGCTGGGAGCGGATGCGCTGCAGCACGCCGAGGGCTTCGCCGAAGCTGCCCATCGAAGCCAGCCAGCGCGGGCTTTCGGGCATGAAGTTCATGCCGATCCACAGCGCGATCGCCGGCAGGGTGGCAATGACCAGCATCCAGCGCCAGATCCCGCCGGACTCGCCGAAGCTGTTGCCGAGGTAGGCGTTGAAGATGAAGGCCAGCAGCTGGCCGGTGACGATCATGAGCTCGTTCTGGGTGACGATACGTCCGCGCCGGTCACTCGGCGAGACTTCGGCCAGGTACACCGGCACGGTCACGGAGGCCCCGCCCACGGCCAGGCCGAGGATCAGCCGGGCCAGGATCATCACTTCCGTGGTCGGCGCGAAGGTGCAGGCCAGGGTGCCGGCGAGGAAAACCAGGGCCAGCACCATGATCATTTTGCGCCGGCCGTGCCGGTCCGCGAGCCGCCCGCCGAAGAGGGCGCCGAAGGCCGCGCCGAACAGCAGCGAGGACGTCACGAGCCCCTCGGTCAGCGGCGTGAGGCCCAGGTCCGCCTGCATGTAGGGCAGGGCACCGTTGATCACGCCGGTGTCGTAGCCAAAGAGGAGCCCGCCGAACGTGGAGACGATCGTGACGGTGCGCAGGGCCCGCCGGTGGTTGACGGATCGTGCCACGTCGGTGACGGCCGCCGTCATAGGCTCGCTTTCTCGACGCGCTGCGTGATGGTCTCCAGCTGGTACCGGGAAACCTCTTCGGCGTTTTCGTCCTCGGCGAAGACGCTGGAGACCATGACGGTGTCCTCGCGGTCCAGGAAGCCGATTTCCTTCAGGCCGCCGAAGAACTCGTCCCAGTTGACGTCGCCGTCGCCGACTTTCAGGTGCTGGTGCACCCGGACCGGGTTCCCGGGCGGGTTGGTGATGTAGCGCAGGCCGTGCGAGGCGTGGTGGTTCATGGTGTCGGCAACGTGGACCAGGCGCAGCTTGTCCCCGGCAGCGCGCATGATTTCCAGCGGCTCGTTCTTCATGTGGAAGCTGTGCGAGGCCACGTAGACCATGCCGACGTTCTTGGAATTGAGGCCGCGGATCACCCGGATGGCGGCGAGGCCCTCCTCGACGAAGTCGTCCGGGTGCGGATCGATCAGCAGGTCGATGCCCTCCCGCTCGATGATCGGCAGCAGTTCCTCCATGGAGCGGTAGAAGGCGCGCTCGGATTCCTCGGCTTTTTCCGGCCGGCCGCTGAACTCGGTGTTCATGGTGCTGACGCCCAGGTCAACAGTGATCTGGATGGCGCGCTTCCAGTAGCGGACGGCGGCCTCGCGGGCGTCCTCATCCGGGCCGGACCAGCGCAGCACGGGCAGCACCGAGGCGATTTCGATTCCCGCGTCCTTGCAGGCCGCCTTCAGCTTGCCCACCAGCTCGTCGTCGGCCTTCGGGTGGTTGTAGAACGGGATGAAATCCGCGTGCGGGGTCATCTGCATGTACTTGTAGCCGAGGTCGGCGACAACGCGCGGGAACTCCAGCAGGCTGTGGCTGTGGTGGAACGGCGTGGGGTCAAGGGCGATTTTCACGAAGGACACTCCATTGTGGATCAGTCAGGTTGTGCGGGGTGGCGGAACACAACGGAAGGGGCGGACAGATCCGCCCCTTCCGGTGCTCCTAGCGGTACAGCGCGGGCTTGGCGTTGAGCTTCACGGCGACCTTTTCGCCGTTCTTCTGCGCCTCGACGCCGGCCTCGCAGCAGGCGGCCGTGGCGTAGCCGTCCCAGGCGGTGGGGCCGCCGATCTCATCGCGGCGGGCCGCGTCGACCCACGACTGGATTTCGACGTCGTACGCCGCGCCGAAACGCTCCTCGAACCCGGGGGTGACGTTGCCGCCCCAGTGGCCGTTGCTGCGGGTGTACGGGCCTTTGTCCCCGCCGATGCTGACGATGCCGTCCTCGAAGGAGGCCTGGGTGGCCACTTCGTAGCCGAACTTCGCGTTGACGTAGATCTCGACGTCGGCCAGGACGCCGGACTCGGTCTCGATCAGGACGTGCTGGGGGTCGTGCTGGCCGGCCGGGGCGTTGCGGGTGGGCTTGCCGAGGCGGACCTGGACGGAGGTGATTTCCTCGCCGGTGAAGTAGCGGATGGCGTCGAACTCGTGGACCACGGAGTCGTTGATCAGCATCTCGTTGGTGAAGCCGGCCGGGGTGGTGGGGTTGCGGTGCTGGTGGTGCAGCATGAGCAGCTCGCCGAGTTCGGAGTCGCGGATGATCTTGCCCAGGGCGGCGTATTCGGCGTCGAAGCGGCGCATGAAGCCGACCTGGATGCGCTTGTGGCCAAGCTTTTCCTCAGCCTCGACGATCTTCCAGGAGGATTCAGCATCCGGGGTGAGCGGCTTCTCGCAGAGGATCGGGATGTCCTTGGCGATGGCCTTGAGCAGGATGTCCTCGTGCAGGAAGCCGGGGGTGGCGATCAGGACGGCGTTGACGTCGCCGTTGTTGAGGGCTTCTTCGGCGTCGGCCAGGGCGACGGCGCCCGGGAGGCCTTCGATGGCGGCCTGCGCCCGGGCGAGGTCGACGTCGACGACGGCGGCAACTTCGGCTCCGTGGATGCGGGTGTTGAGCCGCTGGATGTGGTCTGCGCCCATACGGCCGGCGCCGATAACGGCAACGCGGAGGGTCTTGGTCATGGTGTGTATTCCTTCTATCTAGTGGAACTAGTTGACGGCGGTGCGGGAGCCGCAGGAGAGCAGGTAGTTGCGGGTGCGCTTGGCGATCGGCATGGGGACGTCGAAGGCCACGGGGTACATGTCCTGTTCCACGATGCCAAAGATCGGGCGGTTGAGGCCCTCGACGGCTTCGATGACGGCGCGCAGGTCCGGCAGGCCGTTCGGCGGCTCGGTCATGACGCCGGCCAGGTTGGCGGCGGCCCAGGTCATGTTTTCCTCGTTGACCTTTTTGAGGATGTCCGGGTTGATCTGCTTCAGGTGCAGGTAGCCGATCCGGTCCGGGTAGTTCTTGATCAGGTCCAGGCTGGAGGCACCGCAGTATTCGGCGTGGCCGGTGTCCAGGCACAGGTTCAGGTACTGCGGGTCCGTGGCGGCCAGGAGGGTTTCGATGTCCTCCTGGGCACCGACGTGGGAATCGGCGTGCGAGTGGAACTGCTGCTTCAGGCCGAAGTCCTCCAGGAGGGTCTTACCCATCCGGTTGTGGCCGGCGAAGAGGTCGCTCCAGGCCTGCTCGGAAAGCGTGCCGCTCTCCACGGCCTCGCCGGTGACGTCGTCGCGCCACATGGCCGGGATGACCACGATGTGTTCGCCGCCCATGGCTGCCGTGAGTTCGGCGACCTTGCGGGCCGGCTCCCAGGCTTCGTCGTACTGGTGGGCGCCGCGGTGGAAGGCGGTGAAGACGGTCCCGGCCGAGATCTGCAGGTCGCGCGCCTTCAGCTCTTCGGCGAGGCGGGCCGGGTCGGTGGGCAGGTAGCCGTACGGGCCCAGCTCGATCCACTTGTAGCCGGATTCGGCCACCTCGTCCAGGAAGCGCTCCCACGGGGTCTGCTTGGGGTCATCCGCGAACCAGACACCCCAGGAGTCCGGCGCGGTGCCGATGATCAGCTTGTTCTCAGTCATATCCGTTCCTTCTCACCGATTGCTCCGCAGGTGCCCTTTTGGACGCTCAAAACGGCGGTTACGGAGCAATCGATAGTGGTTGTTGAGGTGTCAGTTCGACGGGAAGTTGTAGGAGGCGCCGGAGGCGTGGTGGGTTTCGGGCCAGCGGGAGGTGATGACCTTGCCGCGGGTGTAGAAGGAGACGCCTTCGGGGCCGTAGATGTGCTTGTCGCCGAAGAGGGAGGCCTTCCAGCCGCCGAAGGAGTGGTAGGCCACGGGCACGGGCAGGGGCACGTTGATGCCGATCATGCCGACCGTGACGGAGCGCTGGAACTTCCGGGCCGCCGCTCCCGAGGAGGTGAAGATGGCGGTGCCGTTGCCGTAGGGGTTGGCGTTGATCAGCTCGATGCCGTCTTCGAGGGTGTCGACGCGGACGACGACGAGGACGGGGCCGAAGATTTCCTCGGTGTAGGCGCTCATTTCGGTCTTGACGTGGTCCAGGACGGTGGGCCCGACCCAGAAGCCGTCCTCGTGGCCGGGGACGACGAGGTCGCGGCCGTCCACGACCATGGCGGCGCCGGCGGTTTCGGCTTCGGTGACGATCCGTTCGATGCGTTCCTTGGAGGCCGCAGTGATCACCGGGCCCATCTCGGCGCCGGGGGCGGTGCCGTTGTTGACCTTCACGGCCAGGGCGCGTTCTTCGACCTTCTTCACCAGCAGGTCCGCGGCCTCGCCGACGGCGACGGCGACGGAGATGGCCATGCAGCGTTCCCCGGCCGAGCCGAACGCGGCGGCGGCGAGGTGGTCAGCGGCGTTGTCCAGGTCCGCGTCGGGCAGGATGATCGCGTGGTTCTTCGCCCCGCCAAGGGCCTGGACGCGCTTGCCGTGCGCGGTCGCGGTCTCGTGGACGTACCTGGCGATCGGGGTGGAGCCGACGAAGGAGATGCCGTCCACGTCCGGGTGGGTCAGCAGGCCGTCGACGGTTTCCTTGTCGCCGTGCAGGACCTGGAACACGCCGTCGGGCAGGCCCGCCTGCTTCCACAGCTTCGCCAGCAGCATGGAAGCCGACGGGTCGCGCTCGGAGGGCTTGAGGATGAACGCGTTGCCGGTGGCGATCGCCATCGGGGCCATCCACAGCGGCACCATGACCGGGAAGTTGAACGGGGTAATGCCCGCCACCACTCCCAGGGGCTCACGGAAGGAGAAGACGTCGATGCCGGTGGAGACCTGGTCGGAGTAGTCGCCCTTGAGCAGCTGCGGGATGCCGCAGGCGAACTCGACGACTTCCAGGCCGCGGCCGATCTCGCCCTTGGCGTCGGAGAGGACCTTGCCGTGCTCGGCCGTGACCAGCTCCGCGAGCTCATCGACGTGCGCGGCGACGAGCTCGCGGAACTTGAACAGGACGGCGGTGCGCTTGGCCAGGGAAATGTCGCCCCAGGTGTCGGCAGCCTTGCGGGCGGCGGCGACCGTGGCGTCGAGGTCGGCACGGTTGGCCAGGCGCAGCTCGCCCGAGACGGCGCCGGTGGCCGGGTTGTACACGGGCTGGGTGCGGTCGCCCTCGCCGGCGGCTTCGGCACCGTTGATGAAGTGGTTGATCGTCGTGGTGGACGTCGTCGTTGACATGGTGATGGACTTCCTTGGTCTGTGACTGTTTTTGTCTGTGACTGTTTTTTGTCTGTGACTGTTCGTGGTGAAGTGAGACTCAGCCGAGCAGTTTGCGCTGGCGTGACTTGTGGTCGACGTAGGTCTGGAAGGCCTGCTTGGTGGATTCGAGCTCGGAGACCTGGGAGACCGGGACGTCCCACCAGGACTCGGAGGACGGGGCATCCAGCAGCGGGTCGGATTCGATATGGATGACGATCGGGCCGCCGTTTTCCGGGGCGGCTTTCGCGTCGCGGATGGCCTGTTCGAGTTCGGCGATGACTTTCTCGCCCGGTTCGATCCGGATCACCTTCACGCCGAGGGATTCGGCGTTGGTGGCGAGGTCGATCGGGAGCTTCTCGCCGTCGTCGAAGCTGTGGTGCTCCTCGTCCAGCGCCCGGTACTGGGTGCCGAAGCGCTGCGAGCCCAGGGATTCGGAGAGCGAGCCGATGGAGGCGTAGCCGTGGTTCTGGATCAGGACGACGATCAGCTTGATGCGCTCGGCG
This sequence comes from Arthrobacter sp. PM3, assembly GCF_003352915.1. Classification (NCBI taxonomy): domain Bacteria; kingdom Bacillati; phylum Actinomycetota; class Actinomycetes; order Micrococcales; family Micrococcaceae; genus Arthrobacter; species Arthrobacter sp. PM3. The sequence goes on along the minus strand of NZ_CP022314.1, from coordinate 2,404,666 downwards.
ACGGCGGTGACGAGTTCGGTGTGCATCATCAGGTAGGAGCCGTCCCCGACCATGACGACGACGTCGCGGTCCGTGCCGCCGGCCTTGGCCTCGGCCAGCGCGGCACGTTTGACGCCCAGCCCGCCGGGGATTTCGTAGCCCATGCAGGAGTAGGCGTATTCGACGTGGTAGCCGAACGGGTCACGGACGCGCCACATCTTGTGCAGGTCACCGGGCAGCGAGCCGGCCGCGCAGATCACCACATCCTGGGCGTCCATGGCCCGGTTGGTGGCGCCGATGATCTCGTTCTGCGCCGGCAGCGGGGTGTTGCGGGTATCGAACGCCGTGTCCACGGTGGCGTTCCAGCGCTGCTTCTCGTTCGCGACCTGCTGTTCGAGGTCCGCGCCGACTCGGTAGCCGCCGAGGGCCTGGTTCAGCTTGACCAGGGCCTTGCGGGCGTCGGCCACCACCGGGATGGTGGTGCCGTGCTTGTACGCGTCGATCGGGGCGACGTTGATGTTGACGAAGCGCACGTCCGGGTTCTGGAAGGCGGTCCGGGACGCGGTGGTGAAGTCCTCGTACCGGGTGCCGATCCCGATAATCAGGTCCGCTTCGGCGGCGATGGCATTGGCCGCCGTCGTGCCGGTGGAGCCGATCGCGCCGAGCGAGTGCTTGTGGTCCCAGGGCAGGACGCCGACGCCGGCCTGGGTGTTGCCGACCGGGATGCCGGTCAGTTCGGCGAACTTCGCGAGCTCGTCGTTGGCGTAGGCGTAGAGGACGCCGCCGCCGGCGATGATCAGGGGCCGCTTCGCGGCACGGATCGCGGCCGCGGCGCGGCGGACGTCTTCATCCTCGGCCTCCGGGCGGCGGATCCGCCATTCGCGCTCGGCCAGGAACTCCTCGGGCACGTCGAGGGCCTCGGCCTGGACATCCTGGGGCAGGGAGATCGTGACCGCGCCGGTCTCGGCCGGGTCCGTCAGGACGCGCAGGCCGTGGTGAAACGCGGAGAACAGCTGCTCGGGGCGGGAGACCCGGTCGAAGAACTTCGACAGCGGGCGGAACGCGTCGTTGACCGTGATGTCGTACGCGTAGGGCTGTTCGAGCTGCTGCAGCACCGGGTCCGCGGCGCGGGTGGCGAACGTGTCACTGGGCAGCAGCAGCACCGGCAGACGGTTGGTCGTCGCCAGGGCGGCACCGGTGAGCAGGTTCGAGGACCCCGGTCCGATCGAGGTGCTGATCGCGAAGGTCTGCCGGCGGCGGGTGTGCCGGGCGTAGCCGACGGCCTGGTGCGCCTGGGCCTGCTCGTTGCGGCCCTGGTAGTACGGCATGATCCGCGGATCCAGCTGCTGGTACTGCTTGAGCGCCTGCCCGACACCGGCCACATTGCCGTGCCCGAAAATACCGAAGGTGCCCGGAATCAGGCGCTCCCGGAACTCCACCCCGTTGATCGAGTCAACGGTGTACTGCTTGGACAGGAACTCGACCACGGCCTGCGCCACGGTCATCCGACGGGTTACAGATCCCATGGGTATTTACTCCGATACTTCTGCGGTGCGGTCTGAGGCGGGGCGGTTCAGGAGGGAGGCTGCCGTGGCGACGGCGCCGGCGACGTCGCCGTCGGCCGGATACAGCAGGGTCCGGCCGACCGTGAGGCCCTGGACACCGGGCAGGGCCAGGGCCGCTCCCCAGCTGGCGAAGACCTCGTCCTGGCTGCTGTCCGGGTCTCCCCCGAGCAGGACCGTGGGCATGGTGGTGGCGGCCATGACGCGTTCCATGTCGGCCACGACCGGCAGCTTCATCCACGTGTAGGCGCTCGTGGAGCCGAGGCCTTCGGCGATGGCGACCGACTTGATGACGGCGTCGGTGGAGAGGTCATTGCGGACCTTGCCGTTGGCGTCGCGGACGGAGAGGAAGGGCTCCACCATGGCGATCAGCTTGCGCTCGGCCAGCGAATCGATGACCTTGGCGGTGGCTTCCATGGTGGCCACAGTGTCCGGATCGCCCAGGCAGATGCGGGTCAGCATCTTGCCGCCGTCGGCGCCGAGGGCCTCGAGTGCCGCTGCGGTGTGCCCGGTGAAGCGGTCATCGAACTCGTTGACCAGGCCGGCCAGGCCGCCGCGGTTCATTGACCCGAACAGCAGCTTGCCCTCCAGCGCGCCGAGCAGCAGCAGGTCATCCATGATGTCCGGCGAGGCCAGGACACCGTCGACGAGGGGGTTGGCCAGCGCGATCCGGAGCCGGTCCAGCAGTTGGCGGCGGTCCGCCATCGCCACCGGATCGGACCCGACGGCGAGGGCCCCGCGGGCCGGATGGTCGGCGGCCACGATGAAATTCTGGGAACCGTACTTCAGCCCGGGGTGGCGGCGGCGGCCCTTGGCCGCGCGGGCGATCGCGTCGGGGTCCTCGAGCCGGATGGTGCTCAGGTGCTCGTAGCGGCGGGGGTCGTCGTCCGCGGCGGCCGGAGCCGGCGTCGGGACGGTGGAGTGGACACTCATAGTGCTGCTCCTTCCGGGGCGTTCTGGGTGGCGAACTGGCCGGGGGCGAGGCGGCCACGCTCAGCCAGCAGCGAGGTGACTTCCTCCGGCGTCGGCATGGCGTCTGCGCAGGAGAGCCTGGACGCCACGATGGCGCCTGCGGCATTGGCGAAGTCGAGGACTTCGGCCAGCGGCCAGCCGGAGAGCAGGCCGTGGCAGAAGGCGCCGCCGAAGGAGTCACCGGCACCCAGGCCGTTGACGGTCTCGACGGGAACGGGGGCGGAGACGACGCGCTCGGTGCGGGTCTTGGCCATCACACCCTCAGGGCCAAGCTTGACGACGGCGATTTCGACGCCGGCGGCCAGGAGGCGGTCCGCCTGCTCGTCCGGGGTGCCCTGGCCGACGGCGACGGCGCACTCCTGGTCGTTGCCGATCGCGACCGTGACGTGCGGCAGGATCTTGGCGACCTGCTCGCGCGCCTCCTCCTCGGAGGACCAGAACATCGGGCGGTAGTCCAGGTCCAGGATGGTGTACTGGCCCTGCTTCAGGCCGGTGCGGGGCCTGGCTTCGTGGGCTTTGAGGTGCGCTTCCCGGCTGGGCTCCTGGCACAGGCCGGTCACGGTGGACCAGAAGATGCCCGCGTCCCGGATGGCGTCCAGGTCCAGTTCATCGGCCTTGATTTGCAGATCCGGGGCGGTGGGGAAACGGCCGTAGAAATACAGCGGGAAGTCATGCGGGGGCTTGATCGCGCAGAACGTCACGGCGGTGGGGTACTCCTTGACCGAAGCAACGAAGGAATCATCCACGCCGAACTTGTGCAGTTCGCGGTGCAGGTACTTGCCGAAGGCGTCGTCGCCGGTCCGGGTAATGACGCCGGTGCGGTGGCCGTGCCGGGCTGCCGCTACGGCCACGTTGGACGGGGATCCGCCGAGGTATTTGCCGAAGGACGTCACGTCCTCCAGATCCACACCAATGTCGTTCGGGTAGATATCAACGCTGATGCGCCCGATCGTGAGCAGCTCATGGGTCACGGTAATCGTGGACCTTTCTCGTGTGAACTCTGGTACCTCTGTACAGCTGAAGTTCCGGTGCCTGGAGGGCCCGCGTGAGCCGGACCACATCCACTACTTTGCCCTAGATTCAATGTCCTGTCAAAGGTTTGTACTGACATATTTACAACTTGCCACAGAGGGTGTCGCAATGCCTCTTTCGGAGGCATGCCGGACACCGCGCGGCGCAGCTTTTTGCGCGGATTATTTGGCGGGAACGCTGAGTTCGCCGGTGACATACTGGGCCCGGCCAAAGCCGAATGACCAGTCCCCCGCCGTGTTCTCGACATAGCCGATGAACACGTCAGTGCCGGCAATCCCGAGCCCGGCCAGCTTGTCGGCAATGGCGGCAAAGAGCGACTGCTTGGCCGCCTGACTGCGCCCGCCCTGGGTGAAAATCTGGATCATGACCACATCCGGAGTGCGCTCAAAGCCCAGGCCGGCATCCTGGGCGACGATCTGGCCGCGCGGATGCTCGGTCAGCACATGGAAGTAGTCCCGCTCCGGAATCCCGTATTCGGCCAGGATGGCGTCATGGATCCCCCGACTCAGGTCCTGGAGCTGCTGCGGGCTGCGGCCCTGGTTGACGTCGATTCGAACGAGGGGCACTCGATTCTCCTTCATTAGCTAGTTTGTCCTGACATACTAACAAAGTTGCGTGACTCGTCACAAGCCCCGAGGCGAAGGGCGCCGGAAACGAAAAACGCGGGGTCACTCAAAGCCCATCCGCAGGTGCGGAAGGGACGCTGAGTGACCCCGCGTTGGGGTGGTGTTTGTTACTGCAGGAACCGGAAGACGCCCCAGGCCGGGGCCACGACGGCGCAGTCCTTGCGGTGGGACGCCCGGAAGACCGGACGACGCCGGCGGCCGGCTGACTGGAAGATGGCCCTGGCGCCGCAGTCCAGGCAGACCAGCCGGCGTTTGAGGCTGTCCCTGCGGGGCGGTGCCAGCGAGCTGAACTCCTCCGCGGTCCATTCCCTGTTGTTCGGCAGGCACAGCGCGCGGTTCACTTCACCGTTCCTTTCTTCTGTTCACTCGCCTTCTGTTCACTCGCCTTCGGTCCCGGAGGTGCGGGGTCCCGGTCCCGTTTTTCACTCCGGCTTGGGCCGGAAGTCGAGGAGGACTTTTCCGGAGGTGGCGGCGTCGCGGGCGGTGGCGAAGGCCGCCAGGCCGTCCTCGAGCCGGTAGGTGTGGGTGATGACGGGGTCCGCGGCGAGGGTGCCGTCGGCGAGGGCGGTGATGACGTGATCGATTTCGTTGTTGAACCGGAACGAGCCGATCAGTTCCAGTTCCCGGGTGATGGCCAGGGAGATCAGGACCGGCTGCGGGCCGGTGGGCAGCAGCCCGACCATGACGACCTTCCCGCCGCGGGCCGCCCCCCGGATGGCCGAGGCCAGGCCGTGGTGGCTGCCGGAGGACTCGATCACGACGTCGGCCTCGACCGCCTCGATCGCCGCGGTGTCCGTCCCGTGCAGGAGATCGTCCGCGCCCACGGCCCGGGCGATCTCCAGCGGCTTCTCGTGCATGTCCACCGCCACGATCCGGGCCGCGCCGGCCCGTTTCAGCACGGCCACGGCCAGCGCCCCGATCGGCCCGGACCCGATCACCAGCGCCGTCTTCCCGGCCACGTCCCCGGCCCGGCCGACCGCGTGCCAGGCCACGGCCGCCGGCTCGGCCAAAGCCGCGGTCCGCAGCTCCAGCCCGGCGGGCAGGGCCCGGAGCATCCGGGCAGGGAGCACCGCGTACCGGCTGAACGCCCCGTCCGTGTGCGGGAACCGGGCCGCGGACCCCAGATACGTACAGCCCGGGGACAGGTTCGGCCGGTCCGCCGGGAACCGCCCCGGCCCGTGGCCGGGGGTGGCCGGGTGCACCGCGACCGGGGCGCCGGCGCCCGGGCCGGTCCCGTCCGCCGCGGCCCGCACCACGGTCCCGACAATCTCATGCCCGAGCACCATCGGCGCCTTCAGCACCGACTCCCCCGCCGCCCCGTGCAGCCAGTAATGCAGGTCCGACCCGCAGATCCCGCCGAACGCGACCTCCACCACCGCCTCGTCCGGGCCCGGGACCGGCACCGGGACCTGTTCGATCCGCAGATCCCCCGCCCCATGGGCCACCACCGCCGGCCCCGCCACCGGCACCACCGCCGGAAGAATTGTTGCGCNCGTCATCAGACCACCACCGTCATGCCGCCGTCGACGAAGATCGTCTGCCCGTTGACGAAGTCCGAGCCCGCCGAGGCCAGCCACACCGCCGGCCCGGCCAGGTCCTGCACCGTCCCCCACCGGCGCGCCGGGGTCCGGCCCAGGATCCAGGTGTTGAACGCCCCGTCATCGACCAGGTTCTGCGTCATCTCGGTATGGATATACCCCGGCGCGAGCCCGTTGATCTGCAGCCCGGACCCCGCCCACTCCGCCGTCATCGCCCGCGTCAAATTCCGCAGCCCGCCCTTCGCCGCCACATACGGGGCAATCGTGGGCCGGGCCAGATCCGNCTGCACCGAACAAATATTGATGATCTTCCCGTGCCCCCGCCCGATCATGTGCCGGGCCGCTTCCCGGCCCACCAGGAACGCGCTCGTCAGGTCCGTCGCGATCACCCGCTCCCAGTCCGTCACATCCAGCTCCAGCATCGGCACCCGGTGCTGGATCCCGGCATTGTTCACCAGCACCTCCAGCGGACCCACGTGCTCCTCGACCCACGCCACGCCCCGGGCCGCCTCGGACGCGTCCGTGACATCAAAAGCGCACCCGTGCACCCGCCCCGGCGGGTAATCCGCGGCCATCAACGCCTCCGCAGCCTTCAACCGCTCCGCATTCACACCGTTCAGCACCACCGTCGCCCCCGCATCCGCCAGGGCCCGCGCCAACGCATTCCCGATCCCCCGGCTCGACCCCGTCACCAACGCCACCCGGCCCGACAAGTCAAAAAGTCCGTTGCTTGTTCCCGGCATCAGATGCGTCCCTGCTGGACGAGGTTCGCGGGGGTGCGGCCTTCTGCCAGTGCCGCGAGCTGCTGCTTCAGCAGCTTCAGGATCCTGGGCTCAAAGGCGGACGCGTTGCCGCCCACGTGCGGAGTGATGAGCGCATTGTCCGTGCCCCAGAGCGGGTGGCCCTTGGGCAGCGGCTCGGGGTCCATCACGTCCAGGGCGCACTGCAGCCGGCCGGAGACCACTTCCCGGGTCAGGGCGTCGGCGTCCACCACCGCGCCCCGGCCCACGTTGACCACCAGGGCGCCGTCGGGCAGGGCGGCGAGCACGTCGGCGCCGACCAGGTGGTGGGTCGAATCGGATAACGGCAGGACGGAGACGAGGATGTCGTGGTCCCGCGCGAGCGCGATGAGGTCCTTGGACGAGTGCACGCGGCCGTCGTCGTCGGTGCGGGCCGTGCTTCCGACCCTGGTGAGCGTGACTTCAAACGGTGCCAGCCGGCGGGCCAGTTCCCGTCCGATGCCGCCAACGCCCAGGAGCAGGACGCGCCGGTCGGCGAGGGACTGGCGGCGCTGCGGTGCCCAGGCTTGCGTCTGCTGGTCGCGGACGGCCTGGTCGATCCCGCGCAGCTTGGCGAGGATCAGGCCCACGGCGAGTTCGGCGGTGGCGGCGGCGTGGACGCCGGAGGCGTTGGCCACGGCCGCGGACGGACCGGCCGCCTCCGGGACGCCGTCGAACCCGGTGGACTGCGTCTGGACGAATTTAAGGTCCTTGACCTGGGCCAGTGAGCCCAGCACGGCCGAGGCGTCGATGTAGGGCAGGATGACGCCGTCGATGTTTCCGTGGGCTTCGCCGGGCGCCTCCTTCATGTCCCACACCACTCCCCTGAGTCCGCCGGGAAGCGGGGAAAGGGCGGCAAGGAGCTGGGGTTCGGGGAAGCTGATGGTCTGCACTGACTGCATGGAGGGGCCTAACGGGTTCGCGGGGGTGTGGTTCGGGGAAGGGGTTCGGGCGGGGTGGGTTCAGTTGCTCTGTTCGCGGCGGTCGAAGGTCAGTCCGCCCGGGACCTGGAAGGTTGGCATGAGCTCAAGCATGCCCACATTCACGTGCCGCGGGGTTTCGATGGCGTAGTCCAGGGCGTTGACGATGTCGTCCGTGGTGAGCGACTCGTAGCCTTCGTAGTATGTCTGCCAGGCCTCGGCCATGGCTTCGGGGCTGCCGCCCATGTTGCGTCCGAAGATTTCGGTCTCGACCCGGCCGGGGCAGATCTCGGTGACCCGGATCCGCTTGCCCACGGTGTCGTTGCGCAGCTGCCGGGAGATCTGGTGCACGGCGGCCTTGGTGGCGTGGTAGACGGTGTGGCCGTAGAAGTTGTAGAGGCCGGCGATCGAGCTGATGTTGACGACGTGTCCCCGGTCCCGTTCGACCATGCCGGGCAGGACCAGGCGGGTCAGCTGGAGCAGCCCGCGCAGGTTGACGTCGACAAGCTCGTCGATGTCGCTTTCGCTTGAGTCCAGGATGTTGCCGGGCCGGGACACTCCGGCGCAGTTGACGAGGACGTCAACTTCGAGGCTTCCGACGGCGGCCGTCAGGGCGGTGGTGTCGGTCAGGTCGAGGACGTGGGGCACGGCCCCGGTGCGGTCGGCGAGTTCGTTCAGCCGTTCCTCGTTGCGGGCGACGGCGTGCACGGTCAGTCCGCGCTTGGTCAGGCGCTCGGCGATCGCGGCGCCCATTCCTGTTGAGGCGCCGGTGACGAGTGCGGTCGAGTAGTCGGAAAAGGGCATGGAAGTCTCCTATGGATGTACGTGGTGGGGTACGGGTGCCGGCTTGCCGGGGGCCGCCGCCGTGGCGGCGGGGGTCAGGCGTCGCGCAGCGGCAGGTGCGCGCGGTCTTTGACGGTGCTGACGGCGATCAAGGTGCCCAAGGCGGTAACGACGGCGTAGAAGGCCGGCATGTAGACGTTGCCCGTGGTGGAGATCAGCCAGGTCATCAACAGCGGTGCGGTGCCGCCGAAGAGTGCCGACGAGACGTTGTAGCCGAGGCCGTACGCGGAGTAGCGCACGCGGGTGGGGAACAGTTCAACGATGAGGATGTGGATCACGGCGGTGTGCCCGGCGAAGACGACTGCCATGATGCAGGCGCCAAGGATGGCCAGGCCCATGTTGCCGGTGACAATGAGGGCGTAGGCGGGAATGCCGAGGACGGCCATGGCGATGGCGGAGCCGGCGATGACCTTCTTGCGGCCCACCCGGTCGGAGAGGGCGCCCATGAAGGGGATGGCGATGCAGATGGCCACCAGGCTGCAGGCGGTGACGATGAGGGCTTCGCCGATGGTGAAGTTGATCTGCTTGCCCTTGAGGAACGTGGGCATGTAGGAGAAGAGGACGTAGTAGCCGGAGCCGTTCATGAGCGGGATGAACAGGGCCAGCAGCATGGCGCGGCGGTGTTCGGCGGACTTGAAGGCTTCCTTGAGGGGGTTCTTGGACAGGCCGCCTTCTTCTTTCAGCTTCTCGAAGTTCGGGGTGTCGCTGATGGCCTTGCGGATGTACCAGCCGATGATGCCCATGGGGATGGCGACGAGGAACGGGATGCGCCAGGCGAAGGCGCCGAAACCGCCGCCGTCGATCGCTGCCTGGGTGAGCCATGGGGACATGGAGAACGCCACGAGGGTGCCGGTGAGGAGGGCTGCGAAGGAGGCGATTTGGGCGTAGGAGGTGATGATGCCGCGCTTGCCTTCCGGTGCGTGCTCGGCGAGGAAGGTCATGGCGCCGGCTGCTTCGCCGCCGACCGAGAAGCCCTGCAGCATGCGGAGCAAGACAAGGAGCGCCGGCGCGGCGATGCCGATGGCCGCGTAGCTTGGCAGCAGGCCGATGCCCGCGGTCGCCACGCTGATCAGCAGGATGACAAAGACCAACAGCTTTTGCCGGCCGATCTTGTCCCCCAGGAAGCCGCAGACCACGGCGCCGAGCGGCCGCACGAAGAAGGAGACGGCGTATCCGGCGAAGACGAACAGGAGCGCGTTGTCCGGGTTGCCCGGGGCGAGGAAGACCAGGGCCAGGGTTCCGGCCATGAAGGCGAAGATGCCGTTGTCATAGAGTTCGACGAAGATCCCGACGCACCCGGCGGTGACGACCTTCCTGGTTTGCCTCGCGTCCAGCCGATCATGCTGCGGTCCGGAGGCTCGCGTTGCTGTTGTCATGTTGATGTCCTTTGTAGTTCCTGAAGTCTGGTGCGCGGCTAGATGCCGGCCGCGGGGGTGAGTTCCCGCCAGCCGGCGCTGGTTCCGATGCCGAGCAGCGCGAATACGGTGCGGACCGTGTTCCTGAGGTTGTCCAGTTCCTGGCATGCCGCCCGGTGTCTGGCCGTCGCCTCGGCGACGGTGGTCTTTCGGAAAGTGATGGTGTGGCCCGGCCTGGCCTGGGCCAGGAGGTCCAGTGACCGGCTGGTGACGACGGCCAGGACCGGGTAGCCGGCCGTGACCCCGCGGCCCCGGTGCAGCACGAGGAGCTCGTCCCGGGAGGGGACCTCGATCGCTCCGACCGGCACGCCGCGGGAGAGGACCTCGGAGCTCAGCTGCCGCTCCGGCAGGGCGCCGCCGAGGCGGAGTCCGATGTGGTTGCTCCGCGGGCTCACCGTGTAGCGGGTATTGAAGAGCAGGTCCGCGGTGTCGCCGAACTCGTCGACGTCGGGGCCGTCCGTGACGTCGATCGCCGGTTCGGTGCTGAAGGCCGGCCGGGTCAGGCCGAGCCGGAACAGGGGCAGGTCGAAGTGCGGCTGGGTGATCGGCGCGACAGTCTTCGTCGTCGTCAGTTGCGTTCCTTCGGCGAGCCGCAGGCCGAATCCGATCACGGTGTCCGGGGCGCAACTGCCCAGCAGGGTGGGCACGGCGAACGAGCCGTGGACCGCGATGTACGCCCGGAGCCCGGTGTGGATTCCGCGCACGGCCACGGTTTCGCCGGCCCGGACGGACACGGGTTCCCATTGCGGGCATGCGCGTCCGCCGACCGTGAGGCTGAGCGGCGCCCCGGTTACGGCGATCAGGATGTCGGTGGTGGCCGTCATCCGGAAGTCGAGGGCGGTGAGCTCCAGCAGCGGATCGTTGTCGCTGTTGCCGGCCAGGATGTTCGCGGCTTTGGCGGAGAACTGGTCCAGTGCACCGTTGACGGGAAGCCCGAAGCGCGGTCCCCTGGTCCGGCCGAGGTCGGTGACGACCGAGTTGCCGGGCTGCTGGATGAGGAGGGATCCGGTCACTTGGCGGCCTCCAGGAACTGTCCCGCGTAGCGGGAGAAGTCGGCGGCGGGGATCTGCCGGAACCGCAGGACGTCGCCGGGCAGGTACGGGACCAGCGGTTCGGCGTCGGCGTTGAGCACGGTCAGGGGCGTCTGCCCGATGACGCACCATCCGCCCGGCGCCGCGGCCGGGGCGATCACGGCCTGCCGCCCGGCGACCGACACGGCGCCCGCCGGGACGGACAGCCGCGGGTCCTTCAGCCGCGGCACGGGCAAGGGGAAGTCGGGGCCGTCCATCATGGGGGACCCGGCGGGGGCGCCGAGGCAGCGGATGACGTAGGTCTTGCCGGTGTGCGCGGCGATGACGTCCTCGACGGACAGTCCCTCGTGCTCGGCCACGCGGTCCAGGTCGGGTCCGAACTCGCCGCCGTAGACCACGGGGACCTCGAAGCGCCGCGGGGTCCGCAGCGCGGGGCCGACGTAGTCGAGCTGGCGGATGCCCAAGAGGATGACGGCCCGGACCTGCCGGGCGGAGGTCAGATAGGGGTCGAATTCCACGAGCACGGAGTCGTAGGTCGGGACGGCGCCGTGGATGCCCTCGACGCCCGCCGACTCGAGCCAGCCGGAGAGGGAGTGCACCGTGGCCCAGTTCTTCCCCGCGTCGGGGGACGTCGCCACAACGCGCAGCGCGGCGTCGCCGGATTCGTGGATTTCCAGTGTGGTCGGGGCGGACATGCTAGGAGACTCCCTGCTTGGCACGGAGCACCTCGGCGACGGGCGCGATTCTGACGCCTGCCCGGATGAGTTCGGCCCGGATGCGGCGGGCGAGGTCGACGGCGCCGGGGTTGTCGCCGTGAAGCAGCACGGTGTCCGCGGCGATGGGGAGGTCCTGTCCGGACGCGGTGGTGATCAGCCCGTCGCAGACCATACGTACGGTGCGTTCCACAATCACGGCGGGGTCGTGGATGACGGCGCCGGGCTGGCTGCGGGGCACCAGCGTGCCGTCGTCCTCATAGGCGCGGTCCGCGATGCCAACAATCGCCACGGGCAGGCCTCGGCCAGCCGCCGCGGTGGCGAGTTCGCCGTCCTGGGCGAGCACGATCAGCTCCGGGTTGACGCGGAACGCCGCGTCGGCCACGGCCTCGGCGTAATCGCGCCGGGTGGCCACGAGGTTGCCGAGCCGGCCATGGGGAGCGATGTGCGAGACGGTTCCGCCATGGTAGGACGCGAAGGCGGTCAGCGCCCCGAGCTGGTAGATGACATCGTTGCGGACTTCATCGGCCGTGAGGTCCATGGCCCGCCGGCCGAAGCCCCGGAGGTCGGGGAAGCTGGGGTGCGCGCCGATGCCGACGCCGGTGCGGACGCACTGCGCGACGGTGGCGTTCATGATGTCCGGGTCGCCGGCGTGGAATCCGCAGGCGATGTTGGCGCTGGAGACGATCTCCAGGAGGGCCTGGTCGTCGCCGATGGAGTAGGCGCCAAAGCCTTCACCGAGATCCGCTACGAGATCAACTGTTGGCATGGTGTGCCTTCCTCTGCGTGGTGTGTTGGGTGGGCTGCGCCGTGGTGCCGGTGCGGCCGGAACGTCAAAGAGTGTGTGGTGTCGGCCGAAGGCCGCCCTGCCGCCGTTTCGGGGCCTGAAAAAAGTCTGACACTGGGAGTTGTCTCACACAAAGACGTAATCGGTGTCACGGGATAGGGCCCGGTTATGACCCGGGCCCCACCCCGGCCCCGCCCCGGGGCCCGTCAGCGGCTACAGCGCTCTGCGCAGCCCCATGACGCGTTCGACGACGACGACCACGGCCAGGGAGATCAGGATCAGGATGACGGACAAGGCGGCCACGGCGGCGTCCGCCGAGTTCTCCACGTACCGGAGCACCTGCACCGGCAGGGTCGGCAGCCCCGATTCGGCGACAAAGAGGGAGATGACGGCTTCATCGAAGGAGACGATGAAGGCGATGACTCCCCCGGCGATCACCCCGGGCCGGATGATCGGCAGCGTCACCCGGCGGAAGACGGTCCAGGAGTCCGCGCCAAGGATCCGTGCCGCGGCCTCGCACGAGGTGTCCGTGGTGGCCAGGCTCATCAGTGTGGTCCTGATGACGAACGGGATGGTGATGGCGACGTGTCCAATGATGATCCCGGCGTAGGTGTTGGTCAGTTTCAGCGGGCCGAACAGCAGGACCATGCCCAGGGCCAGGACGATGCTCGGGATCAGCAGCGGCGACAGGAAGAAGGACTGCACGGCCGCTTTGGCCTTGAAGTCAAACCGGTCCAGGGCCAGCGCCGCCGGCACCCCGAGCGCGAGCACAATCAGGGTGACCGCGGCCGCGACGATCAGGCTGACCCGCATCCCGTCCATGAAGGTGCTTTCCTGCGGCAGCATTTCGTACCACTTCAGGGTCAGCCCCTCCGGTGGAAAGGACAGGTACTGGTTGGAGGCAAAGGACACCACGAAGACAACGAGCAGCGGGGCCAGCAGGAACAGGTACAGCAGGAAGACAAGGACGCCGAACGCCGGCTTGGCGGCATTGAACCGCGGCTTGTAGAGGGGTGCTTCACTCATGTTCAGCCTCCGATCTTTCGTGTGAGCCGCTGGTAGACGGCGATGATCAAGCCGAACAGCACCAGCAGGATGACGGAGAGGGCCGCGGCGAACGGCCAGTTCAGCAGGCCCGTGGTCTGGTCGTAGATCTCGGTGGCAAGCACCTGGACGCTGCCGCCACCGAGTAGGCGCGGGGTGATGAAGGTGCTGATCGAGAGGACGAACACCATGAGGAACGCCGCGAGGACGCCGGGCAGGCTCAGCGGCAGGGTAACCCGGGTGAAAACCTTGACCCGGCTGGCGCCGAGGGATCCGGCCGCTTCCTCGAGCTGCGGGCTGAGCCGGCCAAATCCCGAAATCATGGCCAGGATCGCGTAGGGCATGAAGATCTCGACCAGCCCGATGGTGACGCCGGTCAGGTTGTTCGTCAGTTTCAGCGGCGCGTCGATGATGCCCAAGCCTTCAAGGGACGAATTGACCAGGCCATTGGTGCCGAGAATGACCATCCACCCGTAGGTGCGGACGACGGCAGAGGTCAGCAGCGGGGCGATCGCCACCGCCAGCAGCAGCCCGCGGTACTTGCTGGTGCTCCGGGCCAGGAACAGGGCCACGGGGTAGGACACCGCCACACAAAGGATGCCCACCGTGACGCCCATCTGGAAGGTGTCCAGGGTGACCTTCCAGTAGTACGGGTCGGTCAGGGGCTGGAGGTAGGTGTCGAAGGTGAAGGTTTCCTCCACCACCCCGTCCGCCGCGCCGCGGTTGAAGGACATCCTGACCATGTAGGCGAGCGGGAAGACGAAGCTGACCAGCAGTCCGAGGAGCCCGGGGATCAGCAGGGCGCGGTAAGTGCGCCGGTTGCGCCTCTCGGTGGCTTTCTCCAGCGCGCCGTCGTCCCCGGGGTGCGGGGTAACCGGGCGCCGGGTTTGCAGGAGCGTCATGGCCGGCCACCTTCCGCCGGGGCCGGCAGGATGTAGGCGTCCTCGGGGGACCAGGACAAGTAGGCCGCCTCGCCCGGGCGAGGCAGGTCCCCGCTCGACGTCGGCAGCTGGGCGTGCAGGGTCTTCCGGCCGACGCTGACGGCAACGGACAGGGCGTCGCCGGTGTAGCTGACGCGGTCGATGGTGCCTTGGACGGCGCCGCTGTCCGCGCCCCGGGTGAGGCTCACGGCGAGACGGTGCGGGCGGACCACGAGCTCGTGGGTTCCGGTGAGCCCGCGTGCGCCGACGGCGCCGAACCCGCCGAGGCCGTCGAGGCCGTCGATGTCGACCTTGTAGTAGGCCTCGCCGGCCCGTGACGCCGGGCCGGTTTCCGAGACGACGCGGGCGGTCAGGAAGTTGGCCTGGCCGATGAAGTTGGCCACGAAGTGCGTCCGGGGGCGCTCGTAGACGTCGGTCGGGGAGCCGAATTGTTCGATCAGGCCGCCGTTCATGACGGCAATGCGGTCCGCCATGTCGAGGGCCTCGTCCTGGTCGTGGGTGACGAAGAGCGTGGTGGCCCGCGTCCGCTGCTGGATGGACCTGATTTCGGTCCGCATCGTTTCGCGCAGCTTGGCGTCCAGGTTGGACAGCGGCTCATCCAGCAGCAGCAGCGTCGGTTCCACGACGAGGGCCCGGGCCAGGGCGATTCGCTGCTGCTGCCCGCCGGATAGCTCCTTCGTCTGGCGTTTGCCCAGGTGGCCCAGCTGGACCATGTCCAGGGCCGCGGCCACCCGGCGTTTCTGCTCGGTCTTGGGCGTCTGGCGCATTTGCAGGCCGAAGGCGACGTTTTGTTCGACGTTCATGTGCGGAAACAGGGCGTAGGACTGGAAGACCATGCCCATGCCGCGCTTGTTCACGGGGGTGTGCGTAATTTCCTTGCCGTCGACGACGATCGAGCCCGCCGTCGGGTCCATGAGGCCGGCGACCATCCTCAGGGTGGTGGTCTTTCCGCACCCGGACGGTCCGAGGAGCGCCACCAGGTGCCCCTCCTCAACCTGCATGTTCAGACGGTCGACGGCCGGGTCGAGGCCTGCGGCATATCGCTTCGTCAGGTCGACGATCGACAGTTTTGATTCACTCACGGTTCAGTTCTCCTGATGCGAAGGTGGGGAGGGGCAGCCGCCGGGGGCTATTTGGTGATGATGGTGCGCTTCCAGGTGTCGGTCCACTTGTCCCGGGCCGAGGACAGGAAGTCGACGTCGAGCGGAACGATGTTCACCGAGCCGTCGGTGGGCACCACGCGCTTCTTGACGTCGGCCGGGAGCTCGGCGTTGGTCACGGACGGGGCGTAGAAGAGCGCCTTGGCGAAGGCCGTCTGGGCCTCGGCGGACAGGGCGTAGTTCATGAAGGTCCCGGCGGCCGCCGAGTGCGGTGCGTTCTTGACCAGGTTGATGGTGTTGATCTGGTAGACCGTGCCTTCCATGGGGAAGGTGACGCCCATCTTCTTGTTGCTCTGGTCGCTGTAGAACTGTCCCCGGGCGTTCTGCCCGAGTCCGAGGACTGTCTGGCCGGTGATGACATTCTGGTATTCGTCCGGGTTCGGCGCGAAGGTCTGCACGCCGGGGGCCAGCTGCTTCAGCCGGGCCACGGCGGCGTCAATGCCCTTGGTGTAATCCTCGCCCTGCATCTTGGCGGTGATCGCGGTGAGGGACAGTCCCAGCAGCGACGGCGGGGCGTTGACGTTGATCTTGCCGGCGTAGGCCGGATCCCACAGCACGTCCCAGCTTTCCGGCGCCTTGGGGAAGGTGGCGGTGTCGTAGAGCAGGCCGACGGCGTCGAGCATGGCCACCGGGCCGTAACCGTCCTTGCTGCGGAACTTTTCCGGGACGTTGGCCAGGTTCGGGACGGCCGCGGCGTCGACCTTTTCAAAGAGGCCCTGCTTGTTGCCGGTGGTCGACACCGAGTTGTCCATGATCGCGACGTCGGTGGCCGGGCTGCCCTTCTGTCCCTGCAGGGCGCTGAGCATTTCCGCGGATGAGCGCTTGGACACGTAGTTGATCTTGATGTCCGGGTATTTCGCCTTGAACGGCTCGATCACGGCCGCGTTGTACTGGTCCTGCCACACGCCGGAGTAGGCGATCAGGTTGACTTCGCCTGCCGTGGCACTGTCCTTGACGGACGCGGCACTGCTGCCGCCGCAGCCGGTCAGGGCAAACACGGAGGCGGAAACGGCGGCAAATATTGCAAACTTGCGGTGGGTCGTGATTTTCATCTGTCAGCTCTTTCTAAGAATGAAGAATTCGGGTCTGGCAGTGGAACCGGGCACCCCTAAAGCTATGAGGCGTTTATTTCCGGGATGTAAAGAAGACATTCACGTTTTAAGCACCGGCGCGTTTATTCAGAACTGGTATGACGTCATCACGAGTTCTTATATCAAAACCGGGGTAGAATACTTATGGCCATGCAAATGTCATCTGTGATTAAGGTAGTGTCCGAGACGCGGGTCACACAAAGACCGGATGCCTATCCCTCCATAGCATTCGCATATGACCTTCCGCCGGGCTTCCCGCCGCGCACAGGAAAGAGACCGTTATGGACACGCGAAAGCTGGCTTACTTCGTCAAGATCGTCGATTCCGGAAGCATCACGAAGGCTGCGGCGGCCCTGCACGTGGCCCAGCCGGCGCTCAGCCAGCAGGTTTCCGCCCTGGAAAACGAGCTGAAGCAGCGCCTCCTGATCCGCAGCAAACAGGGCGTCCAGCCGACAGCCGCGGGCCATACGCTGTACCGGCACGCGCAAACCATCCTCCGGCTGGTGGACCAGGCCCGGCTTGACGTGGCGGCGTCGGGAGCCGCGCCCTCCGGCCGGGTCTCCATCGCCATTGCGCCGTACAGCATGGCGTCCAGCCTGACGCCCGACATCATCCGGGAAGTTGGGCGCCGCTACCCCGACATCGTCCTGCATTTGACGGAGATCTACGGCGGGGTCCTGAGCGAGGCCATCAAGAACGGCCGCCTCGATATGGCACTGATTTACGAGCCCGGGCCCATCCGCGGGGTCCAGTTCACCACCCTGATCGCCGAGGACCTGCACCTGGTGGTCAATGCCGACCGCGACCTCGGAGTGGACACCGAAACCGGGTCCATCCGTCTGGCCGATGCCGCGAAGATCGGGCTGTTCCTGCCGGAGCAGAACCACACCCTGCGGCAGATCGTGCAGGCGGGCATGGAGAACCAGGGGCTGAATCTCAATCTGGTGGGGGAAGTCGAGTCGGTGCCGTCCCTGGCCCGGCTCCTGCGCGCCGACCTCGGGGCGACAGTCCTGCCGAAGTCCGCCGCCGATGCCCTCTTCCACGAGGAGAATTTCCGCGTCCTGCGGCTGGTGGAACCGGCACTGCAGTGCAAGATCGCCCTGTGCACTCCGGACCACGAACCGCTCTCAGAGGCAGCCTCCGCCGTTCTGCTGGTGCTGCGGGAAATGCTGCAGGCAATACTGACCGCCAAGTACGCGCGGTAATAATGCGACGCATAGCTTTGGCTTATCAGGACATTCAGCATTTGTCTTAGCGGATAGTTTGCGGTGAATCTAGGATAAAAGCATCAGGGCGCGTCATTGCCCCCAATCCTTACGAATTCATCCGGGAGCCGGCCATGAAGAAGATCATTACGAAAAACCGCCGCGCGGCGGAGAATTCCATTCCGCTGCGGGCAAGCACGGGTTCGCATTGCCCGGCCAACGGTTTATGGCGCACGGAGGATGCCTCGGCCGAACCGGTTTTCGTGTTCGAGGGCAGCATCATGCCGGCGGCCGGCGGCATGTCGGCCGTCTGGTACCTGGACGGCACCCCCGGGAGCTACAGCCGGTCCTGATTCCGGGCTCCTGCCGGGTTCTGCAACGAAGGGAGGGCCCGATGCCGTCACCGGCATCGGGCCCTCCCTTCGTTGGTCGAGCCCGCTTGGCGCGGGCCCGGGACCGCCTAGTCCCCTGCTTCCGGATCCTTAGTCCTCTTCGACCAGCAGGCCCTTGGCCTTGAGCACCTCGGTGAGGTTGCACAGCTCAAGGGTCGTGCCGCCGTCGTGGTAGCGGCGGATGAGGTCCCGTTCGGCGTCGTCGCGTTCCTGCGAGAGGCGGATAACGTCGTCCACTTCGTCCTTGCGCACCACGACGACGCCGTCAGCGTCGCCGAGGAGGATGTCGCCGGGGTAGATGATTTCGTCGCCGATCACGACGGGATGGTTGATGGGGCCGATGGTTTCCTTGACAGTCCCCTTGATGCTGACGCTGCCGGAGAACACCGGCAGTCCCAGTTCGATCAGGTCCTGGGTGTCGCGGACCCCCGAGTCCGTGACCATCGCGGCCAGGCCCTTGGCCTTCATGGCGTTGCCCAGGACGTCGCCGAACGTCCCGGCCTCGTCGAATTCACCGGCCGAGACCAGGACGACATCCCCGGCCTGGGCGTAGTGGATAGCCACCTGGAGCATGAGGTTGTCCCGGGGGGCGCAACGAACGGTGACTGCCGGTCCGCAGAAGGACATGCTGCGGTCGATCGGCTTGATCCTGGAGCTCAGGGCGCCTTTGCGGCCTTGGGCCTCGTGGACCGTCGCAGAGGAAAACTTGGACAGCTGGGTGATGGCGTCGGCCGACGGCCTGTCGATTTTGGTCTTGACGTGGATCATGGCGCGGTTGCTCCTTTGTGGTGGGTGTTCAGCTGAGGGCCTGGACGGCCTTGTCGATGGCGGCGATGGATTCCTCGATCACGGCCAGGCTGGTGGCGTACGAGATCCGGAAGTAGGGCCCCAGGCCGTAGGCGGACCCCTGGATGACGGCCACTCCGGCGGCGTCCAGAAGGTAGAGCGTGAAGTCCTCGTCGTTGATGATGACGGTTCCGTCCGGCGTCGTCTTGCCGATGACCCCGCCGCAGTTCACATAGGCATAGAAGGCGCCGTCCGGGGTGGTGCAGGACAGGCCGCTGACCGCATTGAGCGCCGCGACGGCGCGGTCCCGCCGTTCGCGGTAGACCTCGACGCTTTCGCGCACAAAGCTCTGGTCGCCGGACAGTGCGGCGGCCGCCGCGGCCTGGCTCACCGAGGAGGGGCAGGATGAGATCTGGGACTGCAGCTTGTTCATGGCGGCAACGAGCGGCGCCGGTCCGGCCCCGTACCCCAGTCGCCAGCCCGTCATGGCGTAGGCCTTCGAGACGCCGTTGACCATCAGGATCCGGTCCTTGAGCTCCGGCGCAACTTCGGCCAGGCCGGCCAGCCGCCCCTGCCCGAAGTAGATCTGGTCATAGATCTCATCGGTCAGGACGTAGACGCCGGGAGCGTGCACGAGGACATCCGCCAGGGCGCGCAGCTCGTCCGGGGAGTAGACGGCGCCGGTGGGATTCGACGGGGTGTTCAGGATCAGCCACTTGGTGCGCTCGGTGATGGCGGCGGCCAGGGCGTCCGGGGTGAGCTTGAAGCCGGTGTCGGCGCCGCAGGGGACGATCACGGGCGTTCCTTCATTGGCCAGGACCATGTCCGGATAGGAGACCCAGTACGGCGCGGGGACGATCACTTCGTCCCCTTCGTTCAGGGATGCCATGAAGGCGGTGAAGATGACCTGCTTGGCCCCGCCGCCGATGGTGATTTCGTCGGTCCCGTAGCGAAGCCCGGTGCGGGCTTCCAGCGACTGGAGGATGGCGTGCTGCAGCGGTGCCGTGCCTGTGACGGACGTGTACTTCGTTTCGCCCCGCCCGATCGCGTCGACGGCGGCGGCCTTGATGTGGGCGGGCGTGTCAAAGTCGGGTTCGCCCACGGTCAGATCCAGGATCCGCCGGCCTTCGGCCTTGAGTTCCCGCACACGGGCGGCGGCGGCCACGCTCGGGGAGGATTTGATCCGGGACACGCGCGACGCAGGCACAAATTCAGACATGTTCTCTTCCAGGGATTCAGAGGGAGCTGAGCATTGACTCATTCGAGCTTATGGAAGGAGGCACCGGTCTGGATAAGACCTAAACTGCGTGGACGGATAAGGCTCTCTTATGACCGGCGGCGAGTCCGCGAAGCGCGGCCGGTCCACCGGTTTTGGCTATGGTTCCACGCATAATCCGTATTTCCCCCGCACCGTGGGCGGCGCCTAACCTGCTGACGGGAGACCCGACGGTCCGGCCGGGGGCCTGACCGGTGCGGCGGTTTCCGCCGTACATGCCCTACCGACCCGAAGCGAGGACCTCAGGTGGCCGGCCAGCAACAACGTCAACATCCCGGCGCACCATCTGCCGCGCGGGTGCCGGACCTCCGGACGGGAGGCCGCGGCTACACCTACCGCGGCACGTCGCGGCCTGATCCCAAGGTCCGGCTGGGCGAACAGGCCCGGGAACTCCTGGCGGAGCACACCCAACGAATCTCGTTCAGGTCCAGCCGGCTCCGCGCACTCTCCGCGGATCTCAATGAACGGATCGCCCAAGCCTTGCTGGACGGACTCAAGGTCGCCGCCGTCGCCCGCGCCGCCGGGCTGTCGCAGTGGGCGGTCCGCGTCATCGGGGACGCGGCCGAGGAAGTGCAGCCCCCGGGAGTGGGGCCGGACGAGCACCTTCGCGCCATCACGGTGTTGTCGGCCGAGCTGGCTGCGGTGGAGGATTCACGGTCCGCCATCGAGCAGAAGCGCCTGAAACTGCTCGCCTCGGCCCGGCGCCGGCACCTGCTCGACGACTACGAGCTCGCCTCGGCCAGCGGCGTCAAACATGAGCACAACCGCACCATGACACGGGGCGTGGCCGGGTGACGGGTGTTCCCGGCGCCCTTGTGCCCCGATGGCTGGAAGCGTAAGTTAACAACTAAGAGGTTGATAAACCTCTTAGTTGAATAAGGTTGATTGGATATGCGATTCGGGGAGGCAAGCCCTATGGATTCCGGCGACGACGCTCAGCTCGACGCGGCTTTCCTGGCCCTCGCCGATCCCGTCCGCCGCCGCATCATTGCCCGGCTCAGCCGGGGTCCGGCCACCGTCAATGAGCTGGCGGAGCCCTTCGCGATCACCAAGCAGGCCGTCTCGAAACACATCCAGGTCCTCGAGCAGGCGCAGCTGGTCACGCGCACCCGTGACGCGCAGCGCCGGCCCGTTCACCTGAACCCCGCACGGCTGGAGGCGCTCACCGCGTGGATCGACCAGTACCGGCTGGTCCGCGAGGCGCAGTTCCGCAGCCTCGACGCCGTGCTTGAAACCCGTGCCGCCCGGGGCGGCACACAGGCAAAGGACGCATCATGAGCAACGCACTGACCCTGACAGTTCCCGAGGGGCTGCCCTTCATCGATTTTGAGCGGGAGTTCGATTTTCCGGTCTCCGAGGTCTTCCGGGCCCATAAAGACCCCGAACTCGTCGCCCAGTGGCTCGGGCCGCGCCGCATGGCGATGGACATCGACCACTACGATTTCCGGACAGGCGGTAGCTACAGCTACCTGCACACAGGCCCGGACGGAACGCCCCACGCTTTCAACGGCGTCTTCCACACGGTGCGTGAGAACGACTTCGCCGTCCAGACGTTTGAATACGGCGGCTACCCCGACGTCGTGAGCATCGAGTTCATGACTTTCGAGGACCTCGGCGGCGGCAGGTCCCGGCTGCGCGCCCACGCGGTCTACCCGAGCATGGAGGCCCGCGACGGGATGGCCCAGTCCGGGATGGAGGGCGGCCTGTCCGAGGCCTACGAACGGCTCGAGGAAATCCTCAGCAGCGCCAAGGTCTGAACCGGCTTAAACGCACAACGCGGGGTCACTTATCGCCCATCCCACCCGGTGGAATGGGCCGAAAGTGACCCCGCGTTGGTGTAACGCTTGAC
Source organism: Arthrobacter sp. PM3 (assembly GCF_003352915.1). Classification (NCBI taxonomy): domain Bacteria; kingdom Bacillati; phylum Actinomycetota; class Actinomycetes; order Micrococcales; family Micrococcaceae; genus Arthrobacter; species Arthrobacter sp. PM3. Next base: position 2,382,725 of record NZ_CP022314.1, on the reverse strand, counting down.
TGACGCAGTGCCTAGAGGGCTGCGTAGACTTCGCGCAGGAGCTTGGCGGTCTCGGACGGCGTCTTGCCGACTTTGACGCCGGCAGCCTCGAGGGCTTCCTTCTTGGCCTGGGCGGTGCCCGCGGAACCGGAGACAATGGCGCCGGCGTGGCCCATGGTCTTGCCTTCCGGGGCGGTGAAGCCGGCCACGTAGCCGACAACCGGCTTGGTGACGTTGGCCTTGATGAAGTCGGCCGCACGTTCTTCGGCGTCGCCGCCGATTTCGCCGATCATGACGATCGCCTTCGTCTCCGGGTCGGCTTCGAATGCTGCCAGGGCGTCGATGTGGGTGGTGCCGATGATCGGGTCGCCGCCGATGCCGATGGCGGTGGAGAAGCCGAGGTCGCGCAGTTCGTACATCATCTGGTAGGTCAGGGTGCCCGACTTGGAGACCAGGCCGATGGGGCCCTTGCCCGTGATGTTGGCCGGGGTGATGCCGACCAGGGCCTCGCCCGGGGTGATGATGCCGGGGCAGTTCGGTCCGATGATCCGGGTGACCTGCTTGCCGTCGGCGTCGACCTTGGACTGGGCCAGTGCCCAGAACTCGGCGGAGTCCTGGACCGGCACGCCTTCGGTGATGACCACAACGAGGCCGATGCCGGCTTCGATGGCTTCAACGACGGCGTCCTTGGTGAAGGCCGGCGGAACGAAGACGATCGAGACGTCGGCGCCGGTCTCGGCCATGGCTTCCTTGACGGTGCCGAAGACGGTGATTTCGTTCTCGCCGTGCAGGACCGTGGTGCCGGCCTTGCGGGCGTTGACGCCGCCCACAATGTTGGTGCCGGCCTTGAGCATCAGGGCGGTGTGCTTGGTGCCTTCGCCGCCGGTGATGCCCTGAACGATGACCTTGGAGTCTTTGTTGAGGTAGATAGACATTGTCGCGTCCCTTTACTTAGCGGCGTTGGCGAGCTCGGCAGCCTTGTCGGCGCCCTCGTCCATGGTGGCGGCCAGGGTAACCAGCGGGTGGTTGGCCTCGGTCAGGATGCGGCGGCCTTCGTCGACGTTGTTGCCGTCAAGGCGGACAACCAGAGGCTTGTTCGCGGAGGAACCGAGCTCTGCCAGCGCACCGACGATGCCCTTGGCGACGGCGTCGCACGCGGTGATGCCGCCGAAGACGTTCACGAACACGGATTTGACCTGCTCGTCGCCCAGGATGACGTCAAGGCCCGCTGCCATAACCTCGGCGGAGGCTCCGCCGCCGATGTCCAGGAAGTTGGCGGGCTTGACGTTGCCGTGGTTTTCGCCGGCGTAGGCGACGACGTCGAGGGTGGACATCACAAGGCCGGCGCCGTTGCCGATGATGCCCACTTCGCCGTCCAGCTTGACGTAGTTCAGGTCCTGGGCCTTGGCCTTGGCCTCGAGCGGGTCAGCTGCGTCCTTGTCTTCCAGCTGTGCGTGGTGCACGTGGCGGAAGTCGGCGTTCTCGTCCAGGGAGACCTTGCCGTCGAGCGCGACGATGTCACCGGCGCCGGTCTTGACCAGCGGGTTGACCTCCACGAGGGTGGCGTCTTCCTTCTTGAAGACGTCCCAGAGCTTGAGGATGACGGCGGCGACTTTGCCGCGCAGCTCCTCAGCGAAACCGGCGGCGGCGACGATTTCGTCGGCCTTGGCCTGGTCGATGCCGACGGCCGGGTCGATCGCGATCTTGGCCAGGGCTTCCGGGCGTTCGACGGCGAGCTGCTCGATTTCCATGCCGCCCTCAACCGAGCACATCGCCAGGTAGTTGCGGTTGGCCCGGTCCAGCAGGACGGAGAAGTAGTATTCTTCGGCGATGTCCGCACCCTGGGCAATCATCACCTTGTTGACGGTGTGGCCCTTGATGTCCATGCCGAGGATGTTGGTGGAGTGTTCCAGCGCCTCATCGGCAGTCTTGGCGACCTTAACGCCGCCAGCCTTGCCGCGGCCACCGACCTTAACCTGTGCCTTGACGACAGTTACGCCGCCGATCTTCTCGGCAGCTGCCTTTGCTTCTTCAGGGGTGTGCGCCACGATGCCAGCAAGCACGGGTACACCGTGCGCCTCGAACATATCGCGCGCCTGATATTCAAACAGGTCCACGGTTTAGTGTCCTTCTACGTCGAAGTAGTTTCTGTACAGCCGGACCCCGCGTATTCACGGTTACCGGGCTGCGGAATAAACGCACCCTGCGACAAGCTTGGAAACGAGCCACACGGCGCAATGCTCCTCTGGGAACTCTAGTCCTTCGATCGGACCAGCCCGTCCCAGAGTACCCGTTATGTGAGTAAGGACACTATTCTATGTAGCGTAGAAAAACCGCTAGATTACGCGGTTTTTGGGGTGCAAAAGGGCGCCCTGACCGGCGGCGCCGGGGCACGGCGGCCCGTGCGTAACGTACGCGCCGGTGGCGGCGCCGGCCGGTCTGCCGCTACGCGTCCAGCTTGGTTAGCGGCGCGTAACGCAGGAGCAGCCGTTTCTCGCCGACGTCGAACTTCACCTTGGCGACCGTCTTGTCCCCGGCGCCCTCCACGGCCAGGACCGTGCCGTTGCCGAAGCTGGTGTGGTTGACCTTGTCCCCGACACTGACGGCGACGATTTCCTTCTGCGGCTGGACCCTGTTCTTGGCCACGGCGGCCGGGACATCGGCGTTGAAGCCAGCGGAGGGGCCGGTGCCGGCGCCGCGCGCCGTTCCGGCGCCCCAGAAGGATCCGCCGTAGCGGCTGGACCCGATTGCGGCGCCACTCCCCCAGCCGCCGCCCTGGCGGCTGGCGCCTTCGCGCTTCCACTCGACGAGTTCGGCCGGGATCTCCTCGATGAACTGGCTGGCCGGGTTGTATTGGCTTTGCCCCCACATGCTCCGGACCTCGGACCGGGTCAGGTAGAGCCGCTTCCGGGCGCGGGTCAGCCCCACGTAGGCCAGCCGGCGCTCCTCGGCCAGTTCCTTGGGGTCCGTCGCCGATCGCTGGTGCGGGAACAGCCCGTGCTCCATGCCGGTGAGGAACACCACCGGAAATTCCAGCCCCTTGGCCGTGTGCAGGGTCATGAGCGTGACCACGCCCAGGCGCTTGGCCTCGGCGACTGCTGCGTCGATATCTGCCCCGGGGGCATCCGGGATCTGGTCGGCGTCGGCCACCAGGGAGACCTGTTCCAGGAAGGCGCCGAGGGAGCCTTCGGGGTTGTCGCGTTCGTATTCACGCACGACGGCGACGAGTTCGGCGAGGTTCTCCACGCGCGATTCGTCCTGCGGATCGGTGCTGGAGCGCAGCGCGGCCAGGTATCCGGTCTGTTCGAGCACCGCTTCCAGGGCCGCCGCCGCGCCGGACCCGGAGGCCACTTCGGCGAGGTCGTCGAGGAGTTTCACGAATCCGAGCACGGCATTGACGGAGCGGGTCGCCATGCCGGGGGCCTCGTCGGCGCGCCGCGCGGCGGCTATGAAGGAGGAGCGCTCCCGCTCGGCGAGAGCAGCGACGGCGCCCTCGGCGCGGTCGCCAATGCCGCGCTTGGGTTCGTTGAGGATCCGGCGGAGGTTGACGTCGTCGTCCGGGTTGACCAGGACCCGGAGGTAGGCGAGGGCGTCCTTGATTTCCTTGCGCTCATAGAAGCGGGTGCCGCCGACCACCTTGTATGGCAGGCCCACGCGCACCAGAACGTCTTCGATGGACCGGGACTGGGCGTTGGTGCGGTAGAAAATGGCGACGTCGCCGGGGCGCAGGTTGCCCTCGTCCTGCAACCGGTCAATTTCCTTGGCGATGAACTGGGCCTCGTCGTGCTCGTTCTCGCCGACGTAGCCGACGATCTTCTCGCCGTCGCCCTCGGCCGTCCAGAGCCGTTTCTCGGGCCGGTTCGGGTTGCGGGAGATCACCGAGTTGGCGGCGCTGAGGATGGTCTGGGTGGAGCGGTAGTTCTGTTCGAGCTTGATGGTCCGGGCGTCCGGGTAGTCCTTCTCGAACTCCACGATGTTGCGGATGTCCGCGCCGCGGAAGGCGTAGATGGACTGGTCGGAGTCGCCCACGACCGTCAGTTCGGAGGCTTCGGGGCCTTCGCCGACGATCTCGCGCACCAGGGCGTACTGGGCGTGGTTGGTGTCCTGGTATTCGTCCACGAGAACGTGCCGGAAGCGGCGCCGGTAGGAGTCTGCGAGCGCCGGGAACGCCCGGAACATGTAGACGGTCTGCGCGATCAGGTCATCGAAGTCCATCGCGTTGGCCTGGCGCAGCCGCTGGGTGTAGCCCTTGAAGACCTCGGCGACGGCCTGTTCGAAAGGATCGTTGTAGTTGGCGCTGGAGGCGTAGGAGTCGTCGTCGATGAGTTCGTTCTTGAGCGCGGAAATCTTGTGCTGGATGGCCTTGGGCGCGAAGCGCTTGGGGTCGAGGTCCAGGTTCTTGGCGACGAGCGTGATCAGGCGCAGCGAGTCCGCGGAGTCGTAGATCGAGAAATTGGAGTTGAGCCCGACGTTCTTGGCCTCGCGGCGCAGGATCCGGACGCAGGAGGAGTGAAAGGTGGAGATCCACATGGTCTTGGCCCGGCCGCCGACCAACGCCTCGATCCGTTCCCGCATTTCGGCCGCGGCCTTGTTGGTGAAGGTGATGGCCAGGATCTCGCCGTGGTGCGCCCGGCCCGTGGCGATCAGGTAGGCGATCCGGTTACTGAGCACCCGGGTCTTGCCGGACCCTGCACCGGCCACGATCAGCAGGGCGCTGCCGGCGTGCTTGACCGCTTCCTCCTGCTGCGGGTTCAGGCCTTCGAGGAGCTCGCCGGCGTCGGGAAGCTGCGGACGGTCCCAGCCGCCATGGGGGTTGCCGCCGTGCGGGCCGTTGCCGTAGGGGTCGAAGCCCGCCCCGGGTTCCAGCCCCGCCAAGCCCGTCCCGGCAGGCGTTTTCTGGCCAGCCGTTGCCTTCGAGGCAGCGTGGAAGTGTCCGTCGGCGTAAGGGTCAAACAACATATCCATGGTGTATCTAAGTCTAGGCGGTGCCGCTGACAGCCGTGTCCGCCCCTGGGGGACATGCTCTCCGTTCCCCGCAGCCACTGGACATAATCCCCACATGTCCGCGGCTCCCCGCAGGGAATGAGCATGCTCCGCGCCTCCTCCGCCGAAAAGGGAGCATGTCCCACGGCTGAGCCATTGACCGATGATGCCTCACGGTCGTGGCACGGAGGAATGAGCCTGTCCCCTGCCGCGCCGGGAGCCACGGCCGCGCTGCCCGCATGCCCGCGCCCGGCCTCGAAGGATGAGCATGTCCCTCGGTCGTTGCATTAGGGAATGAGCATGCCCTCTGCTGCTCGTAGCCACAGGGCATGATCCCTATATGTCCGCCCCTCGCTGCGAGGAATGAGCATGTTCCGACGCAACTGCCCTGAAAATTGAGCATGTCCCGAGGCTGCACCATGAAACGAGCATGCCCCGCGGAGACGGCGTCAAAGAATGGGCATGCTCCGCGGCGGGGCGGCAGCGGCGAACCTTAGCCGACAGAACCTGACAGGAGGGCCGCACGCAACTGACGGACCGCCGTCGTGCCTCCGGCGATGAACCAGTCGAGGCCGTTGACCCGCACGACGTCGGTCGCGCCGCCGGCCGCCTCGACGATGGCCTTGCCGGGCAGCCAGTCCCACTCCGGGCAGCTGTGCTGGAACCAGCAGCCGAGTTCGCCGTCGGCCACGCGGCTGAGGTCGCAGGACCCGGACCCGAACATGCGCAGCGCAGCCGCCGACGTCGCTGCCGCGTGCCACGGCATGGCACACATCGGGTCCGCGAGCCAGGTCGGGTGGATGTAGGTTGCCGCGCCCAGGTCCGAAACCGGAGTCTCGGACCGACCCTTACCTCCGGATGCGTCGGGACGGAACGTGGCCAGCTTTTCGCCGTTGAGCGTTGCGCCCCGGGAGGTCCCGCCAATCCAGAGTTTGTCCTCCTCGGGCTGGAAGACTGCGCCGAGACCGGCGCCGGACGAATCCTTCAGGGCAAGGGCCGAGCACCAGTAGGTGGATCCGTGCAGGAAGTTGTACGTCCCGTCGACCGGATCAATGACCCAGGTCCGGCTGCTGCTGCCAAGCACGGACGCGCCCTCCTCGCCCAGAACGGAGTCGTCCGGACGGCATCGCCGGAGCTGTTCCAGAACGTAGGACTCGGCGGCGTGGTCGGCGGCCGTAACGACGTCCGAGACCGAGGTCTTCTGCTTGCCCTCGAGCCCTGCCTGCCGCATCAGAAGCGCCAGCGTGCCGGCCTCGCGGACCAGGGCCTCGGCGAGCTGGTAGTCATCCAGCGACGGGTCAAGATCTGCGGTGCTGTGCCGGCCAAGCCGGTGTTTTCCTAGTTCGGTCACGCGTTCCAGACTATCGGCGCCGGTTGGCAGTGAACAGCCGGCGCCGGCGGCCGCGCCGGACGGGCGATAATGGAGCCATGGCCAAGACACCCGCGCAGCGGATCAAGAAGCATGGCGCCAATGCGGCGGTCCCCCAGCACCACCTCCCCCCGGTGATCAATCCGACCACCAGCCGGACACCGCAGAAGGCACAGGGCAACAGCAACCTGATCGTCATTGCCGGGGTCGTGGCCAGCCTGTTCCTGTTCTGGTACCTGCACCTGCTCACCCTCAACCAGCTCACCCAGTTGTCGGGCGGCCTCGCCATGCCGGATTCGCTGGTGGGCGGCTTCGACCAGGGGTTCGTGGGGCAGTTGCGCGGGGCCATGGACGCCGACGCCGTCGGCCAGCTGAACTATGTCCACAAGACGGCCGGCACGCTCTTCCCGCTCATCTTCGGCTTCACCTGGCTGCTGCTGATCGGTACGAACGTGGCGCGGAAAGGACTGCGCTGGGCATTGTGGGCGCTGCCCCTGCTTTTCGTGGTGGTCAGGCTGTGGGGTAACGCAGCGATTGACGGCATGATGTCAGCCGGCACGGTCGACGGCGGTCAGGTCGCGCTGGCGTCTGCGCTCACCGTGGCGGGCTGGGTGCTTCTGGTGCTGAGCCTCGCAGCCGGCGGTGCGGCCGCGTTCATGGGACGCAAGCGTTCGGCCGACAACCCCACCACCACGGGACATGCCCAGCCTTAGACTCCCCCGCTGGCCGTGCGCCCCTGGCCGGGTTTCGAGCAAGGGACATGCCCGGTTGTTGGCTCCGCCGCTGGACATGCGCCACTGGCCCGGTTTCGAGCAAGGGACATGCCCGGTTGTTGGCTCAGCCGCTGGACATGCGCCACTGGATTGGCTCCCAACGAGGAGCATGTCCAGTGCGTGGCCTGGGCGCTGGACACTTGGGGCGTATGCCCATTCCTTGAGCCCACCGCTGAGCATGTCCCCCGGTGCAGCGGACCGTGCCCGGCAGGACATGTCCGTTCCTGGGCCGTTCCCTTGGACATGTTGCCATGATGCCCAACGTTCGACGTGAACTGGTCCCCGATTGTTGGACTGGTTGGTTACAGCCTAAGCTGCGAGGGTCTGGGCGCGGTATTGGACCGGGCTCAGGCCTTTGAGTTTTGTTGAGATTCTTTCGGTGTTGTACCAGCGGATGTACTCGTTCAGGGCCGTTGCCAGGGCGTCGGTGCCGGGGAACCGGGCATGGTGGAAGAGTTCTTCCTTGAGGTGGCCGAAGAAGTTCTCCATGACCGCGTTGTCGTAGCAGTTGCCCTTGCGGGACATCGATTGGACCGCGCCGGCGTCCTCGAGCAGAACACGCCAGGACAC
>NZ_CP022314.1:2323352-2374951 GCF_003352915.1 Arthrobacter sp. PM3 | reverse complement strand
CAACCCGGCCTCCGCCGCGAGAGCCTGCGCGGTCTCACCCGCGATGAACCGCTCAACCAAGGCCAGCTTCAGCTCGAACGAGTACACCTGTTTCGTCTGCTTGGCCACCAGCACTCCTCGACCATGGATCCTCCACCGCAGATACAGACCCTTGACCGGCGAGCGAGCCACACCCATCACCCGCGCAGTCGCCGCATCCGCGATGCCCTTCTCAAACCACGCTACAGCGGCCTCGCGCTGATCTTCAGACAACGGACTACGACCAAACATAAAACTGCTCCCCTGAAGTCGGAAATGAACATCCCCGTCCAACTTCCGGGGACCACTTCAACGCCAGCGGAGGGCATGTCCAGTGGAGGGCGGGTAGCCGTGCGGGTTCAGGCCACGTTCGTGAGGAATTCGAGGGCCTGCTCTGCCCTTTGCGGGGCGCCGGCCTTCTCGAAGTGGTCTGCTGCTTCCAGCAAATGTTGCCGGGCCTCGGCGCTCTTGCCCAGGGCTGCGTAGGAGCGGCCCAGAAGCAGATTCGCCTCACCCAGAATCTGCGGGGAAGGGGTTTCCAGATCGGCACATATCTGCTCCAGCAGTTCAACAGCAGCGGCTGACTCGCCGGCCAGATAGCTCCAGTGACCGCGGTTCAGTTTCAGCAGCAAGAAGTCGTTAGGGCTGCCGCCAATGACGTCAGTGGCAAGTTCCGCCCGCTCGATGCAGCGGAGTGTGTCCGCATCCGCGACGTCGGCGGCAAGCCGCATAGCGGCGGAGGCCTTGTTGAATTTGGCCCAGACGGTGAGGTTCCGGGCGGGCGAAAAGGTGGCCGCGGCGAGCTCGTGATAGTGCAGCCCCTCGGCAACCTTGCTGCAAAGAAAGGCAACGTTTCCGATTACCCAGTAGGCCTTGCCGACCAATTGGTCATCAACTTCCCCGGAAATGATATCGGCCATGATGAGGCTTTCAGTCCAGGCTTCATCAAGCCGCCCGCTGTCGGCGAGCGCCGCGATGAGAGCCTGCCGGGCCTTGACTGCGATTTCGACGTCGTCCTCGTCGATCATGAGGTCGGCCGCGGCCCTCGCTTCCGCCGCTGCCTGTTCGAGAAGTCCAAGTCCCTGGTGCGCTTTTGCAAGCAGAATGTGCACCTGCGCCTGCAGCTGCGGCAACGCACCACCGGATTCCGCCACGAGGCCACCGGCAACCCTCGCGCTGCTCTCAAAATCCCCAGCGGCTAGCAAGCATTCGGCCTGAAACAACGTCATGTTCCACCACGACGCCGGATCACCCTCGGCGCTGGCAATATCCGCAGCCGCCTGCGCTGCTATCGAGGCTTCACGGAACTCGTGATTGGACCGGAGCTCGCGCGCCTGCAGCTCTGCAGCAGCGTACGAAGGTGAAACGGCGTTTTGTTGCATGTATCGATTATCCGTTGCCGCGGGAGCGGAAGCGAACAAACCGCGCAAGCAAGACCCCCGCAATATTGGCGCAGAAAATCCCCAGATGTTACGCAGGCGTTCCGATTATCACAGGTTTAAGGCTGGATGAGCGAATCGTTATGTAGCGGCGTGTCGCTTACCCCTATACTGATCTTGCATCACATGAGTCACATCAGCCTCTTACGTATCAGGAGTCCTAATGAAGAAGACCCTTGCAACACTCCTCGTCGCCGGTGCACTGGCTGCCGCTGGCCTGTCTGCGGCGTCGGCCATTTCGGCTAGCGGCAGCAATTCAGGTCAGGGCTCGGTTGAAGCTGTGAACTGGTGGCCGGACTCCACTAAGAAGTAACGGAGACTGCATTGACAGGCGGCGGGTGCCGGAAGCGATTCCGGCACCCGCCGCCGCTGCGTTAACCCCTATAACCCCGGGACTCCCCGCTGGATAAGCGTCACCAGATCCGCGGCCGGTGCCGGCCGGCCAAAGTAGTAGCCTTGGCCGCTGCCGCAGCCCATCTGGCGCAGTACCGCCGCCTGCTCGGCCGTCTCAATGCCCTCGGCCAGCGCCTTCAGGCCGCAGGCGTGGATCAGGTGCAGCACCGCGGCCACGAAGTCCTGCTGTTGCTCGTCGTCGCCAAGGCCGCTGATCAGGCTTCGGTCGATCTTGACCACGTTGACCGGCAGCTTGCGCAGGTAGCTGATGGAGGAATAGCCGGTCCCGAAGTCATCGATTTCCAGCTGCACGCCGAGCCGCCGCAGCCCGTTGAGCGAATACTGGTCCACGTCACCGCCGTTGACGGCCATGGACTCCGTCAGCTCCACGATCAGGTTGGCGGCGTCCACCCCGGTCTCCCGGAGGATGTCGCGCACGTGTTCGATGAGCTCCAGGTTCTGCAGTTCGGTGGTGGAGATGTTGACGCGGACGTTGAAGGCGCTGTCCACCTGCCCCTCCTGCTGCCACTGCTGCAGCTGGCGTACGGCGTTGCGCAGCACCCAGTGGCCCAGGTCCAGGATCATGCCGGTTTCCTCGGCGAGCGGAATGAACGAATCCGGCATGAGGAGGCCGCGCTCCGGATGGTTCCACCGGACCAATGCCTCCACGCCTTCGATCCTGCCCGTGGCCAGGTCCACCACGGGCTGGTAGTGCAGGACCAGCTGGTCCTGGCGGATCGCCTCGCGCATTTCGGTGATCATGACGCTTTGTAGCCGGCGGGCGTACAGCAGTGCAGGCTCAAAGACTTTGATACTGCTGTGCGGCTGGGCCTTGGCGGCGTACATGGCGGTATCGGCCTCCATGACGAGGTCGTCAACCGACTGTCCGGGGTCCGCGATCCGCACGCCGATGCTGGTGCCGCAGGTGATCCTCAGGTCTCCGACGTCGAGGCTTTCGTTGAGCGCGGCGAGGATCCTGTTCGCCACCCGGCGTGCCCGGACCAGGTTGGACTTGGGCAACATGACGGCGAATTCGTCGCCGCCCAGCCGTGCCACAGTGTCGGTCTCGCGGACGGCGTCCTGGAGCCGGCGCGCGATCACACGCAGGACGTCGTCCCCGGCGCTGTGCCCCAGGGTGTCGTTGATGCCTTTGAACGAATCGAGGTCGAGGACCAGCAGGGCCGGCGGCATTTCACCGCGCGCGGACTCCGCCAGGGCGTGGCTCAGGACAGCGTTCAGCGCAGTCCTGTTGGCGAGTTGGGTCAGGGGGTCGGTGAGCGCCATGCGTTCGAGCTCGACCTGCGCCTCACGCAGCATGGCCGTGCGGCTCTCGACCCGTTCCTCGAGCTCCTGGTAGATGGTCTGCAGGTCATCGGCCATCAGGTTGATCCCGGCGATCACGGCGGCGACGTCGTCGCGGGCGCCCGAATGCGGGATCCGGGTGCTCAGGTCGCCGCCGGCGATCCGTACGATGCCCTCCACGAGGGCGTGCAGCCTGGGGTCCTGGGCGTCATTCTTCACGGGCGTACTGCCTTAGCCATTCGACGGCCGCGGATTCGGAGCTGAAGAACTGCGCCGGAATCGTCTCGCTCCTGGACCGCAGGAGGTAGTGGGCAATGACGCGGTCCACGGGGCTCTCGCCGACCAGGGCGAACGCCGTCGCCGCGATGGAACCGGTGTAGGCCTGCCGGGCCTCAACGCTGACGCCGACGACGCCGGTGATCACGAGGAGCACCGGCATCCGCCGCCCGGCCGCGAGGGCACGGACGGCGTCCCCGGCGATGCGTGCCTCCGGGCCGTCGATCTCCTGGTTGGGCGGCAGCAGGACCTCGATGATGCCGCCGTCGAGCATCCGCACGCCGATGGCACGGGCCGCGTCAGGAACCGCCGGCGGCGTGGACGGCGCGGCGGAGGTCTCGGCGCCGGTTCCCTCGCCCGGGAGCCGTTCGTCGGGCCCGGCCAGCGCCTCGACCGTCATCGAAGGGCAATTCGACGGCGGCGGTCCGTGGAGCCTCGCAGGTCCCGGTTCAGCCGGCGGTCACCGTGATAGAGAATCGCTTCCCAGTCGACTTCTTCAGCTGTCTTGGCAATCACAGGGCTCTCCTTCACTGTCTTGGTCCGGGGACTGACATAGAGCCAGTTAACCATCCCAAGGAAGACATCCACGGCTGAATTGCGGACACCGATATAGGCGCGGATGGCGCCGGCGGCCAAGACGGCGTTCAGGGACGCGAATGCGACGTTCCCCCAGTTGACCACCTGCGCGTCGCGCCACACGGTGAGCAGGGAGAACGCCACGATGGCGTACGGCGTCAGGACGTAGATGGCCGGGGCCGCGGTGCGGTCTTTGACCTTCGGTGTCCGGGCGAAGGGAATTTTGTCACCGGTCACGGCCTGCTGCAGTGATTTCAGCACGCCCGCCAGGTTCACCGGGAGAAGCACGAGGTTGAAGCCATAGATCCGGAGGATGTCACTGAAGCGGTGCCCGCAGTCCCGCAGGTCGCTGCCCATCGCCAGGAAATACGGCAGGGCCGCAATGAACACGATCGGGCTGAGCAGCCGGCTGTCGTACGGGTAGGCCAGGAGGAACAGCAGGCCGAAGCTCGCCCAGGCGATGGAGGCCATGTAGTTCACCCGCAGCAGGACCTCGCGGAAGAGGATCTTGCGGCGCTCGGAACGGTGCTGGAGCAGCTGGGCCCACAGCTTGGGCAGGATCAGCAGGCCGCCGTTGGCCCAGCGGCGCCGTTGGACCACCAGGGAGCCGAAGTCCGGCGGCGTGGCACTGTAGCTGAGGCGCTCCGGATAGTTCATGAGGGTCCAGCCGTGCTGGCCCAGGTCGATGCTGGATTCGGTGTCTTCGATGACCGTGCGGTCCTGGATGTAGGTCCGGATCTCGAAGCCGCCGGCCGTTTCGACCTCCACGATGTCTTCCAGGGCACGCTTGCGGATGACGGCGTTCGCGCCCACCCAGAACGTCGCACCGTAGTACGTCATGCCCTGGTGCAGGATGTGCTGGATGTCCGTGGTGGCTCCCGCGACCCGTTCGATGCGGGTGGGGGCCCCGCGGAAGGAGGAGTACGGCGTCTGGGTTACCGCGACGCGCTCGTTGCCGGCCGACTCCAGGAAGTAGACCAGCCGGAGGCAGTAATCGCGCAACAGCAGCGAGTCGGCGTCGAGCGTCAGCACGTAGGTGGTGTCGGGGACCTCCATGATGCCGCCCTGGAGGTCAGGTTCGACGTCGGCCACCACCTTCCGGAGCACCACGCCGTCGGCGGTGGTCTCCTTCTGCCAGGCGTGCCCCATCAGGGAAATGTAGGCATTGAGGTTCATGGCCTTGTTCGCCTCGTGCGACAGGCTTGCATACTTCTTGCGCTCAAATGTCTCCGTGGAGACGTTGAAGATCCAGGTCAGCCGCAGGTACAGCTCCTCGATGCGCGCATGCGGCGGTGAGGCTTTCTGCACCGAAGCCGCTGTCAGGCCCAGGACCACCAGCCGCAGCTCGCGGGCCAGTCCCATGAGGACCAGGTCCACAAAGAACTCATCGACGTGGTCTTCCACCCGTTCTCCGGCGGCCATCGCCTCCAGCCACTCCGCGGCCGCCTCATACTCGGTGATCAGCAGCGCCAGTTCGGCAGCAAGGTCAGGGACAGAGGTTTTTCCGCGGCGGCGGAAGCCGGCCAGTGCGCTGTTGACGCGGGCGGCCGGGACGCTGAGCCCGGCCTCGATCTCCGCGGTGAGCGCCCGGGTGGCCTCCAGCCGGGCCCGGTCAGCCGGATCGGAAGGATGCGGAGGGTCGTCGAGGAGCAGCACCACTTTCAGATGCGGGAATTCCTGCAGGGCCGCGGACCACAACGTGGCCCGCACCACTTGGGGCTCCTCGGCATAGGAGGGCACCAACACGGTAATGCCCTCGGAATAGTCGCTGAAGTGCCGGTCCAGTTCGCCGCGCGGCACTCGTGAATGGTCGCGGAAGCGGTAAAGGGCTCCCTGCCGTGCCAAAAGGTACATTAGGGCCGAAAACGTCAGGAATGTTACGACGACAAGATAGGAAACCGTCTCAAACTGAAACCTGAACCCTGCATTCGGGTTGTCCGCCAGCTCTTTCAGGATGGTGGAAATGACGTAGGCAATCCAGGCGCCGAGGGTGGTAAGAATTCCCAATCGGCCCAGGATAATTTTGCGCCGGGACGGCGTCGGATGAACAATGGAAAGCGGCTCAGAACGCCGCTCCGCCCCCCACTGACGGCGCCGGACGGCACCTTTTTGTTCGGAAGTCACGCTTTCCGCGTCCACGCGCGGCAAAACTAGCTGATCTGGCATTAGTCCCCATATGACTACAAAGTCGGCAGATTGGCGCGCGCTGACCGCAAACCCGCACGCCGCACCGGGATGTTCCGGTGAGTGCCCTTATGATAATGCAAGGTCAGAGGCTTGCCGGACATCAGACACCCCGGAAATCACAAGAGCCGATACCGGCGGCCGGCGCGTGACCGGCTGTTCCACAAAAGACGCACAAGGGGGGCCCTGTGTCCAAAAGATTCCCAGGCCGCAAACTATCGGTGGTCCGGCTGGGCATACTCGTTAGCGCCGTTGCGGCTGCTGCCGCCGGCGGCGTCGCCGCGTGGGGCAACTTCCAGGACGTCCGGGCGGCCGAGGCCATCCCGTCCGTGTTCTCAGGCTACGTCGACGTCACAGCGACACCGCGGTACGCGTTCGAGGCGCCGGCGTCCAAGGACGCCGAGAAAGTCGTGCTGTCCTTCGTGGTCGCCGACCCGAAGGACCCGTGTTCGCCGTCCTGGGGCGCCGCCTACTCCCCCGCCGACGCCGCATCGTCGCTGGATCTGGACCGTCGTGTAGCCCGGCTGCAGCAGCTCGGCGGCTCGGTGGCCATCTCCTTCGGCGGCCTGGCCAACCAGGAACTGGCCGTCACCTGCACGGACGCGGCCAAGCTGAAAACCGCCTACCGTAGCGTTGTTGACCGCTACAACGTCAGCAGCATCGACCTCGACGTCGAAGGCGAAGCCCTGTCTGACCCCGCAGCCCTGGCGCGGCGGGCCACGGCCATCGCCGGGCTCCAGCAGGACCGGCAGCGCGACGGCAAAGGACTCAGCGTCTGGCTGACGCTCCCGGCCGATCCCAACGGACTCACGACGTCCGGAGTCGACGCCGTGAACCGGATGATCACCGCAGGCGTCGATCTCGCGGGCGTGAACGCCATGACGATGGACTACGGCGGAAGCAAACTGCCGGGCCGCTCCATGTACGAGAACGCCGTGTCCGCCGCGGAAGCCACCCACCGGCAGCTGACCGGCCTGTACCGGGCGGCCGGCAGCGAACTCGGCAGCGAAACCGTGTGGCGCAAGATCGGGCTCACGCCGATGATCGGCCAGAACGACATCGCGGGCGAAGTCTTCACGCTCCGGGACGCGCAGGACCTCAGCGCCTACGCCAGCAACCGCGGCGTCGGCCGCCTGTCCATGTGGTCCCTGAACCGCGACCGGACCTGCAGCCAGAATTTCCCCGACGTCACCAAGGTCTCCGACGGCTGCAGCGGCGTGGACCAGGGCGGCTCGTCCTTCGCCACGATCCTCGGCGCCGGCGTGATGGCGAGCCCGTCGGCCGCACCTGCCGCCGCGGCCCAGCCGACGCCGGTCCCGGCCGTCAGCGACAACCCCGCCACCAGCCCGTACCCGGTGTGGTCCGAAACCACCGCCTACACGGCCGGCGAGCGGATCGTCTGGCACTCGAACGTGTACGAAGCCAAGTGGTGGTCCCGCGGCGACACCCCGGATGACCCCGTGCTCCAGGGCACGGCGACCCCGTGGCGTATCATCGGCCCCGTCCTGGCCGGCGACAGGCCGACGCCGCAATTGACGGCCCCGGCCGGCACGGCCCCGGCGTGGCAGCCGGCCACGGTCTACCGCAAGGGCGACCGGGTGCTCTTCGAAGGCCGGGTCTTCGAGGCAAAGTGGTGGAACCAGAGGGACAGCCCCGAAGCCGCGCTGCAGGGATCACCGGAGTCGCCGTGGTCCAAGCTGCGCGACGAGGAACTCCTGAAGCTGCTCGGCACCGGGACGGCGTCCGCCAAGCCGACGCCCGCCCCCAGCACGACGGCGCCCTGACCCGCCCTGGGTTCGGGCCCGCCCAACGGTCCGGGCGGTCAGCGCGCCCGGGCCCGGGCGGCAGTGCGCAGCGCGCGCTCCCGCTGCACGCGCTGGGCGACGACGAGGCCGGCCGCGGCGACCCCGGCGGTGATGGGGTACCCCATCAGCCGCTCCAGGGTCCCCGGTTCCGCCACGTGCATGCCGGTCACTCCGCCGGCCACGAGCGCCGCCGCCGACACCAGGCCGCACGAAAGGATCAGCCATGACAGCGGCGTCTGCCGCAGCCACAGCCCGCCCAGCACCAGCAGCGCCAGGGCGCCGGCCGCGAAGTACATCACGGCGCCGACCACATGCCAGGCCGATCCCGTGTCTTCCGGAACGAACCCCACGATGACCGTTCCTGCCCCGGCGGTGCCGGTCAGCACCCGGGCCGCCCCCGCTGCAACGACGCCGGGGCTCCAGCGCGCCGGACTCCACTTTCCGGTCCCCGGCATCCGGCCCCGTGCCAGCGGAATGCCGGGCCGCGCGGCAAGGCGCAGGAGCGCCGAGCCGAGGAGGAGCGCTCCGACCATCATGCCGATCCCCTGGACCACGAAGGAGGCGTTCATCAGCAGATGCGCCGGGGAACAGACGTCGCGGCCGGCGAAGTCCCCGCAGCCCAAGGCGCCAAGGTCGCTGATGTAGCCGGTGCGGCGGCTGTAGGGCTCGGTGCCGTCCCAGGCGCCGATCACCGCCGCCTCCGCCACGAAATACTGCAGCACGCTCAGCTTCGCCAGGGCTCCGGCGTAGAACCGGGTGGCGGCCACATCCGGGTAGTAAAGGGCTTCGGCGGACAGCTTGGCGGTACCTGCGGTCATGCCAAGAGCGTAGTACCCCCGCGCACCTTGTATGCTTGTATCCGTGTCCGCCCCGGACGGCCAACGGCCTGCCGCGGACGCCCGCCCTCGTAGCTCAGTGGATAGAGCACGGCTCTCCTAAAGCCGGTGTCGTTGGTTCGATTCCAATCGAGGGCACTTGAATTTTGCCGCCCCGCAAGACACCCCGGACTTTGACCTCCGCGCCTACCTGCGCGGCTCCTGGTCCGTGGAGCGCACCCTCCTGGACCGCAGCACCGGCACCCGCGGCACGTTTACCGGCGTCGTCCGCTTCACGGAGCACGACGGCGGCGGCCTTGCCTGGCGTGAAGAAGGCACCGTGCGCTGGACAGCCGCTGACGGCGCGCCGTTTACCGCCCCGGCCACCCGGGAATATCTGCTGCGGGCCGCCGACACCCCTGCCGTCCTGGACGTGTTCTTCCAGGACGGCCGCCCGTTCCACCGCATGGGATTTGCCGGCAGCGCCAACCGTGCCATGCACTGGTGCGATCCCGACACCTACCGCGTGACCTACACCGTGCTCGGACCTGATGCCTTCGGCTACCGCTGGGACGTGACCGGCCCGGCGAAGGACCAGCTGCTCGAGTCGGTGCTGCACCGGCGGGACCCCGCCACAGACGCCGCCGCAGACAGCCCCGCTGCTGCCGGGGGTGCAGGGTGAACCCCCGCATTGTGGTCTCCGCCGTCTGCGTCTTCGACCACGCCGGCCGCCTCCTGACCGTCCGGAAACGGGGCACCGACAAGTTCATGCATCCCGGCGGCAAGCCCGAGGCCGGCGAAACGGCGGCCGAGGCCGCGGTCCGCGAGCTCCGGGAGGAAGTGGGGATCGAGCTGGCCGCGGACCGGCTGGACCTGCTGGGTTGCTGGCTGGCCGATGCCGCCAACGAGGCGGCCACCCAGATCGAGGCCACCGTCTTTACGGCACCGGGCGTGTGGAGTGCCAGCCCCTCGGCCGAGATCGCCGAAATCCGCTGGCTGGACCTGGCCGGCGAACTGCCCGGCGACCTCGCACCGCTGCTGACGGACCACGTGCTGCCGGCGCTGGCGGCCAGGCCCGTGGCCTAGTACTCCGGGACGGATTCCCGGGCGACGGCGTCGGCTTCGGCGAACTGTGTCCGGTACAGCTCCGCGTACCGGCCCTCGGCGGCCAGGAGTTCGTTGTGGGTGCCCCGCTCAACGATGGAGCCGTTCTCCACCACCAGGATCGCGTCGGCCGCCCGGATCGTGGAAAGCCGGTGGGCGATCACGACGGCGGTACGGCCTTCCAGCGCGGCGCCCAGCGCCTCCTGGACGGCGGCCTCGTTGGTGGAGTCCAGCGCGGCGGTGGCCTCGTCCAGGATCACCACGCGCGGCTGGGCAATGAGCAGCCGGGCAATGGTCAGCCGCTGCCGTTCACCACCGGAGAGCCGGTAGCCGCGCTCCCCCACCACGGTGTCCAGGCCGTCCGGCAGGGACCGGATCATGTCCTCGAGCCGGGCGCGCCGCAGCACCTCCCACATCTGCTCCTCGGTGGCATCCGGGCGGGCCAGGCGCAGGTTGGCGGCGATGCTCTCGTGGAACAGGTGCCCGTCCTGGGTCACCATGCCGAGGGTCTCGCGCATCGAATCGAAGGTGAGGTCGCGGACGTCCACGCCCGTGCCGGGCTGCGTGCCGCCGAAGCGGACGGCGCCGGAGTCGACGTCGTACAGGCGGGACAGAAGCTGCGCGATGGTGGACTTCCCGGCCCCCGAGGAGCCGACCAGGGCCACCGTCTGCCCCGGTTCGACCCGGAAGCTGATGCCGTGCAGCACCTCCTCGCCGCCGCGGGTGTCCAGGGTCCGGACGTCCTCCAGCGACGCCAGCGAGACCTTGTCCGCCGAGGGGTAGGCGAAGCGGACGTCGTCGAACTCCACCGAAAGCGGGCCCGGCGGGGAGGCCACGGCGTCGGGCTTCTGCTGGATGAGCGGCTTGAGGTCCAGGATCTCGAAGACGCGCTCGAAGCTGACCAGGGCGCTCATGATTTCCACCCGGGCGTTCGAGAGCGCCGTCAGCGGCGCGTAGAGGCGGGTCAGCAGCAGTGCCAGCACCACGACGTCGCCGGCGGCCAGCTGCCCCTGCAGCGCCAGGAAGCCGCCCAGGCCGTAGACCAGTGCCAGGGCCAGCGCCGAGACGAGCGTCAGGGCCGTGACGAAGGTGAACTGCAGCATCGCGGTGCGGACGCCGATGTCCCGGACCCGGCCGGCCCGGAGGGCGAACTCGCGGGATTCCTCGTCGGGGCGGCCGAAGAGCTTGACCAGGGTGGCGCCGGGCGCGGAGAAGCGCTCGGTCATCTGGGTGCCCATGGTGGCGTTGTGCTCGGCCGCCTCACGCCGCAGGTCGGCGAGCCGGGAGCCCATCCGGCGGGCCGGGATCAGGAAGATCGGCAGCAGAATCATGGCGAGCACCGTCACGAGCCACGACTTGTTGAGCATGACCGCGAGGGTCAGCGCGAGCGCCACCACGTTGCTGACCACCCCGGACAGTGTGCCCGCGAAGGCCGACTGCGCCCCGATGACGTCGTTGTTGAGCCGGCTCACCAGGGCCCCGGTCCGGGTCCTGGTGAAGAAGGCGATCGGCATCTTCTGGACGTGGTCGAAGACCTTGGTGCGCAGGTCCAGGATCACGCCCTCACCGATCGTGGAGGACAGCCAGCGGGTCAGCAGGCCCAGCCCGGCTTCCGCCACGGCCACGACCGCGATCAGGACGGCGAGCCCGATCACCGTTGCGGCGTCGGCGTGGGCGATGATTTCGTCCACCACCTGCCCGGCGAGGACCGGGGTGGCGACGGCCAGGACGGCCATCACGATGGAGAGCAGCACGAACGCGATCAGCTTGCCGCGGTGCGGCCGGGCAAAGCCGAAGACCCGCTTCAGTAGCGTCTTCGAGAACGGTTTGGTCCCGCTCGAGGCGCGGGTGATGTTGTAGAGGGAGCTCCAGGCGACCCGGTCCATGCTCATACGGTGTTGCCTTTCGGGGCATTGGTGTGCAGTTCGGTGACGACGCCGTTCTCGACGTTCCAGCGGGCGTCCAGCCGGACGTTTTCGAGCAGCCGGCGGTCGTGGGTGACGAGCAGCAGCGCGCCGTCGTAGCTGTCCAAGGCCTCCTCGAGCTGCTCGATGGCGGGCAGGTCGAGGTGGTTGGTGGGCTCGTCCAGCACCAGCAGGTTCACGCCGCGGGCCTGCAGCAGCGCCAGCGCGGCCCGGGTCCGCTCCCCGGGGGACAGCGAATTGACGGC
The DNA here is from genome assembly GCF_003352915.1 of Arthrobacter sp. PM3. Classification (NCBI taxonomy): domain Bacteria; kingdom Bacillati; phylum Actinomycetota; class Actinomycetes; order Micrococcales; family Micrococcaceae; genus Arthrobacter; species Arthrobacter sp. PM3. The sequence goes on along the minus strand of NZ_CP022314.1, from coordinate 2,362,869 downwards.
CCGGCCCGTGTGGTCGGCCTTGAGGCCGAACTTGGCCAGCAGCGTGCGCACTTCGGCCGGGGTGTACCCGGTGAGGACGGCCTCGACGGCGTCGGCCAGCAACAGCTCACCGGCCAGCAGGCCGCGTGCCTGGTCGATCTCCCCGACGGCCACGGACGCGCCCATGGATGCGTCCCCGGCGTCGGGCTGCCGGACGCCGAGCAGGAGCCGCAGGAGCGTGGATTTGCCGGCGCCGTTGGGACCGGTGATCCCGATCCGCTCCCCCGCGTTGAGCTGCAGGTTGACCGGGCCCAGGGTGAAATCACCCTGGCGGGCGACGGCGTCGCGCAGGGTGGCCACGACGGCACTGGAACGCGGGGCCGCGCCGATGCTGAACTGCAGCTGCCATTCCTTGCGCGGCTCCTCGACTTCCTCCAGCCGGGCAATGCGCGATTCCATCTGCCGGACCTTCTGCCCCTGCTTCTCCGAGGACTCGGTGTTGGCCGCCCGGCGGATCTTGTCGTTGTCCGGGTTCTTCTTCATGGCGTTCCGGACGCCCTGGGAGCTCCACTCGCGCTGCGTGCGGGCGCGCGCGACGAGGTCGGCCTTGGTGGCGGCGAATTCCTCGTAGCGTTCCCGGGCATGGCGGCGCGCGACGGCGCGCTCCTCCAGGTAGGCCTCGTACCCGCCCTCGTACACCGCGACGGCGTTCTGGGCCAGGTCCAGTTCCACCACCGTGGACACGCAGCGGGCCAGGAACTCGCGGTCATGCGAAACCAGGACGACGCCGCCGCGCAGGCCCTGCACGAAGGCTTCCAGTTTGGCCAGGCCGTTGAGGTCGAGGTCGTTGGTGGGTTCGTCAAGCAGCACGATGTCGAAGCGGCTCAGCAACAGCGCGGCCAGGGCCACCCGGGCGGCCTGCCCGCCGGACAGCCCGGTCATCCCGGCGTCCGGCCCGACGTCGAGGCCCAGGTCCGCCAGGACGGCCGGGATCCGGTCCTCGAGGTCGGCGGCGCCGGAGGCCATCCAGCGGTCGAAGGCGAGCGAGTAGGCGTCGTCGGCGCCCGGGGCGCCGGATCCCAGAGCCTCGGCGGTGGACTCCATGGCCGCGGTCGCCTGGGCGCAGCCCGTTCGCCGGGCGATGTAGCCGGCCACAGTTTCGCCGGCAACGCGCTCGTGTTCCTGGGGCAGCCAGCCCACGAACGCGTCGGCCGGTGCCAGGCTCACCGTGCCCTCCTGCGGTTCGTCGACGCCGGCGAGGAGCCTGAGCAGCGTGGATTTTCCGGCGCCGTTGGCACCGACGACGCCGACGACGTCGCCGGGGGCTACGGTCAGGGAGAGTTTTGAGAAGAGGGTGCGGTGATCGTGACCACCGGAAAGGTCCTTGGCAACAAGGGTTGCAGTCATTAGTTCATCCTCTCACCCGGGCCCGGGCATAGAAGAACCCGCCGGTCCGGACTTGGGGGGGTGTACGGACCAGCGGGTTCGAGCATCTAGCATAGTTGAATCGCTCCGCATCGTAAAATCACCGCATCGGGAGGGCCCTGCGCATGATTGAAGTCCTGCAGTGGTCCACGCTGGCGGTCTGTGCCCTCGTGGCGCTGTTGCGGCTGCCCAGCGCTTTGCGCGGGGAGAACCGCTCCCTCTTTGGCATCTTCGTGCTCACCACCTGCGCCATGCTGCTCAGCCTCAAGGGGCCGTACTCGGCGGTTGACGCCTGGCTGGGATCGGACAATGTCGCCAACCTCATTTTGCGCTTCGTCGTCTACGGGACGGTCCTGCTGGCCGGATACAAGATCGCCCGGGCATTCAACAGCACCCGCAGCATCCGGCTCATCACCGGGCCGGCGGGAATTGCCGTGCTCGCCGCCGTCGCCGCCGCCACCGTGGTGCCCTTCCTGCTGGCGGATACCGCGGGCACGTCAGCGGGCCTGGTCGGGCTGGCGAACCGGAGCCCGCATAACGCGCAACTGATCGGACTCTACGCGGTCGCCGGCCGGGCCTACCCGGGCTTCGTCGCCGCGTGCCTCCTGCCGGCCACCGTGCCGGCAGCCAGACGGCGGTCACGGCTGCCCCGCCTCGTCCGCGCCGGCGCGGCCGTCCTGTCCGTCGGCGGCGCCGTCATGGTCCTGCTGGCTGCCAGCGACCTCCTGCCTCCGGGGATTCCGTATGTGCGGTACATCCTGAGTTCGGCGGCGGTCCTCGGATTGGTCGTCGGCCTGGCGCTGATCTGGCTCGGCCGGGTCGTCGCCGGGCGGCGCGCCGTAAATAAAACAGACTTTATAGAAACGACGTCCCGCCGCCAGCCGCAAAGTCATTTAGAGTGAAAGAATCTTTGAGGTGCACACGCGCAACCGCGTCGCCATGCTCCCATCCCACGCGCAGGAAGCCCTAGATGCCACTACCCGCAAAGGCGTTCCAACTCTGGCTTCATCAGGTTGCCCCGGCAGCGAGTACAGCCGATATCTGCAGGATCTCCGGGATTAAGCGCACCACGCTGGCGCAGCAGCTGGTACGCGGAAAAGTAGCTGAGACCACGCTGGTCAGCATCAGCCGGGCGCTGCAGCTGAGCCCGCTGGCGGCCCTCGCGTCGTTCGAGAACTATGCGGAACTTACCGCCCATGCGCAGCCGCCCACTCCGGCCGAGCTTGTCAGCCAGGTGGCCACCATGGATCTGCTGCGCGCGGTCATCTCCCGCGCCTCCCCGGCCTACGGCGGCTACGGCGACACGGGCAGCTCCCTGACGCCCGGGCTGACCCCCGCGCCGCACGCCACCTCCGTGCGGAACTGGGTGGACGCCATCGACGACGGCGAGCTGCGCCACCGGGTGTCGGCCGCCACCGGCGTGGCCCCGCAGAACTATTCGGCCCAGCTCACCGCCAACAGGCTCTCCCCCGAACTCGCACTCGCGACGGCCCGCGCGGCGGGCGTGGGCTTCACGGGCGGGCTTGTGGCCACCGGCCTGATCACCGAAGACGAGGCCGGCTGGGCGCCCGGCGCCAAGCAGGCAGCGCTGGACGCCCTCTCCGACGGTGACCTCACCGCCCTGGCCGGGGAACGGCTCCAGGCGCTCGGCAAGACGCTGCGGCGCCAGGAGCAGGAACAGGCGCAGACAGAAAAGATTTGGGAGAATCTCGGATGATCGCGGCCCTGCAGTGGACCACCCTGGCGGTCTGCGCGCTCGTCGCCGCGATCCGGATTCCCAGCGCACTCCGGGGCGAGAACCGTTCCCTGTTCGGCATCTTCGCCCTGATGACCCTGGCGATCCTGCTGAGCATCGATGGACCGTACGTGGCGATCGACCAGGTCCTGGGCGGGACCAACGTCACCAACGTCATTTTGCGGTTCGTCGTTTTCGCTGCCATCTTCCTCCTGGGGCTCCGGGTGGCGCGCGGCTTCAGTGCGCACGACGCCCTGCGCCTGATCACGGGCCCTATCGGAATCGCGGTGGCGGCGGCCGCTTCGCTAGTGGTGGTCGCGGTTTTCCTCATGACCGACACGGCCGGATCTTCCGCCGGGCTGGTGGGCATCGCCGCCAGGAACCCGCGCAACGCGGCCCTCGTGGAGTATTACGGAGCCGCAGGCCGCCTCTACCCGGCCTTCGTCACCGTGGCCCTGCTCCCGGCGATGCTGCGGACGTTGCGCAGCCGGCTCCCGGTCCTCGTGCGGTCCGGCGCGGCACTGCTGGCCCTCGGCACCGTCGCGATATCCCTCAGCCTGCTTTCTCCCGTCATTCCGCCGCCCCTGGGCTTCCTGCGGTTCGTCTTCAACTACACGGCGGTCCTGTGCCTGGTTCTGGGGCTGTCGCTGATCTGGCTGGCCAAGGTGCTTGCGCGGCGGGCACCGAAGAAGCAAGCTGTCATCACCCGATAGTCCTGCTCCTAGCAGCCGAACAATGCAAATGAAAACAGGGCAGAAGAAGTAGCAATGATTGCCATCCTCCAGTGGGGCACACTGATCGTATGCTCCGCGGTACTCATCCTCCGCGTTCCGGACGCCGTCCAGGGCCGCAACCGGATGGTGTTCGGCATCCTGCTAATCGCAACCGTGTGCAGCCTGCTGTCGGTCCCGGCGCCCTATGAGGCGGTCGACCGGGTGCTGGGCGGCTGGAACGCCACCCATCTGATCCTGCGGTTCCTCGTGTTCACGGCCGTCCTGCTGGTGGGGCTGCGGGTCGCCCGGGGCCTCGGCGACGCCCGGGGCCACCGCCTCATCGCCGGCACCGTGGGGCGCTCCGCCCTGGCCCTGAGCGCTGCGGCCGTGGCGGTGATTTTCTTCCAGATGGACACCCGCGGGTCCTCGGCCGGGCTGCTGGACCTGGCGGACGACGGCGGACGCAATGCCGCCCTGGCCCCCTTCTATGCGGCGGCCGGCCGCGCCTACCCGGCGTTCGTGTCCCTTGTCCTGCTGCCCGCGTTGCTGGCCGCCGCCGCCGGCACGCTGCCGCGGCTGGTCCGGGCCGGCGCCGCCGCGACCTGCCTCGGCGCGCTCGCCACAGTCCTCAGCGTTCCCGCTTCCTTCACCCCGGAGGACTGGGCACCCGGCGCTCATCTGGTGAACTATCTGGCGGTCCTGGGCTATGTCCTGGGCCTGTGCCTGTTCTGGGTGTCCGGGCGCGCCGCCAGGGAATCTGGTAACACTCGCGCAACATTCCGGAAAGACTCAGGCTAGGCCATTCACAGAATCATTAGAGCATGAGAGAATCATGAATGTGTGAAAGCGACATTCGCTTCGCGTACGGAAGTCAGCCGTGCGAAGCTAAGGCAGTCGTCCAAGCGCCATTGGGGGGATGAGTGGTAGCGGTCCGCAAGGACCGCTCCCACTCAGCCTGTTTAACGGTGTTTTCCGCTTTGGGTTTCGTGCCCGGCGTCAGCGCACGAACCGCAGCGTGACCAGCTGGAACGGCCGCAGGCTGAGCCCTGCAGAGTCCGCGCCCGCACTCACCCCGGGTGCCTCGGCCGGCCGCTCCAGCAGATCGACGGCATGAACCCCGGTGACCGGGAAATTCGCGCCCACCCGGCCGGCGGACCGCTCACCCAGAGATTCGTACAGCCGGACGATCACGTCGCCGGAGCCGTCTTCGGCGAGCTTGACCGCCTCGATGACGTGGGCCGGGTTGGCCACGGTGAACAGCGGGTCAACCCCGTGGGCGCCCTTCGCCAGCCGGGGTGCCAGATTGGTGCGGTAGCCCTCTTCGACGGCGTCGGCGATCGCGGCGCCGGGCCGGACCGTCACGTGCAGCTCGTGCCTGCCGCGGTCGGCGCCGGGATCCGGGAACTTGGGCGCCCGCAGCAGTGACAGGCGCACCGTCGTGGTGGTTCCGCCGTCGTCCGCCCTGACATCGCGGGTGACGTCGTGACCGTAGGTGGCGGCGTTGGAGATGGCCACCCCGTAGCCGGGCTCGGCGACGTGGATCCAGCGGTGCGCGCAGATCTCGAATTTCGCCACTTCCCAGGACGTGTTGAGGTGGGTGGGGCGGAAGACATGCCCGAACTGGGTTTCCGCCGCGGAGCGGTCTGCCCTGACGTCCAGGGCGAAGCCGAGCTTGAGCAGCTTTTCGCTCTCCTGCCAGTCCACGGCGGTGGAGATCGCCAGGGAGTCGGCTCCGGCCGCCAGCGTGATCCGCTGGGTCACGGCCGAGGCGCCGGCCATCCGTTCAACCACCACGACGGCGTCCGGACTGTGCTGTTGGGGCCCTCGTTCCAGCGTCACCGAGAGGGCCTCGGCCAGCCGGACGACGTTCCGGCGGTAGAAGGCGTCGATGTCCCAGGCATCCCATTCGTTCGGGGTGTCCCGGTGCAGCTCGAGCAGGTTGCCGAATTGTCCGGGCGCGATCGCTTCACGCCCCGTGGCGTAATCGGTGAGCGAGGCCAGCAGCCCGTTGGCGTCGACAACCGCCCGGATGATGCCGTTGTCCAGGATGTAGCCGCCGCCGGCTTCGGTGGCGGCCACCGGTTGCCCGGTCCGGACCGGCTCGGCGGCGGCCAGGGCCGGCACGCCCTGGCGCCCGTGCGGGGCCGCGTTGAGGAGGAACTCCCGGTCGCCGGTGCCCAGTGCCGCGGCGGCGGCTTCCGCGATGATCGCTTCGAGCCCGCGTTCGACGGCGGCGTAGTTGCGCTCGGCGTCCTGGTGGACCCAGGCGATGGAACTTCCCGGCAGGATGTCGTGGAACTGCTGCAGCAGGACCAGCCGCCACAGCCGCTTGAGCTCCGCGGCGGGATAGCGGAAGCCGGCGCGGACGGCCGCCGTCGCACTCCAGAGTTCGGCTTCGCGGAGCAGGTGCTCGCTGCGTCGGTTGCCGCGCTTGGTCCTGGCCTGGCTGGTGTACGTGCCGCGGTGCAGCTCCAGGTACATTTCCCCGACCCAGACCGGCAGGGGCTCATACTCGGCCTGGGCCCGAGTGAAGAAGTCTGCGGCCGAGCCGATCCGCACCTTCGGGGAGCCCTCCAGGTCCGCGGCGCGCCGCGCCGCGGCCAGCATCTCGCGGGTGGGACCGCCGCCGCCGTCGCCGTAGCCGAAGGGAACCAGCGACGTGCCGCCGCGTCCGTGGTCGCGGTAGTTGCGTTCCGCGTGCGCCAGGTCCCGGGCGCTGAGGTCCGAGTTGTAGCTGTCCACGGGCGGGAAGTGGGTGAAGACCCGGGTTCCGTCGATCCCCTCCCAGCTGAACGTATGGTGCGGCATCCTGTTGACCTGGTTCCAGGAGATCTTCTGGGTCAGGAACCAGCGGCTGCCGGCGGCTTTGATGATCTGCGGCAGCGCCGCGGAGTACCCGAACGTGTCCGGCAGCCACGCCTCCTGGCACTCCACGCCGAACTCGGCCAGGAAGAAGCTCTTGCCTTCCAGGAACTGCCGGGCCATGGCTTCGCCGCCGGGCATGTTGGAGTCCGATTCGACCCACATCCCGCCGACGGGCACGAACTGGCCGGTCCGGACCTTGTCCACGATCCGGCCGAAGAGTTCCGGGTAGTACTCCTTCATCCATGCCAGCTGCTGGGCGGAGGAGCAGGAGAAGATGAAGCCGGGGTCCTCGTCCATCAGCGCGACGACGTTGGAAAACGTCCGGGCGCATTTGCGGATGGTTTCCCGCACCGGCCACAGCCAGGCGGAGTCGATGTGCGCGTGGCCGGTGGCCACGAGCTGATGCGCCGAGGCGTAGGCCGGCCGGGACAGGACCCCGGCCAGGGCCGCCCGGCCCGCCTCGGCGGTTCCCGCGACGTCGTCGGGGTCCATGATGTCCAGCATGTGTTCGAGCGCCCGCAGGATCTCGTGGCGGCGGGGCAGGTCCATGGGCAGTTCGTGCATGAGACCGCTGAGCGTACGGATGTCCTGCTGCAGCTCCCAGACCGTCCGGTTGAGTTCCGCGATGGCGATCCTGCCGAGGCGGTATTTCGGTTCGCTGCCGGACGTCGCTTTGTCCCCGTAGGGTGTGGCGGCGAAAGTCCAGTTCTGGGACAGGTCCGGGTTGGCGGCGGCTTCAACGTAGAAGTCCACGGCCATGCCGCCGCCCAGGAGCTTGAGCGGGATGAACTGGTTGCGGGGCGAGATCGCCTTGATGATTGTCCCGTCCGGCCGCCAGGCGATGCCTTCGCACTGGAACCCCGGGAGGTCGCCGCTGAACCCGAGGTCTACGAGGACTTCCACGGACGTCCCGGGCGCCGTCCCCCAGGATTCCGGCACTTCCCCCTGCAGGCGCAGCCACGTGGTGCTCCACGGCCGCCCCCAGGGCGCACCGTGGTCCTGGGGCGTGAATTCGTGCTGCAGCGCTGTCAGGACCGGCACCGGCTCGTCCGGCACGTCCCAGCTGCTCAGGGTCAGCGGCACGGTGCGCGGGTAGACCGCGGGTGCGATCCGGTCACGGACAAAACGGTCCAGCCGGACTTCCGTAAGACGGCGGTCGTCGTGCAATGTGATCCTCTTCAGCGCTGGCGGACCCGATCGGCTCCAATCGATGGATAAAACTTACGCCGCGGGGAACTCTTTGGCCAAGTGCCGGCTAGCCGGCCGCCGGGGCCGGCACCGCCACGCGGTGTTGCCCGGCGTACACGTTCAGGCTGGTCCCGCGGCTGAATCCGGCCAGGGTCATCCCGCTCGCCTCGGCCAGCTCGACCGCCAGGCTGGAGGGAGCGCTGACGGCGGCGAGGACGGGGATTCCGGCCAGCGATGCCTTCTGGACGAGTTCGAAGGAGGCCCGGCCGGAGACCTGCAGCACGGTCCCCCGCAGCGGCAGCAGGCCCTCGCGCAGTGCCCAGCCCACCACCTTGTCCACGGCGTTGTGCCGTCCGACGTCTTCCCGGAGGCACAGCAGTTCGGCGGCGCCGTCGTCGGAAATCCGGAACAGCCCGGCGGCGTGCACTCCGCCGGTGACGTCGAAGACGTCCTGGGCCGACCGGAGGGCGTCCGGGAGGGCGGCCAGGGTTTCCGCCGTGACGGTCAGCGGGTCCGCGGCCGGGCTGTAGTGCGAGGCCTTGTGGACGGCTTCGATCGAGTCCGTGCCGCAAATACCGCAGGAACTGGAGGTGAAGACGTTTCGTCCGGTCTCGGGCAGGACGACGTCGGGCCGGAGCTGGGCTTCGACGACGTTGAAGGTCTGGACGCCGTCGGCGTTCTCGCCGGCGCAGAACCGGAGGGAGACCAGTTGCTCGGGTGACCAGATGACCCCTTCGGAGACCAGGAAGCCTGCGACGAGATCGAAGTCATTGCCCGGCGTGCGCATCGTGACGGAGAACGACATGCTTCCCAGCCTGATTTCCAGCGGTTCCTCGACGGCAAGGACGTCTTCCCGGTGCCGGACGGGGAATTCGAGTGCCTGCGGGGAACCGTCCAGGACAATCTTGTGCACTTTGCGGCGCTGCGTCACGCGGCCCATCGGTACTCCTCGGGAAAATGTTTGTACGGCTGTTTCCATCATTGCAAGCGCCGGACCGGGAAGCCAGCGGCGCCGGTGCGGCCCCGACGCTCAGCCCAGCAGTGCACTCCAGTCCACCGGACCGTCACTGGCGGCGGGTTTCCGGGGCGTCCGTTTCGCGGCCGGTTTGGGCGCGGCGGGGGCCGCGGGGTCCGGGAGCGGCGGGCCCCAGGGCAGGGCGAAGGCGGGGACCGGTTCGCCCAGCTGCACGCCGTGGGGCGGGACCACCAGGACGCCGTCGGCGGCGGCCAGGCCCCGCATCATTCCCGGGCCGGTGTGCTGCGCTGGCGAGGCCATGCCGTAGAGCAGGCGGAAGGGCATGAGCCGGGTCCGGCCGGGGTCGGCCTCGATGGTGGAGCCGCACGGCACGTCGCTCAGCGGCGGCATGGACCGGTGCCCGAGGGCTGCCAGCAGCGGACCGCCGATGGTGGACAGCGCCATCATGGCCGCGAGGGGGTTGCCGGGCAGGCCGATGACGTAGCGGCCGTCGGGTAGTTCGGCGAGGACGGCCGGGTGGCCGGGCCGCATGGCGATCCCGTCGATCAGCAGGCGTCCGCCCAGCTCCGCGACGGAACGCCGGAGGTGGTCCGTGCCGGAGCGTCCCGTGCCGCCGGTGGTGATGACGACGTCGGCGGGCGGGCTGTCATCGGCAGGATCGCCAGCGGTGCTCCCGGCGCCGGGCGGAGAGACGGGCTGGCCGTCCTCGAGCGCTGCCAGCCATTCGGCATAGGTGTCGCCGATCTTCACTTCCTCGGTGCAGATCCCGCCGAGCATGGCCACGACCGCTCCCAGCTGGGGGCCAAAGGTGTCCCTGACTTGCCCGGGCGCCGGCGTCCCGGACGTGACAACCTCGGAGCCGGTGAAGACGAGGCGCACCACGGCTTTGCCGAGCACCGGGAGGGTGTCGGTTCCGGCCAGGGCCGCGAGGGCCAGGTGGGCCGGATTGAGGACGGTGCCGCCCTTGATCAGGATGTCGCCGGCGGCAGCTTCCTCGCCTGCTTTCCTGATGTGGTCGCCGTTGCGAGGATCGCCCGGCTTCGCGGAACCGCCGAGCTTCAGGACCGGCAGGCCGTCCTCGTCGGTGTCGATGACGCCGCTTTCGCTGCGCAGGACGGCTTTGGCGCCTGCCGGGATGAGGCCGCCGGTGGCGACCGGGCTGGCCTGGTGCGGGGCCAGCCGCTGGTTGGGTTCGGCCAGGATCCAGGGACCGCTGCCGTTGACGGCCCAGCCGTCCATGGCGGAGGAGGCATAGTGGGGCATGTCCTGCTGTGCCTCGACGTCCGCGGCCAGGGTCCGGCCCAGGGCCTGCCGGAGCGGGACGGGGGCGGCGGGGATGGGGGCGGCGCAGTCGAAGGCGAGCTGCCGGGCCTCCTGCCAGGTGTGGGCCAGATGCCGGTGCGGCTCGTCCGTGCCTGCGGGGTCGGGTCCGCTGCCCTCCGGGGGCGCGGGCGTCATGCCCCGGTGGCTTCGGCGGCCGCGTAGTCCTTGGCAAGCCTGCGGGCTACGGCCATGGCGGCCTGCATGGGGTCGGCATCCGCGGCTTGTCCCGCACCGGAGGCCAGGCCCGCGGCGTAGCCTGCGATGAACGTGGTCAGCGGCGCCGCCGGGCGGACCACGGAGTGCGCGGCCACGCCTGCGAGGGAGAGGACCTCGTTCACGTCAATCTCGACTTCTTCGAGCTGGAGGGCCTGGAGCAGGGCACGGCACCAGTCTTCCAGCGTTTCATCCTGGCTTTTCACCGTTTGCCTCCATGGTCGGGTTCTGCTGCGCGGTGCCGGGGCCCGGACCAAGGCCTGGAATCCCGCCGGACACCCCTAGTGCGGCTGCGTCATCCCAAGTGTCAACATCATCCGTGGACCCCTGGGGGACGCGAACTTCCCGCACCTCCAGCCTAGCAAGAAGGGCGAAGACCGAGGCGTTTTCGAGCCTGTCCTCGCGCGCTGCGTCCGTCGCAGCCCGTTGTAGCGCAGCCGTGCCATAAAAACCCGCGAGCGGCTGCTTGCGCCCCTCGGCCGAGACGGCCATGACGCCGTCGCCCGCAATGCCGGCCTGTTCGTCGATCAGCGCGTCGGCGAGGGCACGGACGGCCGCTGCGGACCGGGGCATGTCGCAGGCCAGGACCAGGGTGAAGGGCGCGGGGGCGCCGGGACTTGAGGCGCGGTCGGCCAGGGCGCTGAGCCCGGCCGCGATGGCGGCCGCCGGTCCCCCGAAGGGCGGATCTTCCCGGCAGGTCAGGGTCCCCGCCGGCAGGTCACCGGGGTCGGGCCCGACGACGGCAACCCGTCCGGCGCCGTCCGCGGCGCGCAGGGACCGCGCGAGGAGGGTGGCGCCGTCATACATGAGCCGGGCCTTGGGCACACCGCCGAGACGGGCGGACCTGCCCCCGGCGAGGATGATGGCGTCGAACTCCACGGGGTCAGCCTAACCCGGCACCGGCCACTATTCGTTCAAACAACAGCTCAAACAGCAGTTCAAACAGCAGTTCAGGCGGCCGATTCCGGCAGCAGGAACGGGTCCCAGGCCGGCGTCGGCTTCTCAAGTTCTTTGATCTGCCAGATGGTGCCCTTCGGCGGGCCGGGCACGAAGCCGAGCTTCCAGCCCATTTCCGCCGGCGTGTGGTCGCCCTTGGCGTTGTTGCAGCGCAGGCACGCCGCCACGAGGTTCTCCCACGAGTCGGCACCGCCGCGGGACTTGGGCTGGACGTGGTCGATCGTGTGGGCGGCCTTGCCGCAGTACGCGCAGCGGTGGGCGTCGCGGCGGAGCACGCCGCGGCGGCTGACCGCCGTGACCGTGTTGTACCGCGGCCGGATGTAGCGGTTTAGCAGGATGACGGACGGGCGGCCCAGGATGTCCTGGGGGCCGACCACGGGGTCGTCCCCCTCGGCCACCACACTGGCCTTTCCGGTCAGGACAAGGACCAGCGCCCGGCGGAAGGTGACTACCGCCAGCGGCTCATATCCAGCATTCAGAACGAGAGTGCGCATCCGCATACCTCTTCACGGCCGCACCCGCCAGGGGCACGAGGGCCGGCTGCCCTCTGCATGGTCGGGCTATGGATCGACAAGACAAGAGTAAACACTCAACTGCCGGATCACCGAATATTTTTTCGCTGGCGCGGCGGGCGGCGCGGAAAGTTCATTCCCCGGCAACGCAAAAACCCCCGCCTCGTGAGGCGGGGGTCTTTGCGTGTGCGGTGGGCGTGAGCTTAGCCGCCGACGCGGATGAAGACCGGGCCGGAGCCGACGTTAACGCTGTACAGCGCGGTGGTGCCGCCGTTCCAGCCGCCGTGCACTGCCATGCCGTTGCCGACGTAGACCGCGATGTGGGCCATGCCGACGCCGCCGTTCTGGTAGTACGCGAGGTCACCCGGGCGTGCTTCCGCGGCGCTCACGGTGCGGCCCAGGGACAGGTAGCCTGCCGGCCAGCCGTGGTAGTGGATGCCGGCCGCAGCGAGGGCGTTGGTGGCGAGGGCGGTGCAGTCCTGCGCGACACCGATCTGTGCGTAGGCCGCAGCAGCGATGGTCGCGCCGGCGCCGCTGCCGATCCCGGCCGGGGCCTGGGCGGCCACGCCGCCGCTGACGCCCAGCTGGGCGCCGCCGGCCTGGGAAGCCGTGGCGTCCTGGACCTTGACGACCGGCTTGGGGGCCTCGACGACGGGGGCCGGCGTCGTCGTGACGGCGGGCTTCTCGTAGGAGATCGCGATGGTGGATGCGGCCGAGATCGTGGCCGGAGCGGAGGACTGGACCTCCAGGGCCGAAGCCGAGGTGGATTCGCGCTGAACGTTGGTCTCAGCAGCGTTGGCTGCGATTCCGCTGGTCAGAACCAGACCGGAGGCTGCGGCGATGACCGCGGCCTGACGGCCCATGCCGCCGGCGTTGTCGCCGACAGCCTTAGCAATAACAGCCAACGAGTTGGTCTTGGTGACCTCGGCGCGGTGCCGTGCAGCGGTTGCACGAGTAGTCATTAAGTTCTCTCTTTCGTGATCCTTGGACCGCGCGCTTCGGGCGCGGAGTGAGGACGCTCCGGCATCTTGGGGGTACGCCGGATCGCCCCGTAAAACGGGTTACTTAGCGAAGGGTGTACTGCGAAGACGCGCCAAAAGCGGGAACTGCATGCTGTCCGGGCTCGGTAGAGATTGAGCCTGCGGAACGTGATCCAATCCGGGCACCGGCAAGGGCGGCACGTGATGTGGATGCCAGCGGGCTCAGGTGAGCCGCGCCAGTGCGCAGACGCGCAGCATTGTGGCGTGAAGACACGAAAGTAGCCTCTCCCAATGCCTACGAGGTGAGCTGTCGGATTCGGATGGGAGTCACCCGGCCGCGCCGCTTCCTGGGAAGCTTTGCGACTTAACCCCTAGGCCTTCTTTCGAAGGCCGAAATTGGTTCCCCCGCCCCTGCCAGACGATGTAATGCGAACGGACCTTGAGCGGTGGCAGAGCTAGGCAATCCACTCAAGAGCGCCAACTTCGGAAAAGTTGGCGTGCTTCAAACCCTACAGGAGTCCGGCCGCAATGTCACATTCAGATCACGGCGTGTCACGGTGAATTGAGAGTCGGCCATCGTCTTTATTAGAGCCAGCCGAGGGGGTCGACGACGTCGCCGTTGACCATCACTTCAAAGTGGAGGTGGCAGCCGGTGGAGGCGCCGGTGGTTCCGCTCATGGCGACGACGTCGCCGCGGGAGACCTTCTGGCCCACCGTCACCGTGGACGAGGACAGGTGGTTGTACGTGGTCTCCAGGCCGTTGCCGTGGTCGATGACCACCCGGTTTCCGCCGCCGTAGGGGTGCCATCCGTTGAAGGTCACGGTGCCGCTGGCGGCCGCGTGGACCGGCGTGCCGCACTGGGCGGCGAAGTCCTGGCCTCGGTGGAACTCCCCCGCGCCTCCCGTGATGGGACTCACGCGGTAACCGAACGGCGAAGCGGTGACCATCTGGTCCAGCGGTGCACCCAGCGTGCCGGCCGACGCGGCGCGGGTGATGCTGCCGACCGACTGGGCGCTCAGCAGCTGCTTGAGTTTGCCGTCCGGGTCGCCCTTGGTGGTGACGGCCGTCCGGCTGAAATCAACCTTTGCGGCGGCGGCAGCCGTGACATCCGGCTGCGCAGCGGCCGAAATCGCGCCGGACCCGCCCGTGTTCGAGGCCATGACCGGGTTGGTGACGGGGACCGTGACCGTGAGCACCAGACCGGTGGCAGCCAGTGCTATACCGGCCTTCTGCCCCACGCCGCTGGCGGCGGCGAAATCCGTGACCTGGCGGAACGGGCTGCGGCGGCGCCGGCGTTCATCGCGGTGCGCGTCACGCGGGCGCTCGGCCGTATAGGTGACGACGGGGCGCGGCTCCGGAGCGGGACCGGTCGCGCGGCGACGGCCCCTGGCGGTCTGGGTGGTCAAGAACGGTTCCTCTCTGGATAGCCTGCGAAGTTAGCTGTCGGATTCGGGTCAGAGAGATCAAAGACCCGGTCCGCCACTGCAAGCACCCGGACACGGAGGCACCCCTGGGGGTCCCTCAATGGAAGCTGCTTGCCGCTGACGGACTTCACCCCGAGGCTGCTCAAGAAGCAGCCGAAAGTGGTTCCCCCGCCCCTGCCAGGAGGTGGTTCTGCGACTGATCCGCTGGCAGGGCTCGGCTTCGGATCAGGTAACGCTTTGGTATCGGTACAGGCCACTAACTATAGAGGATTAAGCCACCCGGTAATAAATCCGTAATCGCTGGTGTGCAGAACTCATGGGTCGTCCCATGACTGCCGCATTGCGGCTGGTCAGGCGACTGTTACAAAGACGTGCGCGGCAACCTCGGGCGGCAACTCCAGGGCACCTTCGATATCCGGCACGCGGACCGAGATGTACTCCCCCACGCGCTCCAGCGACACCAGAGCCCCGGGCCGGATCCCGCCCTCGTCCAGCTGGGCCAAAAGCTCCGGTTCCACCTGGATCGGCTCGGCGAGGCGGTTGACCGTGACCCGGGACCCGGCGCCGTAGCCGGCCATGGCCTCCAGCAGGTTCACGACGCCGTCCGCAGGCGTTCCGGCGGGAGCGCCGCCAAGTTCCGCGAGGCCGGGAATCGGGTTGCCGTAGGGCGAAACGGTCGGGTAGTCGAGCATCTCGAAGATCCGCCGCTCGACGCGTTCACTCATCACGTGCTCCCAGCGGCACGCTTCCTCGTGGACGTAGGCCCAGTCGAGCCCGATCACGTCGGCGAGGAGGCGTTCGGCGAGGCGGTGCTTGCGCATGACGCCGATGGCGCGTTTCCGTCCGGTTTCGGTCAGTTCAAGGTGCCGGTCGCCTGAAACAACCACCAGGCCGTCACGTTCCATCCGCCCAATGGTCTGGGAAACAGTGGGGCCGGAGTGCCGGAGCCGTTCGGCGATGCGGGCACGGAGGGCGACGATGTTTTCTTCTTCAAGTTCCAGAATGGTCCGAAGATACATCTCCGTGGTATCGATCAGATCCGTCATTCAGCTCAGCTCCTCGAGCGCAGTCCGTGCGTCATTCCCACCGTACCGCGTGCGGGCATCATGCAGGATGCCCTGGCGGGACCCGCCGTACGTTCGCAGGACAGCCTAGCCTATTTTGAATTACTCCGGATAATTTTTCGTCCGGCCTGCGCCGGCACCCCCGGCCGTCCCGCCGCGGCACCGGCGTCTCAATGACCGGACTGTGACAGGCCTTTTTCCGGATCACCGTCAGCCGCGGGCAAAATGAAACAGGCAGAATATAACGGGGGGCCCGATCCAGCCACCCCTGCCAGGGCATCTGCCAGCCACGCCACGTACCAGCCGAAAATTGGAGCCACTGTGAGCGACACCAGCATCACGATCCCCGCCAACCTGCTGCCCAAGGACGGACGGTTCGGCGCCGGCCCGTCCAAGGTCCGCCCGGAACAGATGGAAGCCCTCGCGGCGGCATCGGCGAAGCTGCTGGGAACCTCGCACCGCCAGGCGCCGGTCAAGAACCTTGTCGGCTCGGTGCGCAGCGGCCTCAGCGAGTTCTTCCGCGCCCCGGACGGCTATGAGGTGATCCTGGGCGTGGGCGGTTCCACCGCATTCTGGGACGTCGCCTGCTTCGGGCTCGTGGACAACAAGGCACAGCACCTGTCCTTCGGCGAGTTCGGCTCGAAGTTTGCCTCGGCCACCGACAAGGCGCCGTTCCTCGCCGGCTCCTCCATCATCAAGGCCGAGCCCGGCACCCGCCCCGCGGCGCAGGCCGAGGCCGGCGTCGACGTCTACGCCTGGCCGCAGAACGAGACGTCCACCGGTGTGGCCGCCCCCGTGCAGCGGGTGGCGGGCGCCGACGAGGGATCGCTGGTGCTGGTCGACGCGACCTCGGCCGCAGGCGGCCTGGACGTGGACGTGGCGGAGTCGGATGTCTACTACTTCGCGCCGCAGAAGAACTTCGCGTCCGACGGCGGACTGTGGCTGGGCCTGTTCTCCCCGGCGGCGCTGGAACGCGCGGCCCGGATCAAGGCCAGCGACCGCTGGATCCCCGACTTCCTGGACCTGCAGACGGCCATTGACAACTCCCGGCTGAACCAGACCTACAACACCCCGGCGCTGGCCACCCTGGTGACCCTGGATGCCCAGGTGCGGTGGCTGAACGCCAACGGCGGCCTGGACTTCGCCGCCGCCCGCACCGCGGATTCCGCCGGCCGGATCTACCGCTGGGCCGAGGCTTCCAGCTACGCCACGCCGTTCGTGGCCAAGGCCGAGGACCGCTCCAACGTGATCGCCACGATCGATTTCGACGACACCATCGATGCCGCGGCCATCGCCAAGGTGCTCCGGGCCAACGGCGTGGTGGACACCGAGCCCTACCGCAAGCTCGGCCGCAACCAGCTGCGCATCGCCACGTTCGTGGCCATCGAACCGGACGACGTCTCGGCGCTGCTGGAGTGCATCGACTTTGTGGTGGCGGAGCTCAAGAAGTAAACATCGTCAGCTCCCGACGGCGTCGTCCCGGCCAGGTGCCGGGGCGGCGCCGTCGTCGTTGACGCCGGCCCGGCTTTCCAGCCGGAAGTACCGCAGTCCCCGCGCCCGGCGGTTGAAGTGGAGCCGCAGCTGCCGCGCCCGGATGATCCACAGCAGCCCGATCAGGGCCGCGAGCAGCCCGGCCGCGGCGGCGACGCCCATGGACCAGCGGGGGCCGGCGGTGTTGGCCACCCAGCCGACGAACGGCGCCCCGATCGGCGTTCCGCCCATGAAAATCGCCATGTAGAGGGCCATCACCCGGCCCCGCATGACGGGGTCCGTGGTGGTCTGGACGTAGCCGTTGGCGCTCGTCATCATGGTGATCGCGAACAGCCCCACGGGCACCAGCGCCACCCCGTACCAGAAGTAGCTCGGGGCCAGCGCGGCGATGCCCGAGGTGATGCCGAACGCGCCGGCCGCCCCGAAGACGAACCTCAGCCGCGGCTTGCCCCGGCCGGCGGCCAACAGCGCCCCGGCGACCGAGCCGATCGCCATGATCGAATTCATCAGGCCGAAGGCCCCCGCGTCGAGGCCGAACTCGGTGCCGACCATCGCCGCGATGAACAGTGCGAAATTCAGGCCCAGGGTCCCCACGATGAAGATGGCCACGAGCACCACCACCAGGTCCGGGCGGAACCTCACATAGTGCAGCCCCTCACGGATCCGGCCCTTGCCGGCCGCCGCCCGCGGCATCCGCCGCAGCGACGCCGCCGGAATCTTCGCCAGGCTGACCAGCAGGGCGACGAACGTCAGGGTGTTGATCAGGAACACCCAGCCCGGCCCGACGGCGGCGGTGAGGACACCGGCGACGGCCGGTCCGATCATGCGGGCGACGTTGAAGGAGGCGCTGTTGAGGGCGACGGCGTTGGGGAGGTAATCGTCCTGGACCAGTTCCGAGACGAAGGTCTGCCGCACCGGCGCGTCCAGCGCGGACACCACGCCAAGCAGCAGGGCAAAAACGTAGACCTGCCAGAGCTGCGCCGCCCCCGCGATCACGAGGAGGCCCAGCCCGGCGCTCAGCAGGGCCATGGCGGACTGGGTCAGCACCAGGAGCCGTTTGCGGTGGAAGCGGTCCGCGACCACCCCGGCCACCGGGGCGAGGAAGAGCTGCGGGCCCAGCTGCAGGGCCATGGTGATCCCGACGGCCCCGGCGTCCTGCGCCGTCAGGTGGGCGAACACCAGCCAGTCCTGGGCGGTGCGCTGCATCCAGGTGCCGATGTTGGAGATCAGCGCGCCGACGAACCAGATCCGGTAGTTCAGGATGTGCAGGGACTTGAACGTGGACATCAGCCCCGGCCCTCCGCGTGCACTCTCCCTGGCGTTTCCAACCGCTAGTCGGCCTCGTCCGCGGAGCGTTCCGGCTTTCCGGTGGGGGCCTTGCCCGTAGTGTCGTCGCCGGTGGTGTCCTGGCCGGAGGTGCCGGCGGTTTCGTCCTCGGCGGACGCGTCGTCCGTTTCGTCTTCGGCAGATGCTTCGTCGTCGAGGGGTTCGTCTGCCTGTGCGTCCTCGGGACGGACCCGCTCCGCCCACGGTACCCAGGCCGGTGCCAGGATGGAATCTTCCGAGGGCAGCAGGCCGAGTTCGTCGACCGTCACCGTTTTGGAACGCGAGTTCCGGGTCAGGACGGCATACCACTGCCAGCCCAGGTAGCCGGGCAGCCTGGATTCGAACAGGTGCGTCACCAGGCGGTCGCCTTCGCTGCGGGCACCGATGTGTCCGCCGATCTGCTCCGCCGGGGCAATGGTTTCCACGGCCGAACGGGCGAGGTCGACGGCGGCGGCCAGGACGGCGTCCGGCTTGCCGGTGCGCCAGACGGGCACGCCGGCGCGCGGGCGCGGTGCCTGTTTTGATCCGGCCGTCTTGGACGCGGTCCTCGCGGATCCGGCGGCCGCTGCGGGGCCGGCCTTCGGGGCCGGCAACTGGTCAGGTTCCTGGGTCATCGGGAGCCTTATACGTCCAGCTCGTCGGCAACCTTACGGAGGGCGGCGGCGATCGCCTTGCCCTTGTTGCCGTCGGGGTACTTGCCCGCGGACAGCGTCCCGGACAGGTTGTCCAGCACGCTGACGAGGTCCTGGACCAGCGGGGCGAGGTCCCTGGCGCTGGGCCGCTTGGCCTTGGCGATGGATGGGGTCTTGTCCAGTACGCGCAGGCCCAGCGCCTGGGCGCCCTTGCGGCCGTCGGCTACCCCGAATTCAACGCGTGTTCCGGCCTTGAGCTCGCTCACGCCCTCGGGCAGGGCGGACTTGGGCAGGAAGACTTCCTGGCCGTCCTCGCCAGCGAGGAATCCGAAGCCTTTTTCCTTGTCATACCACTTGACCTTGCCGGTAGGCACGTAATCAACCTTCTTCGTTCTGCGGGGACACGGCCGGCGGTCACCGCATCCGCATGGATACGCGGGTTCAGGGTATGACTGCCCGGACCGTGTTGGTCTCTATCCGTCAAGGTTATCGTGCCTTGTTCACTTTGGTGGCTTGAGGCGCGGGCGATGCCGGACTGTTAGCGTTGCCCACATGACACTGACGCGTTACCGGCGGCCCTTCCTGGTCATTGCGGCCGCCATTGCTGTGCTGTCCCTTGTTGCAGTCGGCGCGGTCATGGCCTTGGCGTTCAACCGTGTTGTGGCGCCCGTATGGCTGACTTCCGTGGCCCTCTACGGGCTCCCGGCGGCCTTCCTGCTCATGCTCGCGCTCGTCGTGGACGCGGTGCTGGCCCGGCGCCGCCCGCGCGGGCCCGGCGAACGGTAACGTTGGACCCGATGTCCCTCATCCGCGCACTGAGCAAGGAACTTCAGGCACGAAGCGACGATTCGTTGCGGGCCCTGTTTTGCGCGCGGCCGGACCTGATTTCGCCCGGCGTCCCGGACTTCGCCGCGCTGGCTGCGCGCGCCAGCGGACGGGTCAGCGTGCAGCGGGCGCTGGAGCGGCTCAACCGCCCGCAGATGCAGGTCCTGGAAACCCTGCACCTGTGCACCAACGCCGACACCGGACACAGCGCGTCCGCGGTCATGCTGAAGAAACTGATCAACGGCGCCACGGTTGCCGCCGTCGACCGCCTGCTGAAGTCCCTGCAGGACCTGGCGCTGGTCCACCGCGCCGATCCGCCGCATGGCCTAAACGCCGCCGCCGCCAAGCAGCGGCATTACCTCCCGGTCGGCAGCCTCAAGGACGTGATCGGCATCTACCCGGCCGGGCTGGGGCGCAGCTACACGGAACTCGTCCGGCTCCAACCGGCCTTTGCGCAGCGCGTCGTGCAGCTCGTGGGGGAACTGCACCGGAGCGGGGCCGCCATTTCCCCGGCCACGACGCCGATGGAGGCGGCGCTGTCGCTGCAGCACTGGACGGCGACCCCGGAGTCTGTCCGGGCCATCCTGGCGGCGGCGCCGGACCGGACCACCGCGCTCCTGGCCCGGTTCGGGAACTGGGCCATGGGCGCGGTCCCGCAGGCCCAGCGCCGGGCCTCCGTGCTGCACGAAAGTTCCGACGTCGGCCCCGTGGACTGGCTGCTGGCGCGCGGGCTGCTGGTGCCGCTGGACGCCGCCCATGTCGAACTGCCGCACAGCGTCGGCGTGGCCCTGCGCGGCGGCTTTGTCATTGAGGATTTTTCCCTCGTCCCGCCCGTGCCGCGGCTGGGCCACACGAGCGCGGGGCTGCGCCGCAACGCGGCGCTGGGAGCCATCGCCGAGACGCTGCGGCTTGTGAACGAATTGCTCTACACGGTGCACGAACAGCCGCTGGCCACGCTGCGCAGCGGCGGCGTCGGGGTCCGGGAGATGAAACGGCTCTCGGATTCGCTGCGGATCGGCGTGAACGAGGCCGGCGTGCTCGCGGAGTTCTGCGGCATGGCCGGCCTCCTGCGGCTCGACGTCGACAGTTCCGCCTGGGTCCAGCCGCCGCAACTGGAGTGGCTGGCGCTCCCCCGGCAGGAACAGTGGCTGTGGCTGGTCAACGCCTGGCTGGCCAGCGAGCGCGCCCCCTCCCTGGTGGGCCAGCCCGTGAACGCGGCCGCCGCAGGCCAGGCGCACCGGGGCGCCGCGGGGACCACCATCAACGCGCTGTCCGCCGAGGCGCAGCGGCCCGACGCCCCGGTGGTCCGCCGGCGGGTCCTGGAAATCCTGCATGAACTGACCCTCGAGGCCGCGGCACCGGACGGGCAGGCGCCCGTCCTGGACGCCGCCGCCGTGCTGGAGCGTGCCGAATGGGCGCAGCCCCGGATGGCCCGCCGCTTCAGCTCCCTGATCCGCGGCATCCTCAGCGAGGCGGAGATGCTGGGCCTGATCGGATCCGGCGCGCTGAGCCAGCTGGGCGCCGCCATCGCCGCCGAACAGCCGGATGAGGCGCTGGGGATCCTGGGCGAGCACCTCCCGGCGGCGCTGCAGCATGTGCTGCTGCAGGCGGACCTGACGGCGGTGGCGCCGGGCTACCTCGACCCCGAACTCAGTGACCGGCTCCTGACCATGGCCGCGGCCGAGGGGCAGGGACCGGCAACCATCTACCGGTTCTCCGTGGACTCCGTCCGCCGGGCCCTCGACGCCGGCCAGGACGCGGCGGCGATGCTGGACTTCCTGCGCCGGCATTCGGCCACGGCTATCCCCCAGCCCCTGCAGTACCTGATCGAGGACACTGCCGCCCGGCACTCCCGGCTCCGCGTCGGGGCCGCGGCCAGTTTCATCCAGAGCGAGGACGAGACCGCCCTGCTGGAGCTGCTCAACGCCCCTGCGGCGGCCGGCCTCGGGCTCGTGCGGATCGCCCCGACCGTCGTCGTCTCGCACGCCGCGCCCCGGGACACCGCCCAGGCGCTCCGGGCCCTGGGCCTGTCGCCTGTCCTGGAGGAGGCCGCGTCCGCCGTCGTCCGGCTGCGCCGCAGCACCCCGGTGACCGGCGGCCGGCCGGTCTACACGGCCCCGCGCACGGCCCCGCCGGATGCGGACATCGACGCCCAGCTGGCGGTGCTGCGCGGTGACGGCCCCGTGGCCGCGGGCCCGGCCGCCCAGGCTGCCGCGGCCGCCCCGGGCAGCGAGGAGGCCACGCAGCTGGGCCTGGAGACCCTGCTGAAGGCGATCCGGCTCAAACAGCGCGTGGTGATGAATGTCGTGGACAGCCTGGGGAATGCCAGCCGCGAGAGCGTTGTTCCGGTAGCAGTGAATGGCGGGCGTGTGCGGGTGTTCGATCCGGACAAGGAGACCGAACGGGTCCTGTCCATCCACCGGATCATCGACGTAGAAGCTACAGAGGAACTGCTCCAGTGAATGACGGGCCCCTGATCGTCCAGAGTGACAAGACCATCCTGCTGGAGGTCGACCACGAGCTCGCCACGGAAGCCCGCCACGCGATCGCGGCGTTCGCCGAGCTCGAACGCGCCCCGGAGCACGTGCACAGCTACCGGCTGACACCACTGGGGCTCTGGAACGCCCGGGCCGCCGGGCTCGACGCCGAAAAGGTGCTGGACACCCTGCTGAAGTACTCCCGGTTCCCGGTGCCGCACTCCCTGCTGATCGACGTCGAGGAAACCATGTCCCGGTACGGCCGGCTGCGCCTGGAAAAGGACCCGCAGCACGGGCTCGTGATGCGCACCTCCGACTACCCGGTGCTGGAAGAGGTCAGCCGGGCCAAGAAGATCGCCCCCTTGCTGGGGCCGCGGATCGACGGTGAGACCGTTGTGGTGCATTCCTCCCAGCGCGGCCAGCTCAAGCAGCTGCTGCTCAAGATCGGCTGGCCCGCCGAAGACCTGGCCGGCTACGTGGACGGCACCCCGCACCCCATCATGCTCAACGAATCCGGCTGGAAGCTGCGCCCCTACCAGCAGCTGGCCACGGAGAACTTCTGGGCCGGCGGCAGCGGCGTCGTCGTGCTTCCCTGCGGGGCCGGCAAGACCCTCGTGGGTGCCGCCGCCATGGCCACCAGTTCCACCACCACACTGGTCCTGGTGACCAACACCGTCTCGGCCCGGCAGTGGAAGGACGAACTCCTGAGGCGCACGTCGCTGACCGAGGAGGAGATCGGCGAGTACTCCGGTTCCGTCAAGGAAGTCCGGCCCGTCACGATCGCCACCTACCAGGTCCTCACCACCAAGCGCGGCGGGCTCTACCCGCACCTGGAACTCGTGGACGGCAACGACTGGGGCCTGATCATCTACGACGAGGTCCACCTGCTGCCGGCCCCGATCTTCCGGATGACCGCGGACCTGCAGGCCCGGCGCCGGCTGGGCCTCACCGCCACCCTGGTGCGCGAGGACGGCCGGGAGGGCGAGGTCTTCAGCCTGATCGGCCCGAAGCGCTACGACGCGCCGTGGAAGGACATCGAGACCCAGGGCTACATCGCCCCCGCCGACTGCGTGGAGGTCCGGGTGGACCTGCCCCGCGACGAACGGGTGGCGTACGCGATGGCCGAGGACGCCGACAAGTACCGCCTGTGCGCGACCTCCGAGACGAAGACCCGGGTGGTGGAGGAGCTCGTCGCCGAACACGCGGGCGAGCAGCTGCTGGTGATCGGGCAGTACATCGACCAGCTGGACGAGATCGGCGAGCGCCTCAACGCGCCGGTGATCAAGGGAGACACTTCGGTGAAGGAACGCCAGCGGCTCTTCGACGCGTTCCGGGCCGGGGAGGTGCAGACCCTCGTGGTGTCCAAGGTGGCCAACTTCTCCATCGACCTGCCGGAGGCGTCCGTCGCGATCCAGGTGTCCGGGTCGTTCGGTTCCCGCCAGGAGGAAGCCCAGCGGCTGGGCCGGCTGCTCCGGCCCAAGAAGGACGGCCGCGCCGCCCGCTTCTACTCGCTCGTGGCCCGGGACACGCTGGACCAGGACTTCGCCGCGAAGCGGCAGCGCTTCCTCGCCGAGCAGGGCTACGCCTACCGGATCATGGACGCCAAGGACGTCGGCACCGCCGGTTAGGCGTGCCGCTCCCCACCCGGAACAGCCCATGCAACACCCAACTTCCATTCAGATAACTCCCAGAGTCTGGGAGCATCATGGGAACATGAAGAAGAACGGTCCCGAAGCCAAGCTGCTCGTCGTCGATGATGAACCCAACATCCGCGAGCTGCTCTCTACCTCCCTGCGCTTCGCAGGCTTTGAAGTTGTTTCGGCCGGCAGCGGGCGCGAGGCGCTGGCCGCCGCGGATGAGCACGCCCCGGACCTCGCCGTCCTGGACGTCATGCTGCCCGATATGGACGGCTTCACCGTCACCCGCCGCCTCCGCGCCGCGGGCAAGCACTTCCCCGTCCTGTTTCTCACGGCCAAGGATGACACCGAGGACAAGGTCACCGGCCTGACCGTGGGCGGCGACGACTACGTCACCAAGCCCTTCAGCCTCGACGAAGTGGTGGCCCGCATCCGCGCGGTGCTCCGGCGCACCCAGCCGCAGATGGACGACGACGCCGTGATCCGGGTCGATGACCTCCAGCTCGACGACGACGCCCATGAGGTCCGCCGCGGCGGCACCGTGATCGAGCTCTCCCCCACCGAGTTCAAGCTCCTGCGCTACCTCATGCTCAACCCGAACCGGGTCCTGTCCAAAGCCCAGATCCTGGACCATGTGTGGGAGTACGACTTCAACGGCGATGCCTCGATCGTTGAGTCCTACATCTCCTACCTGCGCCGCAAAGTGGACATCGATCCGGACGCCCCGGCGCTGATCCAGACCAAGCGCGGCGTCGGCTACGTCCTGCGGACCGCGGAGAAGCGCTGACCTTGCTACACCGCTGGAAGTCGGCGTCGCTGCGGTCGCAGCTGGTGGCCATCATGATGGCCCTGATGCTCGTGGCCCTCACCGCCACGGGCGCCGGCACGCTGACCCTGCTGCACAGCTTCCTGCAGGGCCAGGTGGACGACAAGCTCCGGGCCGCCGTCGATTCCGCACGCCAGCAGCAGTCCTTCAGCCAGCTGCAGGTGGCCAACCCCAACGTTCCCACTGACTACTCGCTGATGCTCTTCAGCCCGGGCATGCCGCCCTACACCTTCGGCGGCGACAAGGACTCGCATCCGGCCATCAACACCTTTTCCGCGGTGGAGGCCCGGGAACGCCAGCTGGTGCCGTTCCAGGTGCGCGGCACCGAGAGCGGCAACTGGCGGGTCGTGGCGGTCAATGTGGTGGACAACAACCAGCGCAATGCCGTCGTCATCATCGGGCTGCCGCTGGACCCGGTCGATTCCGTGATGGAGCACGCCGCCCTGGTGGTGGTGGGGGTGGGCCTGCTGACCCTGGTCCTGGCGTTCTTTATCGCGACGTGGACCGTCTCGCGCTCCTTCCGCCCGCTGGCCCGGGTGGAGAAAACGGCCGCCGCGATCGCCGCGGGCGACCTCTCCCGGCGGGTGGAGGTGGAAAACCCGGGCACGGAGGTGGGCCGGCTCGGCAGCTCCCTGAACGCCATGCTCGCGCACATTGAAACAGCATTTGCGGCCCGGATGGCGTCCGAGGCCCGGATGCGGCGCTTCGCCGCCGACGCCTCGCACGAGCTGCGCACCCCGCTGGTGACCATCCGGGGCTTCTCCGAACTGTACCGGCACGGTGCCCTGTCCACCCCGGAGGACGTCGCCACCGCGATGGGACGGATCGAAAGCGAAGCCAAACGCATGGGGGCGATGGTGGAGGACCTGCTCCTGCTGGCCCGGATCGACGAGCAGCGCCCGCTGCAGCAGAAACCCGCCGATCTGCTCCTGCTGGCCAATGACGCCGTGGTGGATACCCAGGCCAGCGACCGCAGCCGCACCATCACGCTCACCGGGCTCGACGGCGCGGCCCCGGCTGCGGCCCCCGTGCTGGGCGATGAGGCGAAGCTGCGCCAGGTGGTCAGTAACCTGGTCGGCAATGCCCTGCGGTACACCCCGGAGGGCACCCCGATCGAAATCGGTGTGGGAGTCCGGACGGCGCCCGGCGGCGACCGGCAGTCCGTGATCGAGGTCCGCGACCACGGGCCGGGCGTTCCGGACGACGAGGCGGCCCGGATCTTCGAACGCTTCTACCGCGCGGACACATCCCGGACCCGGGAAACCGGCGGCAGCGGCCTGGGCCTTGCGATCGTCGCGGCCATCGTCGGCGCGCATGCCGGCAACGTGCGGGTCGAGAAGACCGACGGCGGCGGGGCCACCTTGGTGGTCAGCATCCCGTTCCTGGACGAAGAGGCCACCGAATTGGCCGCCGCGGAAGCTGCCACGTAGGAGTTCTCCACATAGCCGCCGGCGGCGGTACCGCGCGGGTGCGCGGGTGCCTACGCTCGAAGAGTCCGGACCCTCCGGATGTGGCGGCCTCAGCCTGCTGCCGCCTGAAGACGCGAGAGGGCATTCCCATGAGCATCATTTCCGTCGATACCGAACTGCTCCAGCTCAAGTCCGCCAATGTACGGGCCACAGTTGAGCGGATCAGCGCCGACGTCCACGCCATGAAGCTCGGCCTGGATGAGCTCCAGGGCAGCTGGCGCGGTTCCGCGGCGTCGAGCTTCCAGAATCTGGTCGCCGAGTGGACGCTGACCCAGGGCAGGGTCGAGGCCTCCCTGGCCTCCATCAACCTGGCACTGAATTCCGCGGCGGCCACCTACGCGGAAGCTGAGCTGGGGAACACGCAGCGCTTCATGTGAGCCTGTCCCGGGCGGGTCAGGACTCCGGGGTGCCCTGGTGGAAGCGCAGGCGCCATTGCGCGCCGTCCAGGACCCACAGGGAGCTGCGCAGGGCCGAGCCCTCCCGGGTGTGGCTGCGGTAGGTCAGGAGCACGGTCTTCTCGCCCAGCCGGTCGGCGCCCAGGAGTTCGAGATCGACGGGTCCGCCCGGGTTGTCCTCCAGGGCCATCAGCATGGTGTCGCGGGTCCAGATCCGGCCGGAGCTGCCGATCTCGGTGAAGTCCGGGTGGAGCAGGACGCCGGTGCGGCCCAGGTCCGCGCGGGTTTCCGGGCGGAGCAGCTCGCGTTCGAGGGACTCGACCACCGCTTCGGCGCTGGCCTCGGCCGGAACCCCGGACGCGGCGGGTTCCTCGTCCAGTTCGCTGAAGAGGTCCGGTTCGCTGAAGCCGCTGAAGACGCTCTGCCCGTCGGAGAATTCCTGCCGGCCGGACGGCACAGCAGCCGTCCGCGCCGCGGGTTGCGGTTGCTTGGCGCCGGCGTCCGCAAGCGGGCCCGCCGCTGCCCCGAAGCCGGGACCCTGCCGGACAGCCACGCCCTGCTGATAGGCGGTGGCGGCGGCCCGGGCGCGGTCATCGGCGGCCTCGTTGAGGTCGTGCCCGGCATGGCCCCGCACCCATTCGAAGGTGTACTTGCGGCCCTTGAGTTCCTGGTCGATCTCCTTGAGGAGGTCCACGTTCAGGACCGGCTTGCCGTCGGCCTTGCGCCAGCCCTTGCGCTTCCAGCCCGGCATCCACTTGGTCACGGCATTGATGACGTACTGGCTGTCGCAGAGGATCAGCAGCTCTTCACCGGGTATGTGCGCCGTGGCCCGGAACAGATCCAGCACCGCCATCAGTTCGCCCTGGTTGTTGGTTCCGTGCGGCCATCCGCCGGCGCGCCAGCAGTCGTCATTCACGTACCAGGCCCAGCCGGCCGGGCCAGGATTTCCTAAGGCCGAACCGTCGGCCGCTGCAGTAATCGTCACTGACCTATCCTGCCAGACCCCGCCGACACCCACCCAACCCTCCCTCACCTCCTGCACGCACCAGCCCAACCCTCCCTCACCTCCCGCACCCACCAGCCCAACCCTCCCTCACTTCCCGCACCTACCAGCCCAACCCTCCTTCGCCTCCTACTTTCGGGTTGGAGGAGCGTTGGCGTGAGCGGCGCGGAAGCTGAGAGAGGGTCGGCTATGGAACTGCAAGACGTGAGGGAGGGTCGGGGGCGGGACGGCCGGAAGTGAGGGAGGGTCGCTTGGTTGGTCGTGATTAAACGACGACGGCGGCCCCACCGCGAGGTGGGACCGCCGTCGCTGAACAGTCAGTTCAGGTGGCCGGAGGCCTGGTGGTTAGAAACCGCCCATGCCGCCCATGCCGCCCATGTCGTCGCCGCCGCCCATCGGGGCACCGGCCTTCTCGGGCTTGTCAGCCACAACGGCCTCGGTGGTGAGGAACAGGCCGGCAATGGAAGCCGCGTTCTGCAGGGCAGAGCGGGTCACCTTGACGGGGTCGTTGATGCCGGCGGCCAGCAGGTCAACGTACTCGCCGGTGGCGGCGTTGAGGCCGTGGCCGGCGGACAGGCCGCGGACCTTGTCCACCACGACGCCGGGCTCGAGGCCGGCGTTGAAGGCGATCTGCTTCAGCGGAGCGTCGATGGCAACGCGGACGATGTTCGCGCCCGTTGCCTCGTCGCCGGAGAGCTGCAGGTTCGCGAAGGCCTTGGCACCGGCCTGGATCAGGGCAACGCCACCGCCGGCGACGATGCCCTCTTCAACAGCAGCCTTGGCGTTGCGGACAGCGTCCTCAATGCGGTGCTTGCGTTCCTTGAGCTCGACCTCGGTTGCGGCACCGGCCTTGATGACTGCAACGCCGCCGGCCAGCTTGGCCAGGCGCTCCTGCAGCTTCTCGCGGTCGTAGTCGGAATCGGAGTTCTCGATCTCGGCGCGGATCTGGGACACGCGGCCGGCGATCTGGTCGGCGTCGCCTGCACCTTCGACGATGGTGGTCTCGTCCTTGGTGACAACAACCTTGCGGGCCTTGCCGAGGAGTTCGAGTCCGGCGGTCTCAAGCTTGAGGCCGACTTCCTCGGAGATGACCTGGCCGCCGGTGAGGATGGCGATGTCGGCCAGCTGCGCCTTGCGGCGGTCCCCGAAGCCCGGGGCCTTGACGGCGACGGACTTGAAGGTGCCGCGGATCTTGTTGACGATCAGGGTGGCCAGGGCCTCACCCTCGATGTCTTCGGCAATGATCAGCAGCGGCTTGTTGGACTGCATGACCTTTTCCAGGACAGCAACCAGTTCCTTGACGTTGGAGATCTTGGAGTTGACGATCAGGATGTACGGATCCTCGAGGACCGTTTCCTGGCGCTCGGCGTCGGTGACGAAGTAAGCGGAGATGTAGCCCTTGTCGAAGCGCATACCTTCGGTGAGCTCGAGCTCGAGGCCGAACGTGTTCGACTCCTCGACCGTGATGACGCCTTCCTTGCCGACCTTGTCGAGGGCTTCGGCGATCAGGGCGCCGATCTCGTTGTCGCCGGCGGAGATGGACGCGGTGGCGGCGATCTCTTCCTTGGTCTCGATTTCCTTGGCGGAGGCCAGCAGCTCTACGGTGACAGCCTCGACAGCCTTCTCGATGCCGCGCTTGAGGGACAGCGGGTCAGCGCCGGCCGCGACGTTGCGCAGGCCTTCCTTGACCAGGGCCTGGGCCAGCACGGTTGCCGTGGTGGTGCCGTCGCCTGCGACGTCATCGGTCTTCTTGGCAACTTCCTTGACCAGCTCGGCGCCGATCTTCTCGTAAGGATCGTCCAGCTCGATCTCCTTGGCGATGGAAACACCATCGTTGGTGATCGTGGGGGCGCCCCACTTCTTCTCGAGGACGACATTGCGTCCCCGCGGGCCGAGGGTGACCTTGACGGCGTCGGCGAGGGTGTTCAGGCCCCGCTCAAGACCGCGGCGTGCCTCTTCATCAAATGCAATGATCTTGGCCATAACGGCAGTAGTCCTTTCGGGACAGTCGTTAAGAATGAACCTTCGCTGTGGTGCCCGCGACGGACGATCCCTACCCGGCGGCCTCTGTATGCCGCTGGGTCCGGGATCTCACCCCAGCAAGGTGTTCCTCTAACTCCTGGACCGGCCGCCCCACAGCGCGACCGGCTGGGCCGGGCGCCGTGTTAGCAGTCAGTGCGCTGGAGTGCTAAGTCAATAATTAGCACTCCCCCGGGGAGAGTGCAAGCAGTGCCCGGGCCGGAACGCCCGCCGCCCGGGCGCAATTCGCTACGAGCGATCAGCCGCCGCCGCTGCTTCCGGCGGTTTCCGTCCCGGTCATTTTGGCCTGGTTGTCCGCGCCGTAGGTGTAGACCACGTAGTTCGCCTGCGTGATGTCACCGTGGGCATCGAAGTTGATCCGCCCGGACTGGCCGTCGTAGTCGGGCCGGCGGCCGGCCCGGAGGGCGTCGGTGCAGGCCTTGTAGCTCGTGCACACCTCGGCGGCGGACGGGCCGGCTGACTGGCCGGCTGACTGGCCGGCTGATTGACCACCTGCGGCGGAGATTCCCCCGGAGACGCCCACGAGCGAGGCGGCGATGGAAGTGCCGGCATCGTCTTCAGCCGCGGCGGCCGCGATGCCCGCGAGGGTGACGGCGTCGTAGGTCTCGGCGGCGAAGATCATGTCCTTCAGGCCGGGGTCGACGGCAACGAGGTCGGCCTGGAACTCCGCGGACGGGAACACTCCGGGGAGGACCCCGCGGGCGCCCTCGAGCGCCCGCGCGCCCAGTCCGGAGCCATACTGGCTGACGGCTCCGTCGCTGAGCACCAGCTTCTTGCCGGCGAGGCCGGCGTTGTTCAGTTCGGCGATGGCACCCTGGGCGCCTTCGCGCGCGACCAGGACCACGGCGTCGGGATTGGCGGCCTTGACGTCCGCGACGGCCTGCTGCGCCTGGCCCGGCTTGAATTCGGCCTGCGCCACGGTTTCCAGTCCCGACTGCGTGGCGGCCGCGGCGACGGCGGCGCCGACACCTTTGCCGTAATCGCCTTCCTCATGCAGCACCGCGAGGGTTTTGGCGCCGCCGTCTTTGGCCAGCTTGGCCAGGACGGGGGCCTGCGCGACGTCGGCCGCGGCCGTGCGGAAATAGTAGCCGCCGCTCTTGTAGTTGCTGAGCGCGGCTGCGGAGTTGGCTGGCGAGATGACCGCCACTTTGGCGTTGGCGAGCACGTCGATGGCGGCCGGCGCGCGGCTGGAATCGGTCGGACCGATCACGACGTCGGCCTTGGCCCCCACGAGTGCCTTGGCCTGGGCGGCGGTGTCCGCGCTGACGGTTTCCGGCAGCAGTTCCACGGGCTTTCCCTTGTGGCCGCCGGCGTCGTTGATGTCCTTGACAGCAAGCTTGGCCGCGGCCAGCTGCGGGGCGTTGAGAAAATTCTGCGGGCCCGTGTTGTCCAGGAGCAGGCCGATGCGCAGGGTTCCGTCGCCGCTGGCGTCGGCGCTGGAGACCCGGGCGCTGCCGGCAGGACCCAGGCAGCCCGTCAGCGCCAGGGCGGCTGCGGCGGCGGCCGCCAGGGCGCGGGTCGGTGGTACAGTTCCGCGGCGGCTCCGGGCCGCGTCCCGGAGGGTGTTCGTGACGGCGGGACGTGCCACTAGGCGGGCCGGACGCTTTCGGCCTGCGGGCCTTTTTCGCCTTCGCCGATTTCCAGCTCCACCCGCTGGCCCTCATCCAGCGCGCGGTAGCCTTCCCCGATGATCGCGGACCAGTGCACGAAGACGTCGTTCTCGGACCCGTCCACTGTGATGAAGCCGTAGCCTTTTTCGGCGTTGAACCATTTGACGGTTCCCAGTGCCATGGTGTCCACACTTTCAGCTAGCTTGCGTTCGGCCCACGTCGGTGTGCGCCGCGGACTGCGAAGAGAAATCCGCAGTCACTGTATCCACAGGGTCCCGCAGGAATGCCGGCGACGGGCAGGCCCGCCGGTGAATAGTTATTGAGGCGTAACCGGATCGGGCTACTGGAAGCCGGGGCCGATGACGACGACGAGGGGCAGGTTGAACTCGGCGGACTCCACCAGGGTGTCGATGCCCAGGAGCGTTCCGAGCGCCTCCGCGTTGCCCTTCTGGTCCGCGCTGCTGTAGAAGATCACCGAGGACTGCTGCGGGACACCGCCCCAGTTGCCCGTCTCGCCCAGGACCCAGCCCGCGGAGCTCACCGTACCGCCGACCCGGCCGGCGAGCCCGGCGGTGGTGGTGCCGTTGTAGATCGTGACGGGCTGCGACTTGTCCACGCCCGCGTCGGGAGCTGCCGAGGCAGTTGCCGCAGGCTCCGTGGTTGTTTCGGGGCTGGCGGTTCCGGCGGCCTCGGGGCTGGCCGGGGCGGTGCCGGCGGCGGTGGGGCTCGCCGGGCTGGAAGCGGACGGGGTGGCGGATGCGCTGGCACCGCCCGATACGGCCGAGGCCTGGCCGGCGGAGAATCCGAGCTTCGGCAGGATCAGGAAGGCCACGAGTCCGATCGCCAGCGCCACGCAGCCGGCTGCGAGGATGGGCACCAGGCTCCGGCGGCGCGATTCGGCGACGGCCCGGTGGACACCCTGCCGGGTGGAGGTCTCCGGGACCCGATCAAATTCATCCCGAGCGTATTTGGTCATGGTAAAACGACGTCCTTGCTGATTTCATACGGGGCGCCCGGGTCCGGAAACGGACGCGGCAAAAACTTGCGCAGCCGGGTGCGGTGTGACGCGGCTCTACGAGTCTGTTCCCAGGCGACGGGCCGTGCGGGCACGTTGGCGTGATGTACGTAGTCTACGCAATCTCTTGACCAGCATGGGATCGTGAGCCAGCGCCTCCTCGGTGTCGATGAGGGCGTTGAGGATCTGGTAGTAGTGCGTGGCCGACAAATCGAACAGCTCACGGATGGCCTGTTCCTTGGCCCCGGCGTACTTCCACCACTGCCGCTCCAGGGCCAGCACCTGCCGGTCACGCTGGCTTAGCCCGGAATCCCCGGACACCCCGTCCGGGGCGGCGGAATCCCTCGTGGGCACGTGCTCCTGCGCTGCTTCGGCCACTGCATCCTCCCTGGCTGGTTCCGGCAAAAACCCTTACCCATGCTACGGCCGAACAACAGGGTTGTCATTCGGCGCGGAGCCGGGGCGGACTGCGACTGCCGCCGGACGTGGGGAAGAATGGGAGCTGTGTTTGATTCCGACGCCCTGTTCGAGCTGGAACCTGCAGCCGCTGACAACCTCAGTTTCACGGACCTCGCCCGGCAACCGCTGGCCGAACTCGTCGCGCCCGACTGGGCCGGGGCGCTGGCGCCGGTGGAGGCGCAGCTGCGCCAGGCCCTGGACTACGTTGCCGGCGACGCCGCCGGGCACGAGGTGCTGCCGTCCCCGTCGAATGTCCTGAGGGCATTCCGGCAGCCCTTGGCCGGCGTCCGGGTGCTGATTGTGGGGCAGGACCCCTACCCAACGCCCGGGCACGCCGTGGGGCTGTCCTTTGCCGTGGATGGCGCCACCCGGCCGATTCCCCGCAGCCTCGGCAACATCTACAAGGAACTTGAGGCGGACCTGGGCTTCCCGCCGCGCGTCCACGGGGACCTGGGCCGCTGGGCGGAGCAGGGCGTGCTGCTGCTGAACCGGGTGCTCAGCGTCCGCGCCGGCGCGGCGGGATCACACCGCGGCAAGGGTTGGGAGGACGTCACGGCCGCGGCCATCCGGGCCGTCGCGGAACGGCCGGCCGACGGCGGGTCCGGCCGCGCGCCCCTCGTGGCGATCCTGTGGGGGAAGGACGCCGAGTCCGTGCGGCCGCTGCTGGGGTCCGCGGCCGTGATCGCCAGCGCCCACCCCAGCCCGCTCTCCGCCGCCCGCGGCTTCTTCGGCTCCCATCCCTT
Source organism: Arthrobacter sp. PM3 (assembly GCF_003352915.1). NCBI lineage: Bacteria > Bacillati > Actinomycetota > Actinomycetes > Micrococcales > Micrococcaceae > Arthrobacter > Arthrobacter sp. PM3. The sequence continues at coordinate 2,329,566 of NZ_CP022314.1, read as the reverse complement.
CAGCCGGGCGAACGCGCTGCTGCAGGACCAAGGCAACGGGACGATTGACTGGGAGCTGCCACCGCTGCCGTAACAGCTGTCCGGCGGGAGGGCCCGGGCGGGGTTCTTCGTTAGGCTTAGCTGCATGACCTCCGTCCCCGCAGCCACCACCGCCAACAAGAACTCGCGTCCCCAGACTGACCTGACGGTCCTGCGCCGGGAGCAGCTCTCCCCGCACATGGTCCGGATCATTGCCGGCGGCCCCGGCTTCGCCGGCTACGTCAACAACGGCTACGTGGACCGATACGTCAAGATCGTGTTCCCGCAGTCCGGCGTGGAGTACCCGGAACCGCTGGACCTGTGGGCCGTCCGGGAATCGATGCCGCGCAGCCAGTGGCCGCACACCCGGACGTACACGGTCCGCTGGGTGGACGAGGCCGCCCGGGAACTCGCCATCGACTTCGTCATCCACGGCGACGAGGGCCTGGCCGGCCCTTGGGCCGCTGCGGCGCAGCCGGGCGACCGCCTGACCTTCACCGGCCCGGGCGGCGCCTACAACCCGGACCCGGCGGCGGACTGGTACCTGTTTGCCGGTGACGAGGCAGCCCTGCCGGCCATCAGCGCCGCCATCGAAGCCCTGCCGCAGGACGCCCGTGGCCTCGCCTTCCTCGAAGTCGACAGCGACGCAGACCGCCAGCCCGTCGCTGCCCCGGCCGGCGTCGAGCTGCGCTGGCTGCTGCGCGGCGGCGTGCCCGCGGGCGAGAGCGACGTCCTGGTCACCGCCGTGCGCGACGCCGAGTGGCCCGAGGGCCGTGTCCATGTCTTCGCCCACGGCGAGCGGGGCTACATGAAGGGCCTCCGGGAGGTCTTCTTCGCCGAGCGGGGCCTGGAACGGGCGCAGGTGTCCCTCTCCGGTTACTGGGCCAAGGGCCGGGTGGAGGATGACTTCCAGGCCGAGAAGAAGCTGCCCGTAGGGCAGATCTAAGGGCAAGATCTAGAAGCGCAAGATCCCGGAGTTACCGGCGGCGCGCCCGGCGCCGCTCGTTGCTCGCCAGGCCCCGGGTCAGGGGCCGCGCCAGGGTGTCGCCGAGGACGATTCCGGCGGCGACACCGAGCACGATCGCGCCGGCGTTAAGCATTCCGCCGGCCCCGATGAGGATCTCGGATTCCTCGATCGTCAATACATACATGGATCGGAATATAGTGAGTCCGGGCAGCAGGATCAGGGCCGCGGGGACAGCCACCACGAGCTGCGGTGCGCCCATCCGGAGTGCGACGACACGCGCCAGCAGGCCGATCACCACCGCCGCGAGGGCCGGCGCGAAGCGCGGGCCGATCCCAACGGCGTCCCCGCCGATCAGGACCAGGTGGCCCACGACGCCGACTGCCGCCGTCGGGAGCAGCAGTTTCCATGCGGTCTGCTCGGTCACGCCGATGGCCACGACGGCGACGGCGACCATGGGCACCAGCAGCCACAAGGGATACGCCGGCGGGAATGTTTCTGTGACATCGATCGGTTCCATGCCGGTCATGTCCCCGACCACGAAGCCGATGGCAATGCCGGCGACCAGCGCGCCGAAGGTGAGCATCGTGGACAGGAACCGGCCCGCCGCCGTCACGGGGAAGCCGTTGATCGCGTCCTGCACCGACGAGACCAGCCGGCCGGTTGGGAGCAGCAGCAGGATGCCTCCCACCACCACGATCGCCGGGGCAATCTGGATCCCCGCGGGACTGCCGAACCTCCACAGCAGCAGGGCGACGATGGTCACCAGGAACGAACACGAGGCCGTGATGAAGAAGTCCGGGGTGCGCCAGCGGCCCAGCTGGCGGGCCAGCAGGCTGACGAGCAGGTTGGAGACGAACGCAACAGCCGAGGCGCCCGGGCCCCCGCCCAGGACCCCGACGAAGACCGCGGAGAACACACCGAACGCCACCGTCACCATCCAGCGCGGGAACGGCTTGGCGCTGCGGGTGATTTCCTCAAGCCTGCGGACGGCTTCCTCGCGCCCGACGCCGCCGGCGACGATGTCCGTCACCAGCTGGTGCACTTGCGCCAGGCCGGCGTAGTTGTTGGTCCAGGAGCGCACGACGCGAAGCAGGGAAATGGGCGTCTGGTCCTTCGGGGCATAGTTGATGGCCACCGACTGGTTGGTGATGTCCACCTCGATGTGCTTGAGGCCCAGCGCGGCGGTGATGGCGATAATGCTGGTCTCGACCTCGAGGGCGCCGGCCCCGTACCGGAACATGGATTCGGCCAGCTTCAAGGCGAAGTCGATGGTCTTGCGGGCCGAGGTGTCCACTCCGCCAACCTGGATCATCGGGTTTGCGTAGGGGCTGCCCGCGAGCCGGTCCACGATGCTCATCGGTGCGGTGGGCGGGTTCTCGCCCTGCACCAGCCGGCGGAGCATGCGCTTGGCGGCGACATTCTGCCGCGCCTGCATGGGCGACATCGGTTCGGTCCGGGGCAGGCCGCCCGTGGGCGGCCTGCGGCGGCCGTCGGTGTCTTTGGTCATTCCGGCCTCCTCACTGTCCGTTGCTGCCGCGCGCTTAGTAAAACTGCTGGCCCGTGCGCCGGGTGTAGACCTGGCGTGCCAGCCGCTCCCCCGCGGCCATCCAGGCCTTGTACTTCAACGGGTTCAGCACCTGGTCGTAGCAGCCCACGAAGTCCGTCACCGTCTTGCTGAAGCTGGTCTTGAAGAGGCCCAGGCCGTGGAACGGGTTGGACGTGTCCTTGAGCTTGTCGCTGGGCGGCGTGCCGCAAAAGTCGTACTCGGTGCAGCCCAGGTCCTTGAGCTGGTTGATCGCAGTCCACTGCACGAGGTGCGAGTCGCCGTACTGGCTCCGTTTCTGCAGCGAGCCGCCATCCTTGTACGTTCCCTTGCGGCCGTAGTTGATCACGAACGCGCCTACCGAGGGCACGCCGTTCTCGTAGACGAAGAGCAGCCGGCCCTGGCCGCGGGCCAGGAAGTTGTTCCAGAACTGGCGGTAGTACTCGTACTCGCGGACCCGGACCTGGGACTTGGCCTCCACCGTGGTGGTCATCAGGGCGTACATCGCCCGGAAGTTCTCCTCCGTGGGTTCGACGTTGTGTACTTCGACGCCCTCGCGGATGGCGCGGCGCACGGCATTGCGGCCGCGGGAGTGCAGGTTGCGCAGCAGCTGGTTCTCCTCCGGCGAAATGTCCAGGAGGGCCGTGGAGTCGTTGGGTTGCAGGTTGTGGGTCTTGACCAGTCCGGCGCCTTCGAGGACCTTGACGGCGTCGTCGGACAGGATGATGTCCGGCTCGATCTTGATGGCGAAGACGCCCAGCCGGGCCCTCTTCACGAAGTCGGCGTTCGCCGCCGTGATTGCCGGGATGTCCTCGACGGACTCCACATCGGGGCCCTTGATCAGGTACCACAGCTTGCCCAGGAGCGGAAAGGACTTCTCCAGGACCAGGTTGTAGCTCGTGTAGTCGGCCGTCTCGTAGACCAGGTGCAGGGGCTTCCAGCCATAGTGCTGCTTGACCTCAGCGAAGGCCTCCGATTGCAGGAGATTGCCGCCGTTGGGGTTCGCGGTGACGTGGGCATCCCAGTTGGCAATCTCTTCGGCAGAGGCAAAGCGGGCAGTGAATTCACGCAAGGGTGCGGTATCCAATCATTGCGGTACGAGCTTCGGCGGCATGCAGACATGCAGCCCCAAGTCTATCGGCCCGCGCCCTGCCGCCGGTCCGGGCGGGGCGGTTACGCTGGTCTCATGCAGGCTCAGCAACAACCGGCGGAAGGCCCTTCCGAAGCGGCAGACGGCCGCTCCCGGGGTGCCGGCACCGGCGCCCAGGTAGTCGCACTTTTTCTGTTCCTCGGCGCGTCGGCGCTCGTGGCGGCCCTCGGCGGGCTGGCGACCGCGAACAACGTCAACGGCTGGTACGCCACCGCGGACAAAGCGCCGTGGTCCCCGCCCAACTGGGTCTTCGGCCCGGTCTGGACGCTCCTCTATACCGCGATGGCCGTCGCGGCGTGGCTCGTGTGGCGCAGCCGCCCGGCAGGCTCCCTGACGCCGGACAAACGGTCCGCCCTCACCGCCTATGCGATCCAAATCGTCCTGAACCTGCTGTGGACCCCGGTGTTCTTCGGCCTGTACCCGGCGATCGGGACGCCGGCGCTGTGGATCGCCTTCGTGATCATTGTGGCGCTGGCCGTTGCCGTGGCCGTGACCGTACTGCTGTTCGGCCCCATCAGCCGGACGGCAGGACTGCTGATGCTGCCCTACCTGTCCTGGATCGTGTTCGCGTCCTCCCTGAACCTTTGGGCTGCGCTACACAACTGAGGGCATTACAGGCACGCGGGTTAGCATTCGACGACGTTGACGGCGAGGCCGCCCATGGCGGTTTCCTTGTATTTGGAGGACATGTCCTTGCCGGTTTCGCGCATGGTGACGATGACTTCGTCGAGGGAGACGCGGTGGGAACCGTCGCCCCAGAGGGCCATTTTGGCGGCGTTGATGGCTTTCGCGGCGGCGATCGCGTTGCGTTCGATGCAGGGGATCTGGACGAGTCCGCCGATCGGGTCGCAGGTCAGGCCGAGGTTGTGTTCCATCGCGATTTCCGCGGCGTTCTCGACCTGGGCGGGGGTGCCGCCCATGACTTCGGCCAGGCCCGCGGCGGCCATCGAGGAGGCGGAGCCGACCTCGCCCTGGCAGCCGACTTCGGCGCCGGAAATCGAGGCCTGTTCCTTGTAGAGCACGCCGACGGCGCCGGCGGCCAGCAGGAACCTGACCACTACGTCGTCGCGGTCGGCCTGGGTGGCCTTATCCATGCCGGGGGCGTAGTGCAGGGCGTAGTAGAGCACGGCGGGGATGATGCCCGCGGCGCCGTTGGTGGGGGCGGTGACCACCCGCCCGCCGGAGGCGTTTTCCTCGTTCACGGCCAGGGCGATCAGGTTGACCCATTCCTGCCAGTACTTCGGGTCCCGGTCCTTGTCCTCCTTCAGGAGCCGTTCGTGCCAGTCCGGGGCCCGGCGGCGGACCTTCAGCCCGCCCGGCAGCAGGCCCTCGCGCTTGAGGCTGACCTCCACGCAGCCCTCCATCACCGACCAGATCTGCAGCAAACCCTCCCGGATCTCCTCCTCGGTCCGGGAGGCGCGCTCGTTGATCAACATGATCTGCCCGATCGACAGGCCCTTGGACTGGCATCGGCCGAGCAGTTCGGCGGCGGTGCGGAAGGGCAGGGGCAGGTCTTTCTTGGAGGCGTCGAGTTCCTGCTGGGCGGCGTCTTCCTCGCCTTCGCGGACGATGAACCCGCCGCCGACGGAGAAGAACGTCGCCTGGTGCAGGACGCTGCCGTCGGTGTCGGAGACCGTGAACGTCATCCCGTTGGTGTGCCGGGGCAGCACGGTCAGCGGGCGCAGGACCATGTCCTGCACCCCGTAGGGCAGCGGCACGCCCTGCCCGCCGGCGCCGGCCAGGTGCAGGGTGCCGGTCCCGGCGATCGCGGCGAGCCGGTCCTCGACTTCGGCCGGGAGGATCTTCTCCGGGTGGTAGCCTTCCAGGCCGAGCAGGATCGCGGTCATGGTGCCGTGGCCGTGGCCCGTCGCGGCCAGGGACCCGTACAGGTCCACCCGCAGGGACGCGACTTTCGCCAGGTCGCCGGAGGCCTGGAGTTCTTCGGCGAAGACGGCGGCGGCCCGCATCGGGCCCACGGTATGCGAACTCGACGGCCCGATCCCGATGGAAAAGAGGTCGAAGACTCCAACAGCCATTGACGGTTCCTAACTAGGTCTTGCTGTGGCCCGGCAGAGGGTCTTGCCGGAGGGCGGTGCGGCCGCCGGTGGGCGGCGGTCCCGCCGGATGCACGACGCCGGGCGGCGGCTTGTGGCCGCGGCCGCCCGGCGTCGTACTTTCTACTTCAGTGATACGTCGCCTAGGCGAGGTTGGCAACCGAGGGGTAGAGGGGGTGGGCGGCGGCGAGGGCCTGGACGCGGGTGCGCAGGCCGGTCAGGTCGGTGCCGGCGTCGGCGGTGAGGGCCTCGGCGATGATGTCCGCGACCTCGGTGAACGCGGCCTCGCCGAAGCCGCGGGTGGCCAGGGCGGGGGTGCCGATCCGGAGCCCGGAGGTGACCATCGGCGGGCGCGGGTCGAACGGGACGGCGTTGCGGTTGACGGTGATGTCGATCGCGGCGAGCCGGTCCTCGGCTTCCTGGCCGTTGAGGTCGCAGTCGCGCAGGTCCACCAGGACCAGGTGCACGTCGGTGCCGCCGGA
>NZ_CP022314.1:2236042-2323252 GCF_003352915.1 Arthrobacter sp. PM3 | reverse complement strand
GCGGCGAGGGCCTGGACGCGGGTGCGCAGGCCGGTCAGGTCGGTGCCGGCGTCGGCGGTGAGGGCCTCGGCGATGATGTCCGCGACCTCGGTGAACGCGGCCTCGCCGAAGCCGCGGGTGGCCAGGGCGGGGGTGCCGATCCGGAGCCCGGAGGTGACCATCGGCGGGCGCGGGTCGAACGGGACGGCGTTGCGGTTGACGGTGATGTCGATCGCGGCGAGCCGGTCCTCGGCTTCCTGGCCGTTGAGGTCGCAGTCGCGCAGGTCCACCAGGACCAGGTGCACGTCGGTGCCGCCGGAGACCACGGAAATGCCCTTCGCGGCGACGTCGTCCCGGGTGAGCCGGTCGGCGAGGATCCGGGCGCCGGCCAGGACGCGTGCCTGCCGTTCCCGGAACTCGTCGGTGCCGGCGATCTTGAACGCCACNGCCTTNCCGGCGATCACGTGCTCGAGCGGGCCGCCCTGCTGGCCGGGGAACACCGCGGAGTTGATCTTCTTGGCGATCTCGGCGTCGTTGGACAGGATGATCCCGCCGCGCGGACCGGCGAGGGTCTTGTGCGTCGTGGANGTCGTGACGTGGGCGTGCGGGACCGGGGACGGGTGCAGCCCGGCCGCGACGAGCCCGGCGAAGTGCGCCATGTCCACCATCAGGTACGCCCCGACGGCGTCGGCGATCCGCCGGAACTCGGCGAAGTCCAGCTGCCGGGCGTACGCGGACCAGCCGGCCACGATCAGCGCCGGCNNGTGTTCCAGGGCCAGGGCCTCGACCTCGGCCATGTCCACGGTGTGCGTGTCCGCCCGGACCCCGTACGGGACCACGTTGTAGAGCTTGCCGGAGAAGTTGATCCGCATCCCGTGGGTCAGGTGCCCGCCGTGGGCCAGGTTCAGGCCCATGATCGTGTCCCCCGGCTTGATCAGNGCGTGCATCACGGAGGCGTTGGCCTGCGCGCCGGAGTGCGGCTGNACGTTCGCGTACCCGGCNCCGAAGAGGGCCTTGAGCCGGTCGATCGCGAGCTGTTCGATCACGTCGACATGCTCGCAGCCGCCGTAGTACCGCTTGCCCGGGTACCCTTCGGCGTACTTGTTCGTCAGCACCGAGCCCTGCGCCTGCATCACCGCGGCCGCGGTGTGGTTCTCCGAGGCGATCATCTCCAGGCCGCCGCGCTGCCGGCCCAGCTCCGCGTCGATCCCCGCCGCGATCTCCGGGTCCAGGACGGACAGGTCCGCATCCAGCGACGGCGAGACGACCTGCTCAAAGCCGGTTTGAGTTACCGAAGCGCTCACAGTTCGCCGCCATTCTTGGCCGCGTATTCCTCGGCCGAGAGCAGCGGGCCCTCGGACTCCACGGCGACCTTGAACAGCCAGCCGGCACCGTACGGGTCGCTGTTGATCAGCGCCGGGTCCGCGACGACGGCGTCGTTGACCTCCGTGACCTCGCCCGTGACCGGGGCATACAGGTCCGACACGGACTTCGTCGACTCGACCTCACCGCAGGTCTCCCCGGCGGTCACGGTGGAGCCGACCTCCGGCAGGTCCACATACACGATGTCACCCAGGGCATCGGTGGCGACGGCGGAGATGCCGATGGACACCGTGCTGGAGCCGGCCTCCCGTGCGACCCATTCGTGCTCGTCGGAGTACTGCAGTTCGGGGGCAACTTTTGCCATGTTTTAGTTCCTTAAGTCTTGATGTGCGAAAAGTGAGGGAGCGTCGACGCAACCACTGCGAAAAGTGAGGGAGCGTCGGGTTATTTCTGGCGCTTGTAGAAGGGCAGGGCCACGACTTCGAAGGGCTCGGCCTTGCCGCGGAGGTCGATGTCCAGGGCCGTGCCGGGCTCGGTGAACTCGACGTCGACGTAGGCCATCGCGACCGGGTAGCCCAGGCTAGGGCTGGGCTGGCCGGAAGTGACCTCACCGACCACGTTGCCGTCTTTCAGGACCGGATAGTGGCCGCGGCCGGCCCGGCGGCCGAGGCCCTTGAGCCCGACCAGCCTGCGGCCGCTGGTGGACCCGGCGCCGGCTTCCTTCTTGGCGGCCAGCGCGTCCTTGCCGATGAAGTCGCCTTCCTTCGACAGCGCGACGACGGGTCCCAGTCCCGCGGCAAACGGATCGCCGTCGAGGGAGAGTTCGTTGCCGTAGAGCGGCATCCCGGCCTCCAGACGCAGCGAGTCACGGGAGGCGAGGCCGGCGGGCGTCAGTTCGCCCTCTTCGGCGATGGCGATGAGCGCCTGCCAAAGGGCGGCGGCGTCGGCGTTGCCCACGAAGATTTCAAAGCCGTCCTCGCCGGTGTAGCCGGTGCGGGCCAGCAGGAGCTCCTGGCCGGCGCCGGCGACCATGAAGGGGACGTCCACGGCGGCGTAGTACTTCAGGCCGGTGACGAGCCCGTGGTCCGCGGCGGGGACCAGGCGGAGCAGGATGGCCTCGGCTTTGGGGCCCTGCACGGCGATCAGCGAGGTTTCGGCGGAGGCGTCGGCCACCGTGACGTTGAAGCCGGCAGCCCGCTCGGCCAGCGCAGCGGCGACCACGACGGCGTTGCCCGCGTTCGGGACCACCAGGAACTTCTCCTCGCCCCGGCGGTAGGTGATGAGGTCGTCGATGATGCCGCCGTCCTCGTTGCAGATCAGCGAGTACTTGGCCTTGCCGACCGCCATCGCGGAGATCTTGCCCACGAGGGCGTAGTCGAGGAAGGCCGCGGCGTCCGGGCCGGTGACCCAGACCTCGCCCATGTGGGAGAGGTCGAACAGGCCTGCGGAGTTGCGGACGGCGTGGTGCTCGGCGAGTTCGGAGGAGTATTTCAGCGGCATCTGCCAGCCGCCGAAGTCGGTGAAGGACGCGCCGAGCTTTTTGTGCTCTTCGTAAAGTGCCGTGTAGTTCTCAGACATCAGAAACCCTTAGTTCTCGAATTCGGACAGCGGCGGGCAGGAGCAGATCAGGTTGCGGTCACCGGCGGCGCCGTCGATTCGGCCGACCGGCGGGAAGTACTTGTCCTGCCTGAGCGTGTGGACGGGGAAGACGGCCTGCTCGCGCGGGTACTCGCGGGTCCAGTCGGAGGATACGACGGCGGCTGCCGTGTGGGGTGCGTTGCGCAGCGGGGAGTTCTCCACGGTGAAGTCGCCGGCGGCGACCTGGTCGATTTCGGCCCGGATGGCGATCATGGCCGTGATGAAGCGGTCGATCTCGCCCAGGTCCTCGGACTCGGTGGGCTCCACCATGAGGGTGCCGGCCACCGGGAAGGACAGGGTGGGGGCGTGGAAGCCGTAGTCGATGAGGCGCTTGGCCACGTCCTCGGCGGTCACGCCGGTCCTGGCGGTGAGTTCGCGCAGGTCCAGGATGCACTCGTGCGCCACCAGCCCGCCCTCGCCGGTGTAGAGCACCGGGAAGTGCTCGTCCAGGCGGGTCGCGATGTAGTTCGCCGCGAGCAGGGCGGACTTGGTCGCCTCGGTCAGGCCCCGACCGCCCATGAGCTTCACGTACGCCCAGGAGATCGGCAGAACCCCGGCGGAGCCGTAACGGGAGGCCGAGATCGGGGAGCCTTCGGCGCCGTTGGCCGGATCGGCGGCGTTGCCTGGCATGAACGGGGCCAGGTGGGCCTTGGCCGCGACCGGGCCGACGCCGGGTCCGCCGCCGCCGTGCGGGATGCAGAAGGTCTTGTGCAGGTTCAGGTGCGAGACGTCGCCGCCGAACTGACCCGGCTGGGCCAGGCCCACGAGGGCGTTGAGGTTGGCGCCGTCGATGTAGACCTGGCCGCCGGCGGCATGGACCGCGTCGCAGACCTCGCGGACGTCGGCGTCGTATACCCCGTGGGTGGACGGGTAGGTGATCATGATTGCCGACAGGGCGTCCTTGTTGGCCTCGATCTTCGCGGTCAGGTCCGCGTGGTCGATCGTGCCGTCGGAGGCGGTGGCCACGACGACGACCTTCATGCCGGCCAGCACGGCCGAGGCGGCGTTGGTGCCGTGCGCCGAGGCCGGGATCAGGCAGATATTGCGCTGCGCGTCGCCGCGGGAGAGGTGGTAGCCGCGGATGGCCAGCAGGCCGGCGAGTTCGCCCTGGGAGCCGGCGTTGGGCTGGATGGAGACCTGGTCGTACCCGGTGATCTCGGTCAGCTGGGCCTCAAGGTCCGCGATGAGTTCCCGCCAGCCCTCGGTCTGCGAGTCCGGGGCGAACGGGTGGATGGAGGCGAACTCCGGCCAGGAAATGGCTTCCATCTCGGCCGTGGCGTTCAGCTTCATGGTGCACGAACCCAGCGGGATCATGGTCCGGTCCAGGGCCAGGTCACGGTCCGAGAGGCGGCGGATGTAGCGCAGCAGCTGCGTCTCGGAGCGGTGCGTGTTGAACACCGGGTGCTGCAGGTAGTCGGACGTGCGCTCGACGGCGGGGTCCAGGCCGAACCCTTCAGAAGTGTCGGTGACAGACGCGCCGAACGCGGCGATGACGTCAGCAACGATGTGCACAGTCGTGGCCTCGTCGGCGGAGATTCCGACGGTGTCGGCGTCGATGGCCCGCAGGTTGACGCCCTTGGCCTCGGCGGCGGCGATGATCTCTGCTGCCCGGCCCGGCACGGAGACGGTGATGGTGTCGAAGAAGGAGGTGTGCAGCACGTCCAGGCCGGCGGCCTTCAGCGAGGCGGCGATGGTCCTGGCGTGGACGTGGACTGATTGGGCGATGGCCTTCAGCCCGTCGGGGCCGTGGTAGACGGCGTAGAACGAGGACACGATTGCCAGCAGGGCCTGCGCGGTGCAGATGTTGGACGTGGCCTTCTCACGGCGGATGTGCTGCTCGCGGGTCTGCAGCGCCAGCCGGTAGGCCGGGACGCCGGCGTTGTCCTTGGAGACGCCCACGAGGCGGCCGGGCATGGAACGCTCAAGGCCCTTCTGGACGGCCATGTACGCCGCGTGCGGGCCGCCGAAGAACAGCGGCACGCCGAAACGCTGCGCGGAGCCGACCGCGATGTCCGCGCCCTGCTCACCCGGAGGGGTGATGAGCGTGAGAGCCAGGAGGTCGGCGGCGACGGTGACGAGGGCGCCGCGTTCCTTGGCCTCGGCGATCACAGCGGACTGGTCCCACACCCGGCCGGAGACGCCGGGCTGCTGCAGCACGATGCCGTTGATGACGCCCTCGGGCAGGCCCTTGGAAAGATCCGCGACCTCGACTTCGAAGCCCAGCGCCTCGGCGCGGCCCTTGACGATCGCGATGGTCTGCGGCAGGCAGTCGGCGTCCAGGACGGTCTTGCCGTCATGGGCCGTCTTGTCCTTGTTCGCGCGGCGCATCATCAGCACGGCCTCGGCCACGGCGGTGGCTTCATCCAGCAGCGAGGCGTTGGCGATCGGCAGGCCGACGAGGTCCTGGACCATGGTCTGGAAGTTCAGCAGCGCCTCGAGCCGGCCCTGGGAGATTTCCGGCTGGTACGGCGTGTAGGCGGTGTACCAGGCCGGGGCCTCGAGGATGTTGCGGCGGATCACCGCCGGGGTCACGGTGTCGTAATAGCCCTGCCCGATCATCTGCACGGCCGTCTTGTTCTTCGCCGCCAGCTTGCGCAGCTCGGCGAGGACCTCAACCTCACTGAGGGCCGCGGCGAGCGCGAGGTCGGAGTCCTGGCGGATGTCCTTCGGGACGGCGGTGTCCACCAGCGCGTCGACGGTGTCGTGGCCGACAGCCTTCAGCATGGTGTCGACGTCGGACTGGCGGCGGGCGCCGATGTGCCGGTCGACGAAGGACGTGGACGCTGGGGTAACAGTCACAAGGAACTCCATAACTCAGGCGGCGCAGGGTACGCCACAGTGATTCGGGTTCCTCCCCACTCTGTATTGGACCTGAGAGTTTCCGCGGACGCTTATCCGCTTGCACCGTCGGTGAGCACAGCATGTCCGAAAGACAGCCTGCTACTTTCCAGAGATGCCTTGCCGCGGCGGTACATGGGCCTGAGAGATTCCTGGGGAGGATTTGCTCCTACGGCGCCTGCTTGTACCTACTTGCAGGACTCTCCCGCCGCAGATCAAAGGCGTATTCAATTTGAATTTAATTCGGGGGTGACAGCTGTCACAGCCTCCATTGTCCTATGCCGGACGCGCGTCCGCAAACTCCCGGCCGTCGCCGCTCCGGGGTTACCTGCGGTGTGCCGGCGGCCTCAGTCGCGCAGCCGTTCGACGGCGGCCAGGAGACTCTCAACCTCCGCCTCAATCGCACCGGGCGGGCCGCCGGGCCCCCGGCCCAGCATGGCGTTGAAGTACAGCCCGTCCCCCATATAGAGGACGGCTTTCGCCATGGCCGGTCCGACGTCGGCCGCCAGCAGTTCCAGCCAACTGGCCTGGCCCGCGGCGAAGCGGCGCTGGGTTTCCTCGTGCGCCACCTCCGCGAGCCGGGTGGCCGCCACGAAGACCCGGTCCATGGGCGTGTCCGCCCACACCGAGGACTTGATGAAGTACGCCGCCGCCCCCTCCGGCGCGGCGGCCATGGCCGCGACGTCCGCCGCCAGGTGCCGGTCCAGCCGCTCCAGCAGGACCGTGATCATCGCCTCTTTGGTCGGGAAATGGTAGAGCAGGCCACCCTTGGAGACGCCGGCCCGCCGCGCGACCGCATCGAGGGTGGCAGCGCGCTCCCCCACCTCGATCAGCAGGGATTCAAAGGCGTCGAGGACGGCCTCGCGGGCCACGGGTTTCCTGGGCATGGTTCCCATCATGCCTGCCGTGGCGGGCATTTTCCGATTTCATCACCGCCATTTCGTAACTGTACCGTCCAGACGGTACAGTTATATTTCATGAGCACTGCATCGATCACCGCATCCGCCGGCAACCCGGCAGCCATCGGCCCCCGCGCGCCCTGGCGCGACTGGGTGGCGTTGGCCCTGCTGATGTTCCCCGTCCTGCTTGTGGCGGTGGACAACACCGCCCTGACGTTCGCGCTGCCGGCCATCGCGCGCAGCCTGGATGCCTCCGGCGTGGAACTGCTGTGGATTGTTGACGCCTATCCGCTGGTCCTGGCCGGACTGCTGGTGGCGATGGGCAGCCTCGGCGACAGGATCGGACGGCGCCGGCTCCTGTTCGTCGGCGGGGCGGGCTTCGCCGCGGTGTCGGCCGCCACGGCGTTTGCACCGAGTGCCGAATGGCTGATCGCCGGCCGTGCCGGCCTGGGCTTCTTCGGCGCCATGCTCATGCCATCCACCCTCTCCCTGATCCGGAACATCTTTCCGCAGCCCAACCGGCGCCGGCTGGCCGTCGCGATCTGGGCCGCGGGTTTCTCCGGTGGCGCGGCCCTCGGCCCGATTGCCGGCGGGTGGCTTGTGGAGCACTTCTGGTGGGGTGCCGTCCTGCTGGTCGCGGTACCCATCATCCTGCCGCTGCTGTTGCTCGGTCCGGCCCTGATCCCGGAATCCCGCGACCCCAAGCCGGGCCGCGTGGACGTGCCCAGCATCGTCTTGTCGCTGCTGGTCATGGTGCCGGTGGTCTACGGGATCAAGGCCCTGGCCAGCCACGGTCCGGCACCGGAGGCCTTCGTGAGCATCGGGGCCGGGCTACTGATGGGCTACGTCTTCGTCCGGCGGCAGCACGCACTGGCCCGCGGCACGGCTGCCGCGCCGATGCTGGACCTCAGCCTTTTCGGCAACCGGGTCTTCAGCACGGCCATCATCGCGAACGTCCTGGCGCTGTTCTCCTTCAACGGGTTCATCCTGTTCCTCGCCCAGCACCTGCAACTGCTGGAAGGCATGTCCCCCTCGGCGTCCGGCGTCGCCATGGTCCCGGCCCTCATTGCGACCGTGGTCGCGGGCCTGCTGGTGGTGCCGCTGGTGCGCAAGGTCCGGCCGGGCTTCGTCGTGGCCGGCGGCCTGCTGCTGAGCGCATCGGGATATTTCCTCGTGGCATTCGGGGACCACAGCCACGGCCCGGCCCTGCTGCTGGGCGCGCTGATGGTTCTGTGCCTGGGCGTGGGGGCTGCGGAGACAATCTCCAACGACCTCATCCTGGGCGCCGCCCCGGCCGACAAGTCCGGCGCGGCCGCGGCGATCTCCGAGACCGGCTATGAGGTGGGGTCCCTGCTGGGCACGGCAATTCTCGGGTCCATCCTGACGGCCTCCTACCAGGGCAACCTCCGGCTTCCCGCCGAAGTGTCCGACGCCGCTCCGGCCGGGTCGGTGGGCCAGGCCGGGGAGACCCTGGCCGGCGCGGTGGAGCTCGCCCAGTCGCTGCCCGGCCCGCTCGCGGAGGCCGTGACGGCGGCCGCACGGTCGGCCTTCGACTCCGGCGTCCACATCACGGCCACCATCGCCCTGGTCCTGATGGCCGGGGCCTGCGTCCTCGCCGCAGCGGTGCTGCGGAAGGTGCCGACCGCGAAGTAGCGGGAGATCGCCGGCGGGCATTAAACGCAGCGTCCGGCGCCGGGGTATCCCGGTGCCGGACGCCTGATCCGTGCAGTGGCCGCCTACTTGCTCTCAGGCTTGGTCACTTTGGCGGTGGGCTTCATGGTTTCGGCGTTCACCAGCCACGCGAACTGCTCCAGCCTGCCGATGAACTCGTGCAGCAGATCCGCCGTCGTGGGGTCTTCCTCATCCACCTCGTCGTGAACTTTGCGCATGGTGCCGACGGCAGCCTCCAGCGCGGCGACAATCCGCTCGATGGCGTCCTTGGTGTCAACCAGGCCGGCCGGGAACTCGGCGAGGGCGGTGGACTTGGACACCGTGGCGCTGCGCCCATCCGGCAGCGCGTGGAGGGCGCGCATCCGCTCGGCGAGGTCGTCCGCGAATCCGCGGGCGGCATCGATGATCTCGTCCAGCTGCAGGTGGAGGTCGCGGAAGTTGGTCCCGACGATGTTCCAGTGCGCCTGCTTGCCCTGGACGTGAAGCTCGATCAGGTCCACTAGCACGGCCTGCAGGTTGCTTGTCAGCGTGGGTGTTGCCTTCATGAATCCTCCTGGATTGGTCTGAATACCGTTGGGTCGGATGATTCCGACGCTACCCCACAACCGGCGGATCCCAAACGACGTGCGGCCACGGTGCAACGAACGCGTGAACATGAGACGCCCGGAAAATTAAAGCAGATTTATTTTTGACACATTTGACGCGAGCTTCGTGGCGTGGCACGCGCGCGCGATAATTTGCGCAAGCGCTTACATGATCCGCGCCAGGAGCCTCTTCGGTGGCAGAAATGTGTATTTGAATCTTCGCCCGGGCTGTCTAGGGTTTTGATCGGTCCAGGAAATCATCACCTTCCCGGGCCACCAGGCGGGGTCCTACCGAGGCCCCGTCTGCTCGACACAATGGCGTCCTCGATGACGCCGCAGTGTTGTCGAGGACTGTCGGAGTTTCGGGAAATGAGGGCACCCGCCCATCTTCCACGAATGGTCTCACTCCGCGAGAAGAGCAACAATGCACAAGCACCCCTATAAACCCCCGATGCTGCGGCGGCGTTCCGTCGCCGCAGCACTGGCGGCGGCCGTGGCGGCCTCCGTCTTCCTTGCCGTGCCGTCCGCGCAGGCCAACACGCCCTCGGACCCGCCCAGCAGCGACCAGATGCCGGCTCCGACGCCCGGTTTCCCCCTGCCCACGAAGCACACCCAGCAGGCATTCGACCCGGCCGCGGCCTTCACCTCCAAGTGGACCCGCGCGGACGCCAAGCAGATCATGGCCCAAAGCAGCACGAACGTGGCCCCAGGCCAGAATTCCATGAGCCCGAACGTCACCATGCCGGAAATCCCCAAGGATTTCCCCGCCATGAACGACGACGTGTGGGTTTGGGACACCTGGTCCCTGACGGACGAGAACGCCAACCAGATCAGCTACAAGGGCTGGGACGTCATCTTCTCCCTCGTTGCCGACCGCCACGCCGGCTACGGCTTCGACCAGCGGCACTGGAACGCCAGGATCGGCTATTTCTTCCGCAAGACCAACGCAGACCCGGCCAAGGACAAGTGGAACTACGGCGGACACCTGTTCCTGGACAACACCTCGATCGGCAACACCGAATGGTCCGGCTCCACCCGCCTCATGCAGGGGAACCACGTCAATGTCTTCTACACGGCAACCACGTTCTACGACGTTGCCGAACGCAACGCCGGTGGCGGCGGAATCGCCCCGGATGCCGTGATCGCCAAGGCGCTGGGCAACATCCACGCTGGCCAGAACGGTGTGAGCTTCGACGGCTTCGTACACACCAAGCTTCTGGAGCCGGACGGCGTCCTGTACCAGAACAAGGCCCAGAACCCTGGCTTTGCCTTCCGGGACCCCTACACGTTCGTAGACCCGGCGCAGCCCGGCAAGACCTTCATGGTGTTCGAAGGCAACACCGGCGGCAAGCGGGGCGACTACAAATGCAAGGACGAGGACCTGGGCTACCGGCCAGGCGATCCCCACGCCGAATCCACCAGCGCCGTGAACAGCACAACCGGCTCGTGGTTCCAGACCGCCAACGTGGGCCTGGCCGTCGCGGACAACAAGGACCTGACTCAGTGGCACTTCCTGCCCCCGATCCTGTCCGCCAACTGTGTCAACGACCAGACCGAGCGTCCGCAGATCTTCATCCAGAATGAGGGCGGCAAGAACAAGTACTACCTCTTCACCATCAGCCACCAGTTCACCTACGCGGACGGGATGCGGGGCCCGGACGGCGTCTACGGTTTCGTGGGCGACGGTGTCCGGTCCGACTACCAGCCGATGAACAACAGCGGCCTTGCCCTGGCCTCCCCCACGGACCTGAACATGCCGGCCAACGCGCCCGAGGGTCCGGATCCCCGCCAGAACGGCCGCCAGTTCCAGGCCTACTCGCACTACGTGCAGCCCGGCGGACTGGTGCAGTCCTTCATCGACAACGTGGACGGTGTCCGCGGCGGGTCGCTCTCTCCCACCGTGAAGATCAACTTCCGGAACGGGGTCTCGGCCGTTGACCGCAGCTTTGGCCAGAACGGGCTGGGCCCGTTCGGCTACCTGCCCACGAACGTCAAAGTCGGCGGTGCCGGACTCTACAAGTAGTTCAGCCTTAAGGCAGCAGTAAGGGGAAGCGCCCGGAAATCCCGGGCGCTTCCGTCCTTTACAGGTAGTCCGGCAGCTTCGCGGCGCTACCAGAATCAGGGATGTTGAATCGTGGAAAACCTTGTCCGCCCCGGCACGTCGAAACTGCGGGCCATCTGGATCGTGGCGGCAGCAGCAGCGGCGGTCGTGCTTGCCGTGATGGCGCTGGTCCCTGCGGCGGGCCCCCGGCCGGTTGCCCCAGCCCAGGCCGAACAGGCTCTCCTGCGCATCGCCGAAGCGCAGGCTGAGGCCAAGGCAACCCACGGACGGTACGGGTCCTATTGGCCTGGCGGCGGTGACCGAACGCTTGAAAAACTGGCGCATCCGATCCCCGTCGGCGCCGTGACGGACCTGCGAAGCATCGAATGTGCCGGCGGGTGGGTGGCAGCCGCGCGGGTTGGAACCGACGTCGAGGTGATCACCAGCCTGCAGGACCGGGCGGTGCGCGCCGGATCGGCGGACGTTGTCCGGCCGGAGTGCATGACGCCTGAAGCCGTCCAGTCCATGCTCGCGGATATGGGCGTTCCCCGGCCGGCGCCGGCACCCGAGGTTTCAGCTTTCGGCCGGCCCGACGGCGCATCCGGGTTCCGGCCGAGCTATCACATCACGCCCGCGAAGAACTGGATGAACGATCCGCAGCGTCCCATCCTACTGGACGGGGTGTGGCACTACTACTACCTCTACAACGCCGGATACCCGGACGAGAACGGCACGGAGTGGTACCACCTGACGAGCACGGACCTGGTGCACTGGAAGGACGAGGGGGTCGCGATCGCCAAGTACAAGAACGGCCTGGGCGATATCGAGACCGGAAGCACCGTGATTGACCAAGACAACTCGGCCGGCTTCGGCAAAGGGGCCGTGATTGCGGTCATGACGCAGCAGGACCGGGGCATCCAGCGGCAATCCCTGTTCTACTCCACCGACAACGGATACTCCTTCACCGCGTATGCACAGAACCCGGTCATGGACAACCCCGGGCAACCGGACTGGCGGGATCCCAAAATCATCCGCGATGACGCCCGCGGCCAATGGGTGATGACCCTCGCCGAAGGCGACAAGATCGGCATCTACACCTCACCTGACCTGAAGAACTGGCGCTACGCATCCGGCGTCGAACGCACCGGCCTGGGCACACTCGAATGCCCGGAACTGTTCCAGCTGGACCTCGACGGCGATCCCTCCAGACGGACCTGGGTCCTGGCCGCAAGCGCGAACGGGACGGCGGAGGGATTCACCACGGGCGTTGCGTACTGGACAGGTGCGTGGGACGGAACACACTTCACGCCATCGGACGGGCAGCACCAGTGGCTCGACGCCGGCTCCGATTTCTACGCCGCTGTGACCTGGGATGATCCCAGGCTCACCGAAAGCCAGCGGATGTACTCCCGGCAGGCTATGGGGTGGATGAACAACTGGGCCTACGCACGGCAGCTGCCCACCGTAGACTGGCACGGCGGCGCCGACTCCCTGGTGCGTGAGATCAGGCTCGAAACAGTCAGGGGCAAACCAACCCTTGTCTCGGCACCGGCGGCCGCCATGACGTCACTCGAAGGCCCGGCGGTAACGGCCGGTGAACGTCGAATGACCCCGGACGGCGCCGGACAGCTGCCCGTTCCGGAGGGCGGCGCCTACCGCCTCGATATGACCATTGAGCGCGCGGCGGGCGACGACGGGTCCGAAGCAAGAATTGAGCTCGGGAGCGGCAGCCGAACGTTCGCGACGGTCGGATACGACTTCGCGGATGAATCGGCGTTCATCTCGCGCGATGCCGACGCCGCCGCGACGGGCACGGCCAGCCTCAGTGCGGACTACAGGGCATCGCGCCGCGCGGCCAGCCCGCCGCGTGACGGGAAAGTGGAGCTGACGATATTCGTCGACTATTGCTCGGTGGAGGTTTTCATCAACGGCGGGGAAAAGACCATGACATCGCTCGTCTTCCCCACCCACGGGACGCCGGGCATCAAAGCTGTCTCGGCAGGGGGCGATCTGACGCTCATATCCTTCAGCTACAGGCCGCTGGCCGGAAGCAGTGGTTCGTGACGCTCAGACGGCCTCGTTCAGGACCGGTCCTTGGGGGAAGATGGCCCGTGTGATGCCCCCGGCGGTCGCCTCGGAGAGCTGCGCCAGGTAATCGTTGCGGCGCCGGGGGGTAATTCTGGACTGCGGTTCGAAAGGCTGCCCGGGGTCGTCGGTGTAGTGGGCTGTCAGCCCGTCACGCATGAGCCGGATGGCCTCGGACCGCTGCTGGGACACGGCGGCGTGCGTGGATCCGAGTTCCGCGGCCAGGTCCTTGACCGTCCTGTCACCGAAGTAGATCTCCTCGACGACGTAGCGCATCCGCTCCGGGAGGGACTTCACGGCGGCACGCAGGTACTGGAGGCGTTCGTCCGCGAGCACGGAATGTTCCGGCGAGAGGGTTTCCGCGGCCAGGGTGTCCACCACGGCCTCATCGAGGGGCGTCAGTGTGCGGGAGGCGTCTGCGAGCGCGGCCTCGACGACGCTTTGCTGGACGCCCAGGGCGGAGGCGATCTCGTCCACGGTGGGCGTGCGGCCCAGGGCCGAGGCCAGCGTTTCCTGGACGGACATGGTTTCCTTGATGCGGCGGCGGGCCGAGCGGGTGGCCCAGTCGCTGGCGCGCATCTCGTCCGCGAAGGCGCCGAGGATGCGGCGGCGGGCGAAGGCGCCGAACGGGACACCGAGATCAGGGTCGAAGGAATCCGCCGAGGTGATCAGGGCAATGGCGCCGGCTGAGGCGAGGTCGTCGCGGGAAAGGTGTGACGCCTTTGAGCATAATTCTGCGACGAGATACCCCACCAGCGGAAGATGCTGCGTGACCATCTCGTTGCGTTCCACGCGATTCACTTCTGTGTCCCCCCATGAGACCGGATCCGAAGGGTCAACGACCCTTAAAACGCCGAGAGCCGCACCCAGGAACGGACCGGTACCCCCCCCATAGGAGTCAGTGCTCGATAAATCTAGTTCCATAGTGGGGTGCAGCACCCATGGTGGAAACCTATCACCTGATCCGGAATCTGCGTGTACCCTCAGGGAAAAGCTTGGCGAAAAATGCGGTAACCGCCCCGTGGCTGTGCATCACAGGGCTGTGAGGGAATGGGGCCCATGAGCGCAAGTGATCTCTCCGCCGCACTGTGGCAGGAGCGGCGGCAGCTGGAGCTGTTGCTGTTCAGGCTGGAAACCCAGCGGCTGCACGTCGAGGCCGGAAACCTCGAGTGGCTGAACTTCATGGCGTCCGAGGTCGAGGCCGTGCTGGACCGGCTGCGTTTCGAGGCGCTGGCCCGGAGTGTCGAGTCCGCGGCCGTCGCGACCGCCTGGGGCCTGCCGGCACAGGCCACGCTCGTGGAGCTGGTTTCGGCCGCGCCCGCCGGCCCGTGGCCGGAGATCCTGCGGGAGCATCTGGACGCCTTGCGGGAGCTGCTGGCCCGGCTCGGTGCGGCCGCCCGCGTCAACGAGGAGGCACTGCAGACCCTCCCGCGGACGGGACGTCCCGGCCCGGCCGGCGCGGCCGGACTGCTGGACCAGCTCACCACCGCGGGAAACCTGGAACGGTCCCTGGCCGTGGTCCGGC
Organism: Arthrobacter sp. PM3; assembly: GCF_003352915.1. NCBI lineage: Bacteria > Bacillati > Actinomycetota > Actinomycetes > Micrococcales > Micrococcaceae > Arthrobacter > Arthrobacter sp. PM3. The sequence goes on along the minus strand of NZ_CP022314.1, from coordinate 2,308,669 downwards.
GCGCACCCCAGCCTCTCCTGGCCCAGTACCTGGGCGGGGACCGGGGCTGAGGCGGCGCCGATCCGGCGGCCCGGAATCAGCCGGCGGGTGCCGCCGGCGGGGGCACCAGTCCGCGCAGCGCGTCCTCGGTACCGGGGCCGGCGTCGGCCGCTGCGAGGTTGGCCGCCGCGATGGCTTCAATCACTTCCCGGCGCTGGATCGGCACCCCGCGGGGAGCTTCAATGCCTATCCGAACACCGTCGCCGCGGCCTTCCAGGACCGTGATGACGATGCCGTCGCCGATCATGATCTGTTCGCCCGGCTTGCGTGTAAGTACCAGCATCTTCTCAATCTACCCTTCGCCGCCGGGCGCGTCGGACGACCCCGGCCGGTTCAGCCACTCATCCGGCCTGGGCCGGCGGCCGTCGATCCATCCCACCGGCAGTCCCAGCCCGGTGACGGTTTCGGCAGACCCTGTCTCTGAGGCTCCGACGACCGCCACTGCTGTCACAGGGAGCTGTGCGGACAGGACGCCCACCCAGCGCGCCGTGTCTTCGTGTTTACGGCCGGCATCCACCACGGCCCAGACCTGGTCGGCGTTCAGCGCGGCAAGGGACGGCACCCGGGCCAGGGCGTTCCGGGCCCTGCCCAGTCCGAAGGCCACGAGGACGGTGCGCTCCGTCACCACGGCGTGGGCGCGCGCGGCTGTGGCGCTCTGGCGTCCGTCGACGTGCAGATGGCCGTAAGCGGAGAGGTCTCCGGCGGTCCGGACATCGGCGCCGCCTGCCGCCGTCGACATCTCCAGGGCCGCATCCATGGCGTCCTCCCCCAGCCCGACCAGGACCACGAGGTCGCCGACGCCGGTCAGCGGCGCCGGGATCGGCGCCGTCGTTCCGGAACCGGCAGGTTCGACGGCGGCAGGGTCGACGGCGGCACGGTCGACGGCGGCAGGGTCGACGGAGGCCGCCGGTCCCGCCGGGGCCCGGAGTCCGGCGCCGAGTTGTTCCATGACCTCGGCGAAGTCCCGCGATTCGGTGGAAACCCCGGCGGGCGCCGGCCGGTGCAGGCTCAGTTCGGCGGCGTTGGCTTCTTCCAGCAGGGCGGCAATGGCGGCGCCCTGCAACTGGTGCGCGGAGCCGGCGGCCCCGCCGACGGGGGTTGCCGCGGGACCGGGCAGGACGTCGGCGTCGGGCACCACCTCACCGGTGACCACCTCGTGCCTGGGCATGACCTCGATCATGGCCTCGAAGCGGTCCTGGGCGAAGAGCCCGGCGATGCCGGGGCTGCTGACGCGCTCGGCGGACACGATCCTGGCTGCGGGACCGTACTGCTGTTCCGCCTTACGGCGGATCTCCTCGAGCGAGGACCCCTTAAGCCGATAGCGGTTCGGCATGGCGCACGACTCCTACTGTTTCGATCCGGACGTTGGCTGAGGTCACCTCGCGGTAGGACAGCACGGGCACCGACCCCGGCTGCCCTCCGATCAGGCGGTGGATGGCGGGCCGGAGCGCCGGGGCGCAGACGAGCACGGCCTGGCGGTTGGCGGCGGCTGCGGCGTCCACGGCGGAGCGCATGGAGCGCAGCACGGCGTCGAGCCGGTCCTGGCCCATGACGATCTGGCTGCCGCCCTCCGCCGGCCGCATGTCCTCGAGCATGTGTTGTTCCAGGACGGGGTCGATCATGATCACGTTGAGCACAGCCCCGTCCATGAACTTGGCTGTGAGGGCCGGTCCCAGGGCCTGCCGGGCCGCTTCGACGAGCGATTCCGGATCCGTGGACAGCTTGGCGCGTAGCGTCAGGGCCTCGTAGATCCGGGCGAGGTCGTTGATGGGCACCTGCTCGTCCAGGAGGCCCTGGAGCACGCGCTGCAGTTCGGCGAGGGAAAGCAGGGCCGGGGTCAGTTCGTCGACGGCGGAGGGGCTTTGCTTGCGCACACCCTCGGTCAGGACACGGACGTCTTCGCGGGAGAGCAGCCGGGCGGCGTTCGCCGAGACGATCGAAGACAGGTGTGTGACCAGGACCGAGACGCGATCGATCACCGTGGCTCCGGTCATTTCGGCGTTGTGGCGCATCTCCCCCGGAATCCACTTCCCGGAAAGCCCGAACACCGGCTCGATCATTGCCGGGCCGGGCAGCGAGTCGAGGTTGTCGCCCAGGGCCAGCATCTGGCCGCCGGGGGCCGTGCCGCGCCCGGCCTCCACGCCGGCGATCCGGATGGCATAGGTGGCCGGCGGCAGGTCCACGCTGTCCCGCGTGCGCACCGGCGGGATGACCAGGCCCAGTTCCATGGCGATCTTGTGCCGCAGGGACCGGACCCTGGCCAGGAGGTCGTCGGAGGCGCCGGAGACCATGTCCACCAGGTCCGGGGCCAGCAGGATCTCCACGGGGTGGATGCGCATGTCCTCGAGCAGCTTCTCGTTGGGATCCAGTTCCGGGGAGTGCAGCGCGGCGGCTTCGGCCTCGCGGGCCGCCTCCGCCTGCTTCTGGCCGGCGGCGGTGCGGCGGGAGGCGAGGATCAGCGCGGCGCCGATGATGATAAACGGGATGGGCGGCATGCCGGGGATCAGGGCCATGGCGAGGGCTGCGACGCCGGCGATCAGGAGCGCGTTGGGTGACTGCAGCAGCTGCGTGGACGCCGTCCGGCCCATGTCCGACTCCGCGTTGGAGCGGGTCACGATCATGCCGGTGGAGACGGCCATGAGCAGCGCCGGGATCTGGGTGACGAGCCCGTCGCCCATGGTCAGCAGGCCGTAGGTGTTCAGGGCGTCGCCGATCTCCAGGCCCCGCTGCACCATGCCGATGGCGATGCCGCCGACGAAGTTGATGATGATAATGATGATGCCCGCGATGGCATCGCCCTTGACGAACTTCGAGGCGCCGTCCATGGCGCCGTAGAAGTCGGCTTCCGCGGACACTTCGGCCCGCCGTTCCCGTGCCTGGGTGTCGGTGAGGAGCCCTGCGTTGAGGTCGGCGTCGATCGCCATCTGCTTGCCGGGCATCGCATCGAGGGTGAAGCGGGCCCCGACCTCGGCCACGCGCTCGGCGCCCTTGGTGACCACCACGAACTGGATCACCACGAGGATCAGGAACACGACGGCGCCGATGATCATGGACCCGCCCACCGTCACCTTGCCAAAGGCGTCAATGACCTGCCCGGCGTAGCCGTTGCCCAGGACCAGGCGGGTGGAGGCAACGTTGAGGCCCAGCCGGAACAGCGTGGCCACGAGCAGCAGGGACGGGAACACCGAGAAGTCCAGCGGCTTCTTCACGAACATGCTGGTCAGCAGCACCAGCAGGGCCAGCAGGATGTTGCAGACGATCAGGAAGTCCAGCAGCGGCGCGGGCACGGGCACCACCAGCAGCAGCACGATCCCCACGATGCCGATGGGCACCGCCAGCCGGTTCAGCCTGTTGTTCATGGTGCGGTCCTTTCACAGACGCTGGTTCCCGTGTTCATCCGGTGCTTCATGCCGTGCTTCCTACGGCGGCGCCCGTCCTGGGCATGTGGTGCATCCCGGCGCCGGCACCCCGGGCCTTGAGGGCCATGACGAACGCCAGGACACCGGCAACGGCCCGGTAGAAATCCACCGGGATTTCGTCCCCCAGTTCACAGGCCCCGTGGAGGGCACGGGCCAGCGGGATGTCCTGGACCATGGGCACCTTCTTCGACTCGGCTTCCTCCCTGATCCTGGCCGCCACGTAGCCGGCGCCCTTTGCCACCACGCGGGGCGCCGACTTGCCGGGCTCGTATTTGAGGGCCACGGCCACGTGCGTCGGGTTGACCAGGACGACGTCGGCGTCACCGATGGCGGCGATCATCCGGTTCCGGCTCATGGCCATCTGGCGTGCCCGGCGCTGGGACCGGATGAGCGGATCGCCCTCGCTGTTCTTGTTCTCGTCCTGGACTTCTTTCTTGGACATCCGGGTCTTCTTGCGGTTGCGCCGCATGACCACGAAGAAGTCCGCCGCGGCCAGCACGATTCCGGCGGCCACAGCGAACTGGACCAGGGCGGAAATGCCGCCGGCGGCTGCCGCGGTCACCCCGGCCACGGGCAGTCCTCCGGCGGTCAGCAGCACCGGCACCAGCCCCTGGACCACCATGTAGAGCACCAGCCCCACCACGCTTGCCTTGAGCAGGGCTTTGACGCCTCCCCACACCGCCTGGGCGCCGAAGATCCGCTTGACGCCGCTGAGGAGGTTGAAGTGTTCGAACTCGAGCCGGAATTTCTTCAGGTGGACTCCGCCCTGCAGGGCCGAGCCGGCGAGGACGGCCAGGAACACGACAATCAGCAGGGGCCCCAGGATCCCGGCGATGGAGGCGAACCCGTCCTCCATCGCCTTGACGGCTTTGCCGGGGTCGGGGGCGGCGACGATTCCGCGGATGCTGAAGAGCTGGTCCGTAGTGGCGTTGGCGGCCCGTTCCACGGTTGCCGGCAGCATGAGCGCAGCCGCGCCGACCCCGAGCCACGCGGTGAGGTCCTGGGAACGGGAGAGCTGGCCCTTGGAGCGGACCTCCTTCATCCGTTTGTCGGTGGCCTGCTCGGTCTTCTCCTGTGAATCCGCCATCAGCCCACCCCCAGCACTGCTTTGGCCGCCTGTCCGGCGAGGCTCGACACGATGCGCGGCAGGGCCAGGAACATGAAGCCGGCCAGCATGAGGGTCAGGAGGATCTTGAGCGGGAAGCCCAGTGAGAACGCGTTCAGTGCCGGCGCCACGCGGGTCAGCAGGCCGAGTCCCACATCGGCGAGGAACAGGACCACCAGTAGCGGACCGGCGATCTGCACGGCTGCCAGGAACATCCCGGAGACCGCCGCGATGAGGGCCTGCACCGGCTGGGCCAGGTCCAGGCCGCCGGCCAGGGGCAGGGCCGTGAAGCTGCCCGTGAGGCCGGTGATGACCAGCTGGTAGCCGTCGGAGGCGAACAGCAGGGCCAGGGCCGCCATCTGCAGCAGTCGGGTGAACTGCGCGCCGTTGACCATCATCTGGGGGTCGAACGCCTGCGCCATCTGGAACCCGCTGAAGAGGTCGATCAGGCTGCCCGCCGACTGGATGGCGGAGAAGATCACCATGACCAGGAAACCGAGGACAAATCCGGTGACGAGTTCGAGGACCAGTCCGGTAAGGAACCCGGCGGTGTCGCGGGGCGCGTAGCCGCTGGCCACGCGCTGCGTCACGGCCAGCCCCAGGCCGAGGCCCAGCATGGCCTTCACCCGCCCGGGGAAGGCGTGGTGCGAGAAGGGCGGTGCCACGATCAGGAAAGCCGTCATCCGGACCGTGGCCAGCAGCAGGACTTCCAGCCAGGCCGGGTCGATCGGGATGGCCACCTCACAGGCCTCCGAGCAGGGACGGGATCTTCGCGAAGAGGTCGTTCGTGAACGTGACCATCTCCGAGATCATCCAGTGTCCGCAGACGATCAGGGCCACGGCTACCGCGGCCGCCTTCGGCACGAAGGACAACGTGGCCTCCTGCAGCTGCGTGATGGACTGCAGCAGCGAGATGGCCAGGCCCACCACCAGCGCGGTGACCAGCACCGGCGCGGCGAGCTTCGCGGCCACGATCATGGCCTGGAGGCAGATGTCCAGGACGGCGTTGGCGTTCATCCGGTGCCCGCATAGCTTTGCACGAGCGCCGTGATGATCAGGCCCCAGCCGTCCACCAGGACAAAGAGCAGGATCTTGAACGGCAGCGAGATCATTACCGGCGGCAGCATCATCATGCCCATGGACATCAGCGCCGCGGACACTACGAGGTCGATCACGAGGAACGGGATGAAGATGACGAAGCCGATGATGAAGGCGGCACGGAGTTCGGAGATCATGAACGCCGGGATCAGGGTCTGCAGCGGGACGGCCTCCGGGGTGGCCGGGTTCTCGGCACCGGCGGCCCGGGACATCAGGGCGATGTCCTCTTCCCTCGTGTGGGCGAGCATGAAGTGCTGCAGCGGACCCGACGCGGCGCCGACCGCGCCGTTGAAGTCCAGCGTGCCGTTGAGGTAGGGCTGGATTCCGGACGTGTTGACCTCGTTGATGACCGGCCACATCACGAAGATCGACAGGAACAGGGCCAGGCCGGCCAGCACCTGGTTCGGCGGGATGGACGGCAGCGACAGCGCGTTGCGGGTCATCGCCAGGACCACGAAAATCTTGGTGAACGACGTCATCATCAGCAGCAGGGACGGCGCCACGGCCAGGAGCGTGATCCCGAGCAGGGTCACCACGGCGGAGGAGGGTTTGCCGTCCGCCCCGTTGATCTGGATGCTGACGTCGCCCGTGCCGGGGTTCGCCGGGTCGGTCGGTGCCACCGGCGCGGCCGGGTCGATGGGTGCGGCGTGGCCGGCGGGGGCAGCCAGCCACAGCAGGAGGACGGCGAACAGCACGGCGGCGAGGCCCAGGACCACGATCCGAACAGCGGGCACCCCGGAGGAACCGGTGCAGAGACGGCGGATCAATTGTGGCGCCCGCTCCTGAGCGCGGCGGCGGCCTGCTTCCACGTGGAGCCGGCGAGGATGGACCCGTGCAGCGGCGGGTGGGCGCTGCGGTGAACGGAACTGCGGCGCGGCAGCGGCGCGTCCCGCCCGCCGTCGGGGTTCCCTGCGGCGGGACGGGCCTCGGCGAGGATCCGGGCAAAATCGCCGAAACCGCGGCTGGTGGCGGGGACGGTGACTTCTTCTGGCTCGGGTGGGATGTCCCCGGTGTGCAGGACATTCACGGCGTGCTCAGTGACGCCCAGCAGGAAACGCTGCCCGGCGGCGTCGACCACCACCACGGAGGCCTTCTGGCCGAGATTCTGCCGGCTGACGACGGTCAGGGCGCGGTCCGCCCGGCGCCGCCCGGCGCCTTTGCCCAGCCGCCGCTGCAGGAACCACATGAGGCCAAGCACCGCGCCCAGGGCCACGAGTACCCGCAGCCCGAGGATCAGTGCGTCCATTCAGCTAAGCCCCTCGGCGACGTCGAGGATGCGGGTGATTCGGACCGCGTAATCCTGGTCCAGGACCACCACTTCGCCGTGTGCGATCAGGCGGCCATTGAGGAGGACGTCGGCCGGGGCCCCGGCGGAGCGGTCCAGTTCGATGATCTTGCCCGGTTCCAGGCCGAGGACATCGCGGACGGACATCCGGGTGCGCCCGATCTCCACGGTCAGGGCCATTTCGATGTTGTTGATCCGGCCCAGCCGGCCCGCCACGGTGTCGCCGCCGGCGAAGACGTCGCCGGCGCGGTCCTGGCTGTTGCCGTGTTCGCGGAGCCGGACTGCGAACCAGGCCGCGGCGTTACTGCCGTCGGAAAGCTCAAAAACGGCCGTGTCAGGATCTGACAGGAGCCCGGAGACGTCGGATTCGCGCAGGTCAGACAGGACACCGGCGCCAAAGACCGAACTGGCGCTTTCCATGGCCGGGCGCAGCACATCCGTCACGGAGACGTGGCCCAGCTGGGTCGCGGCCCCGGCGGCCTCGTCCAGGAAGGTCCGGTCGCTGAGCATGAGGGCGAGGTCAGCGGTGACCGCACCGACGAAGGTTGCAGTGACCGCCTGGCGGGCGTACGCCGCCGCGGCCCGGGCGGGAACCACCGCGACGACCTTCAGGGCCACCGGGCTCGGCAGTTCCTCGACGAGCCGTTCCGCCGACAATTCGTGCTTGGTCAGGGTGATGCTCATCGTTGGTTCTCCTCGATTGTGACAATGACGGCGGCCGCGCGGGAGCCGTTGCGGGCGGGTGCGGCGGTGGCCAGCCGGGTCCCGTCCAGGGTGAGGTCAAAGGGCCGGTTTTCCAGGTGCGGCAGGGTCAGGACGTCGCCGACGGCGAGGCCCAGGACCTGGCTGGGGGTGACAAACGACGTCGACAGCCGCACCGACAGCTCCACCGGCACCTGTTCCAGCTGGGCGCTGATACGCGCCGCGGCGTCGCCGCGGGTGTCGGTCGGATTCACCTTCTTGAGCCGGCCCAGCAGGATGGCAGCCGGGACGGCCAGGGTGGCGGGGGCGTTGACGTCCCCGACACTCATGGTGAACGAGGCGACGATCATCAGCTCGCTGGGCGCGGCGGCCTGGGCGAACTGGGAGTTGTACTGGATGGTGTCCACCCGGACCGACTCGCTGAGCAGCGGGCCCAGGGAATAGCCGAGGTCTTCCAGCGCCTCGTCCATGAGTCCCTTGATCAGGGCCTGCTCAATCTGGGTGAACTTCCGGTCCGGCATGGGCGAATCGTTTGAGGCGCCGAGCATGCGATTGACCCAGCCGAGGGCGGCCGGTCCGGGGAACTGCACCACCAGTTTGGAGTCCTGGGTCTCCACCGCGCACAGGACCATGGCCGTGACGGCGGGCAGCGACGCGGCGTATTCGTCGTAACTGAGCATGCTGACGTCTTCGAGGCGCACCACGGACTTGACCCGGACCTTGGCGGTCAGCTGGGTTCCCCACTGGCGGGCGAAAGTCTCGAAGGCGAGCTCCAGCACACGGCTGTGTTCGCGTGCGAGCGTGGCGGGGCGACGGAAGTCATAGACGCTGACGGTCCGCTCCCGAGCCACTTCCCGCTCATCCAGAACACTCACGGTTGCCACTATCGGCAGGGGACCTGCCGTCGTAAGCAATTCGCCGTAGGCAATGGGCTGCCTATTTCCCGCTCAGCTTCAGCGCTTCCGGAATCAGCGCCCGGACGACGTCGGGCTTGTCCGAAATGACCACGATGTCCACCCGGCGGTTGCGCTCCATGAGCTCCGGGGTGGAGTCGTCATTGACCTGGCGGGCGGAGCCGAAGGCGACGGCGCCGATGCTTCCGGGCGCGATGCCGCCGCGGTCCACCATGTAGCGCAGGACGTTGACGGACCGGGCCGAGGACAGCTCCCAGGTGGACGGATAGGCGGTGATGCCGTTCGCGGCGTGCCCCTCGACCATGACTTCCATCCCGGCCGGCTTCAGGATCGGCGAGATGATCTGCAGCACGCGGCTGGCGCGGGCAGTAAGCTCGGGGCGGTCCGGTTCGAAGAACGCCTGGGATCCGACGAGTTTGACCGTCAGGCCGCGCTGGTCGATCTGGAACTCGACGTTCTCGCTAAGCCCGGCGGCGTCCAGTCCGGCCTGCATTTTCGCCTGCAGTGCCTTGAGCCGGTCCGCTTCCTTGATGGCCTGGGCCATGTTCTCCGGGGACGTGGTGGCCGCGCCCTTCACGGCGGCGAAGGCTTCCAGGTTTTCGTCCACAAGTTCCGGCGGCACCACAGTTCCCGACGCCGTGTCCACCGTTTGCGACGCCACCGCGCCGAAGCCGGTGGCGAGCGAGTTGCGGAGCTTTTCAAACTTGTTCGCGTCCACAGTGGACATGGCGAACAGCACGATGAACATGCACATCAGCACGGTGACCATGTCCATGTAGGAAGCCATCCACCGCTCGTCGACGTGGTGCTCTTCGGGCTTCTTCCGCCCGCGCCGCCTCGGGCTCACGCGGCCTGGTCCATCTTGTCCGCAGCGCCGCCCTTCTTCGCGCCGCCCGCGGAGGCCTTGAGCTGGTGCTCGGGGACCATGGCGCGGAGCCGTTCGGCGAGCAGCAGCGGCTGGGCGCCGGACTGGACGGACAGCATGCCTTCCATCAGCAGCGTCATCCGCTCGATGTCCAGCTCCGAGAGCCGGCTCATCCGGGCGCTGAAGGGAAGCCAGATGAAGTTGGCGGACAGCAGGCCCCACAGGGTGGCGACAAAGGCCGCCGCGATCATCGGGCCGAGGTGGTCCGGTGTGGAGAGGTTTTCCAGGACGTGGGTCAGGGACACCACGGTGCCGATGATGCCCACGGTCGGCGCGTAGCCGCCGAGGCTCGCGAAGAACTTGGCGTTGGCGTGGTCGCTGCGGGCCTTGGAGTCGATCTCGTCCTCCATCAGCATCCGGAGGTCCTCGGCGTCGGTGCCGTCCGCGATGTTCTGCAGGGCACGGGCCAGGAACGGATCCTTGACGCTGGCCGCTTCTTCTTCCAGGGACAGCAGGCCCTCGCTGCGGGCCTTTTCGGCGAAGCGGACCATCTGGTCGATGCTTTCCTGCGGCTTGGCGGTCTTCCCCAGGAACATCTTGGGGACGGCCTTGAAGGCCTGCAGGGTGTCCTTGAGGGTGTTGCCGGCGATCCCGACGGCGAGCGTGGCACCGAAGACCAGGATCATGGGCGCCGGCAGCAGCAGCGCCGACAGGCTGGCGCCTTCGAGCGACACCATGGCGATGACGGAGCCAAAGGCGAGGAGCAGTCCAATGACTGTTGCGGGATCCATGGTTGCTTTCCGGGTTACTTTCTGGGTTTCACGGGCGCGGAGGGGCCGGCGCCGTCGTCGGTGTCGTCGTCGTCCGGGCCTTCGGTCCGGACCAGGCTCAGCGGATACCCGGTGACGGCCGGGAAGTCCCTGGCCTTGCTCAGGATGTAGGCCCGGTAGTCGGCGATGAGTTCCACCACTTCCGCGAGGCTTTCGAGCACCACGTAGGCGGCGCCGTCGAGCGTCACCAAATGCGTGTCCGGGCTCTCGTGGATGCGCTCGATGAGGTCCGGATTGACCGCGAAGCGCGTTCCGTTGAGGCGTGTGACGACGATCATGGGCCGATTCTGCTCTGTGAGGGGAAGGGTGTTCTGATCCGTACTGTCGGCACGCCGGGCCCCTTCGTTAGAAATCAGCTCAGACGGTAGGAATCAAGGGTTGGAAATCGCTATGGTGGGATCAGTCGGGGCCGTGCGGCCCGCCCCGCTGTGCGGTTGCCGGACCCGCTGAACCGGCGCGAGGATGCAACGGCCGCCCGCCTGATCAGGAAGGCCAGCCATGGCGCAGTTCCCGGCTCTTGAGCAACCGTTGAATCCCTTTCCGTACTACCAGGCCATGCGGCAGAGCGACCCCGTTTTCCAGGACCAGGAAACCGGGGTCTGGCATGTGTACGGCTACGACGACGTGCAGCGTGTCCTGTCCGAGCACGCCACCTTCTCCTCCCGGATGGGCGGTGAGAACCCCTCGGAAACCGGCCAGCTTTTTTCCGCCAGCCTGATCAACACGGATCCGCCCCGGCACCGGCAGTTACGGTCACTGGTGACCCAGGCGTTCACGCCGCGGGCGGTCGAGGCACTCGGCCCGCGTATTTCGGAGCTGACCCATGAGCTGCTGGACCCGGTGGTGCCGGCCGGGAGCACCGACCTGATCGACCGGCTGGCCTACCCCTTGCCCGTGATCGTGATCGCGGAGCTCATGGGCATCCCGGCGACGGACCGGGACCGGTTTAAGCAGTGGTCGGACATGATCGTGAGCCAAACCCCGGACGCCGCCGGGACCGGCGACTCCGGCGGCCAGCGGGAAATGGTGGAGTACTTCATGGGCATGATCGAACAGCGGCGCCACCAGCCCGGCAGTGACCTGATCAGCGCGCTCCTCGCGGCCGAGATCGACGGACAGAAACTGAGCGTCATGGAACTGCTCGGCTTCTGCGCCCTGCTGCTCGTCGCGGGCAACGAGACCACCACCAACCTGATCGGCAACGCGGTGCTGTGCTTCACCGAGGCACCGGGCCTGGCCGAACGCCTCGCAGCGGAGCCCGCGCTGCTCCCGCACGCGATCGAGGAGGTGCTGCGCTACCGCTCCCCCGTCCAGTCGATGTACCGGGTCTCCGCCGTCGAGACCACACTGCGCGACCAAACCATTCCGGCGGGTTCGCCCCTCGTGGCCTGGATCGGCTCGGCCAACCGCGACCCGGAGCAGTTCCCGCAGCCTGACGTGTTCGACGCCGGCCGCTCGCCCAACCGTCACCTCGCCTTTGGCCAGGGCATCCATTTTTGCCTCGGGGCGCCGCTGGCGCGGCTCGAGGCCAGGATCGCCCTGGAGGCTGTGCTCTCCCGGCTGCCGGGGCTCGCCGTGGAGCCCGGGGCGCGCCTCGAGCGGATGGAAAGCACGATCGTTTACGGCGTGAAGGAGCTCCCCGTGCACTGGCAGGCCGGCTGAGGAGGGGCGGCCGTAGACTGCATCCGAGAACCGAATGACCGGGAGGCAGGGATGTCGAAGACGACGGTGGATGCAGTAATGGCCGAGCTAGCCGCGCTTGACGACCCGAAGATGCGCGCGGCCAACGAGAAGCGCGGCGATGACCACGGCGTCAACCTATCCAGGTTGCGCGCGGTCGCGAAGCGGCTCAAGACCCAGCAGGACCTGGCCCGCGGATTGTGGGCCACGGATGACACCGCGGCCAGGCTGCTGGCGCTGCTGGTCTGCCGGCCGAAAGACTTTGGGCCCGCCGAGCTGGATGCCATGCTGCGCCAGGCCCGCGCCCCCAAGGTGCACGACTGGCTGGTGAACTACGTGGCCAAAAAGAGCCCGCACGCCGAACAGCTGCGCGTGGCCTGGACGGCGGACCCGGATCCGGTGGTCGCGAGCGCGGGTTGGGCACTGACCGCCGGGCGCGTCGCGACGACGCCCGAGGGACTCGACCTCTCCGGGCTGCTCGACACGATCGAGGGGCAGATGAAGGACGCCCCGGACCGGCTGCAGTGGGCGATGAACACGACGTTGGCGCAGATAGGGATCGAGCACGCCGAGTACCGGGTCCGCGCGATCGGCATCGGCGAGCGCCTCGGGGTGCTCAAGGACTACCCCACCCCGCCGAACTGCACCTCCCCGTACGCGCCGGCCTGGATCAACGAGATGGTGGGCCGGCGGGGCGCCTGACGCGCCGCCGCCAGCCGCGGCGGAAGGCCGCTACTGCGCGACCGCGGGCGGCACCACGTGGATCCGGTTGTCGGCAATTAACGGCAGCAGGCCCAGGCGGAGGAGTTCGGCCTTGACGCGGCCCATGCAGTCGGCGCTGACGGGTGTGCGGGTCCCGGACGAGGTCGAGGGCCCAGAACACGCCCGGGCAGGTCTACGCCCTGGACTAACCCGGGAAGGACCGGGCCGCCTTAGAACGGCGGAGGTTCGTCCGCCTTGTGCGGGTCAGTGGCCTTTCCGAAGTCCGCTGGCCCCGTGGAGTAATCCCGGCCCAAGGGTGAAAGCCACTCGAGGTCGCCGGCCGGGGAGGACTGCCTGTAAGTCCACGCGCCTATCGACTTCAGTGCGTGGTGCCGTCGGCAAAGCATCGCCAGGTTGCCGGCATCGGTGGTTCCACCGTCCTGCCACTCGATGGTGTGGTCGGGTTCGCAGCCCGAGGCCGGACGGGTACAGCCAGGGAAGCGGCAAGTCCCGTCCCGGCACTTCAGGTACCGGCGCAGCGCCTTCGGCGGACGGTAGGCTCCACGGCCCACGCCCAGGGCGTGACCGGTGGTGCAGTCGGTGAAGAGTCGGTGCCACGTGGGTGCAAGGGCCGCCAGGCGTCGGGCCGTCGAAGCATCGAGGGGGCCATAGCCTTCGAGTTCCGCCAGGGGAGCCTCTGCGCCGTCGGCACTGCCATCGAGGACCAGCCCGACGGGAATGGTGACGATGACCTCGGCACTGAATGCCCCGGCGTCCGACTCATCAGTCCCGCCCAGAAGCCGGCGGGCGAGCGCTTCGGCACGAAGCTCGGACAGTGTGCAGGGTTCGGGACCGGCACTGGGTCCGGCAGCCTTCGCGCCTGCCTGCCGTGCATCGCAGTCGATCCCGTTGAAGATGGCCGTTCCGACTTCCGCGTCCAGGAGCGCCGTGAGCGTGCACATGCCGTCCGGCTCAGGCGACATCCACACACCGCGCTCACGCCGGGCTGCCTCCTTCCGTGCCGCGAGACTCTCAGGGTGGAGGCTCTCACGAAGCCGCCGCAGGCATGCGCGCAACTCGGCCGGAGTGCGACGCCGGCCCTGCCTTGTCCTGGTGCGCCGCAACGCCAGTCTGGAGAACGTCCCGGCCTGCCCGGCCGGTAGGGAGCGGGCCTGCTCGAGGATGATCCGGGCGTGCGCCGCGGAGATCCCGCCGTCTTCCAGCGCCTCGAGGACAGCCCACTGGGATGCCGCGCAGTCCGCGGCATCATTAAGCGAGCGCGCGGCAGTGCCTTCGGAGACGGCACACGCTGCGGATACTTCGGTGACGGCAAGCGCATGGGCCTCGCCCCCGCCAAACCGTACCGGCTGTCCGGCTTGCCTCCGGGGAGAGTCTTCACCGATCGCTTCTTCGACCCGGGCCAAGGCACGCAGTTTCACGGCTGTTGCCCAGCCGATCAGGCGGTCAGTGGACTCGACCAGGCGGAGAGCCTCGTCCGCGGTGAGGAAGGAGGCCAGCGGAAAGCTCACGGTGCCGACCAGCATCGAGTCCTCCCGGTCCGGGAAGCCGACAAGCGGCACCCACCTATCGTCTGCCGTCACATCGTCATCCGCCGCGACTTCCCCGGCCTCCATGCCCCTCCCTCCTTCGGACGCTCTGTGGACCTCTGCCTGGGCCGCAGTGCCGGGCCTCTCCCCGCCCGCACTTTCAGGCTAAGGGGAGGCTCTGACAATCAAAGGCTAGAGGGAGGCTCTGACATTCAAGCTGCCTCGCCCGCAGAACCGTGACGGCGAATCTGCATTTCCCGCGATCTCACCTGCTCCCGCGCCTCCATGCTGTCCCTAGCCGCCGGCTTCTTCAGCAGCGGTTTGCGCGGCAACAGGGCCGCGGCCTCGGCAGGATCGGCGCAGGGCTCGTTCATCGAAGAGATCACGAAGCGCGGAGAGCTCCACGCTTCGTGATCGCCCCGCCCATCCAGCAGCCTGGCGGTACCCTGTGCGGCCCTAATCCGATCCCCCTCGAGGAGCTGAATACGCCGGAGTGTTCCTGGTGAAGGCAAGCTCGCCGTACACCACGTCCTCCCGGCACAGCCCCGGCGGCACTATCGACATCACCGGCGCGGAATACATCCGGTGAGGAATTCTTAGGAGTACTGACATGCCAAGCGGACGCATCAAAGACTGGTCGGCGCTCACCGAAGCCAACGTGGAGATCCGCAAGCAGGGCACCCCGATCTGCAGCGGCACAGTGGATGCCGTCACTGAGGACGGCAAGATCCTGTGGATCCACTCGACGGCGGAGGGCAGGCGCCTGTTCGAGAAGTCCGCATTCTTCGAGGTGGCCCGCCGAAGAACGCCTCGGGTTCCACTACAGGCTGGCGGCCGGTTAAGCGCCGGCCGCGTCCTCCCGGCCCCATCGTTGCCCTATCACTTATGGCTGCCTCCGGACCGGAATGGCGGCCATAGGTGACAGGGCAACTTTGTCTTTAACGCTTCAGCTGGGTCAGTTCCTGCAGGACCTCGTCCGACGTCGTGATGATGCGCGCGTTCGCCTGGAAGCCGCGCTGGGCGACGATCAGGTTGGTGAACTCCTGGGAGAGGTCCACGTTGGACATTTCCAGCGAGCCGCCGGTCAGGGTGCCGATGCCGGGGTCGCCCGCAGCGCCCAGCTGCACGCCGCCGGAGTTGCCGGTCGCCACGTAGGAGGAGCTGCCGGCCTTCTCCAGGCCGCCCGGGTTGGTGAACTTGGCGAGGGCGATCTTGGCCAGGACCTGCTTGATGCCGTTGCTGAACGAGCCGATCAGGGAGCCGTCGCTGCCCAGTGTGTAGGACTCGAGCTTGCCGACCGGTGCGCCGTCCTGGCCGCTGACCGCCAGGGAGCTCATGGTGGCGTAGCCGGAAACCTTGGAGATGTCGAGGGTGATGCCGTTGACGGTGAAGTTGCCGCCGGCGGTCGGCTGGCCGTTGGTGAAGGTCACGGACCCGTTGGCCGTGGTGCCGTTGTCGTCGGCGGCGATGTTCCAGGTGCTTCCGGCCTTGGTGAAGGTCATGTCAACGCTGCGTTCGGCCCCGGCTGCGTCATAGACCTTGACGATCCGCTTCAGCTGGGTGCCGTCGGCGGCGTCGCTGGGCAGGTTTCCATCGATTGTCACCGTGCCCGTGGCTTTGGCCACCATGGTGTTGGGGTTCAGCGTGATGTCGCCGACTGGGGAGCCAGTGTTTATCACACCGCTCGTGTCGGCGGTCCAGCCCTGGAGGATACCGCCGTCGGGGCTCACCAGCTGGTTGGCGGCGTCCGGGCTGAACGCGCCGGCGCGGGTGAAGAGCTGCTGGCCGCCCTTGCTTGTCACGAAGAAGCCGTCACCGGAAATCATCATGTCTGTGGCGCGGCCGGTGCTCTGGGAAGAGCCCTGGGAGAAGTTGGTGGTGACACCGGTGACCCGGACGCCCAGGCCAATCTGGGCCGGGTTGCTGCCGCCGGTCTGGGCCTGCGGGCCGGTGGCGCCCTGCTGCAGCTGGGACAGGGTGTCCTGGAACTGGGTGGAGGAGGCCTTGAACCCGGCGGTGTTGACGTTGGCGATGTTGTTTCCGGTGACGTCCAGCATGGTCTGGTGTGCGCGGAGGCCGGAGATTCCGGAGTACAGCGAGCGGAGCATGGGAACTGCCTTTCTGCGGGTGGAGAACTGGTTAGGATGCGGCCGGCGCGGTAAGCCCGGTGATGGAGTCGAGGGGGACGGAGACGTCGCTGACCGTGACGGTCGGCACGGCACCGGCATAGGACACCGAGCCGGCGATGCCGCTGCCGGTGGTGCCGTCGGCGAGGGTGTAGTTCACGGTGTGGCCAATCAGCTGAGCGGCTGAAGAACGCATCTGGAGCGAGAACGCCTCCTTGCTGTTCGTGGCCATCTCTGTGGTCTTCTCCATCATGGAGAGCTGGATGGTCTGGCTCATCATCTGGTTGCTGTCCATGGGCGCGCTCGGGTTCTGGTTCTTGAGCTGCGCCACGAGCAGGGTCATGAAGACGTTCGCATCCATGGTCTGCACCGGCGCCCGGACGGCGGACGCCGGGGAGGCCGCGGCCGTGGCCGGCTGGGCTGCGATCGGCTGAATCGTCATAGTTCGCGTTCCTTCGTGTCAGACGAGAATGTCGAGGGTGGTCTGGGGGCTGGCGGGGATCCTTCCGGCGTTGCCGGTCTGCTCATCCGGCCCCGGGCCCCAGCGGTGTCCAGGCCGCGGCTCGCCGGCTCCGTTCCGGCCACCAGGGCCGTTTCCGGCGGAGTCGCGGCCGGCGCCAGAGGAGCCAGCACCGGTCGGGCCGTTGCCCGGGCGATCCTGGCCTGTGCTGTTTTGGCCTGCGCTGTTCTGGCCGGGGTTGCCGGGGCCGCTGTGGTCCGACAGGTCAAGGCTTGCGCCGAAGCCGGCGTCCGCGAGTTCCTTCCGGAGTTCGGGCAGGATCCCCCGGACCGCTTCGCGACCCACCTCGCCGGGAGCGAAGAGTTCGATCCGCACTCCCCCGGCGTCGATGTGCGCCCGGACGGTCAGCGGGCCGAGATCCTCGGGGCTGACCTTGAGCGTCATGACGTGCTGGCCGTGCGGCGCACCGACAAGGGTGAAGAGCGGCTTGGCCAGCTGGGGCTGCAGGGGTGCCGCGGCATGGGACGCGGTGTGGGTTGCGGGCTGCGGCATAGCTGCGCCGGCGGCAGGTGGCTGAGCGGCCCCTGCCCCCGCGGCAGCCGGAGCGGCAGCGGCAAGCGCATCCCCCGGTACCGCCGGCTGTGCCGCTGCCGCTGCCGGGGCGGAGGCGGACGCGGCTGCGGGTGCCGGATCCGTGGTCCCGTCCGCCGGCACTGCGGTGCCAGCTTGGGCGATGCCGGCTGTCACCGCACGGGCGGTGAAAGGGCGGGCGGTCTGCGCCGCGGGCGCAGCGGCGACAGTCTGCGGTGCGGACGGAACGACGGCGGTGGCGCCCGGTCCGCCGGGTACCGGAGCGGGCTCCGCTGCGGTTCCCGCCGGTGGCGTTCCGGCGGTAGCGCGCGCAGTGTCCAGCGCAGGGGCACTGCCGGTCACGGCGGAAACCACCCGAACGGCCGTCCCCGGCGTCCCGGTGGCAGCGGGCACGACGAACGGTGAGGCAACGGGTGCGTTCACAGACCCGGCAGGCCCCGGTTGGCGGGGGCCGGTGCTAGGGTCAGCCGCAAAACCGGTCGCCGTGGTCGCGAGCCCAAAGGTGGACCTGCCCGGTGCGGTCCCAGCCGGGGCAGTCCCGACCGGGGCGGTCCCGACCGGGACGGTCAGGGCAGGTGTGGTCACAGCCTGCGTGACCGGCCACGATGTTGCCGGAGCAGATACTGCCAGCACGGGAACCGAAGTCCCCAGGACAGGCGCCGTGTTCCCTTCCGGCGCGGCAGCCTCTGTTGGAATCCGGGCAGGGCCGCTGGCCTGGGTGCTGGCCGAAACCGGGCGTCCGGACTCCCGGAGCTCGCCCGCCGGAACGCGGACCGGAATGCCGGCCGGTGCCGGCGCTGCGGATGGTGAGACCTGCAGGAGGCCGGCAAACGCGATAGAGGCCAGTGCACCGGCGTCGGTCACTGGCGCCGGGACGGCGGCACGGTCGCCGGCGGGTTCGGAGTCTGCCCCGGTGAGGGGCGCGGCGGCGGAGGGCACGCCGTCGTCCGTCACCGGAGCGGCTTCCGCAGGGAAGCTGCTGTCCTGAACAGCACCGGGGACCCATTCGGCCGTCGCGCCGGTGGCCGGAACGGACACAGGGACGGCCGCCGGGACGGCGGCCGGGATGGTGGCAGCAACCGTCCCAGGGGCGACAGTTTCGGGGGTGACGGCGGCGCTGTTCGCCTCGGCAGGAGCCGTGCCACCGCCCTGGAGGTCGCCGAGCACCGCGTCGAAGGACGCAGTGGCAGGCGTTCCCGCGTCCGACCGCGACCCCGGACCCTGCCTGCCGGCCGCGCCCAAGGCCCCCGCCAACAGGGCGGATGCGAGGTCCGCAGACACCGCGGCCCTCACGATGCGGTCCCCGCGGGAACGATGCGCCGGATGGACGTCAGGTTGGACTGCTGTTCCCAGGCGTCGCGGATCTGGATGGTCTTGCCGGGGACGGGAGCGTCGATCGCCTTGCCGTTGCCCAGGTAGATCGAGATGTGGTTGCCGCCGAAGCTCACGAGGAGATCGCCCGGTTTCGCCTCGGCGAGGGAGGCTACCGGGGTGCCCTTGCGCATCTGGTCGCTCACGACGCGGGGAATGTCGATGCCAAGGTCCTTGAAGACGCGCTGGGTGAAGCCCGAGCAGTCCATGCCGCTGGCCGGGTTGGTGCCGCCCCAGACGTAGGGAACGCCGATGTACTTCTTGGCCGCCGCCACCACGTCGTTGCCCGTCGCGGCACCGCCTGTCCGGACGGTCCCCGACGCCGTTGCGCCGGTGAGCGCGGATACTCCGGCCGCCGCTGTGCTGCCCAGCCCAGTGCCGCCCAGCCCCAGGCTGTCCGTGAGCGACGAGGCATCCGTGCCGGTGCTGCCGAGGGCCGCGGCGAGGGCCTGCGTGAAGGAGGCGGTATCGCCGGTGCCCGTGGCGGTGGCCAGGGAGGATGCGGCCGCGGCCTTGGCGGCGGCGCTGGTGCCTGCGGCACTGACGTCCGCGGCCGCGGGGCGGCTGAGTTCCGCGATCATGGACTGGATGCCCTGCATCCGGCCGATCGCCTCGGTCATGCTCATGGCTTCTCCTGCTGGTCGTCCCGGTGCCAGCTGGTCGAGGCGATCTCATCCAGCGCGGACTGTTCGGCGCGCAGGTCCGCGCTGCTGACTTCGGCGTGGTGGCGTGCCTGGAGTTTTTCCAGGCCCACGGACCGTGTGCGGGCGGCGATGAACTCGGCGCGGGCGCCGGCCTCATCGGCCTCGGCCAGGCGCGTGAGGTTCTGCAGGTCCGCGAGCATGCTGTGCGCGGAGGAGCGGGCGGCGGCCACCGCCCGCAGGGACGCGGAGCTGGAGATGGGGTCGTCGGTCGCGGCCAGCTCGCGGCGGGCGGCTGCCTCCCGCACGCGCACCGAGTTGGAGCGTGAGCGGGCGCGCGCCAGCCCGGTGGCGGCCTGGTCCTGCTGGAGCTGGCGGAGGCGCAGGAGGCCGGCCAGAGAGAATTCGCGGTTCATGCTGCTGCTCCCAGGATCGAAGTGAGGTGGCCGAGCCGCTGCCAGGACTCGGGGTGAGCCGTGGATTCCTCCATAGGCTGCTGGAGGAAGTCGCTTACGGCTTGCTCGTGGTTCAGTGCGGCGTCGACGAGCGGGTTGGTGCCGGCCTGGTAGGCGCCGACGTCGATCAGGTCCTGCGCCGCCTTCCGGGCTGCGAGGACCCGGCGGAGCGTGGCTGCGGCGTCCAGGTGCGGCCGGGCGTTGACCTTGCCCGCCACCCGGGACACGGACCCGAGCACGTCCACGGACGGGAAGTGCCCCGTCACGGCGAGCTTGCGGTCCAGCACCACGTGGCCGTCCAGGATGGAGCGGGCGGCGTCGGCAATGGGTTCGTTGTGGTCGTCGCCGTCCACCAGCACGGTGTAGATGCCGGTGACGGAGCCGGCTTCGGCGGTGCCGGCACGTTCCAGGAGCCGGGCGAGGACGGAGAAGGTCGACGGCGGATAGCCGCGGGTTGCCGGGGGTTCGCCGGCGGAGAGGCCGATCTCGCGCTGGGCCATGGCCACGCGGGTGAGGGAGTCCATCATCAGGACCACGTCCTGGCCCTGGTCGCGGAACGATTCGGCGATCCGGGTGGCGGTGAAGGCCGCGCGCAGGCGCATGAGGGCGGGTTCGTCGGACGTGGCGACCACCACTACGGAGCGGGCCAGGCCGGCCGGGCCGAGGTCGTCTTCGAGGAATTCGCGCACTTCGCGGCCGCGTTCGCCTACGAGGGCAATCACGGAGACTTCGGCGTCGGTGCCGCGGGCGATCATGGAGAGCAGGGAGGACTTGCCGACGCCGGAACCGGCGAACAGGCCCATGCGCTGGCCCTTGCCGAGCGTCGTCATGGTGTCCAGGACGCGGACGCCGGTCTGCAGCGGGGAGTCGATGCGCGCGCGTTTCATGGCGTTGGGTGCCTCGTTGTCGATCGGCACGCGCGGGCCGCTGAGCAGCGGGCCCTTGCCGTCGATCGGGCGGCCCAGTCCGTCGATGACCCGGCCGAAGAGACCCCGGCCGGTGGGGACGAGGACAGCGCTGCCCTTGGCGCGGACGGGGTCCCCGGCTGCGACGCCGGCGAGGCGTCCCAGGGGCATGCAGCGCACCGAGCCGTCCAGGGCGGCGACCACTTCGGCGTCGAGTCCCGGATTCGTGCCCACAGTGACGAGGTCGCCCAGGGCGCAGTCCAGCCCGGACACCTCCAGGCCCAGGCCCATGACCGAGGTGACAACCCCGACCCTTTGCGGGGCGGCGGCGGCCAGCGCGGCGGCGTAATCGGCACCCTTGGGCCGCCATTCGGCGATCACGCCGGGCCCCGTTCATCCGAAGCCGGCCCGGACTCCCCCAGCAGCGCGGTACGGGCCCGGTCCAGGGCGCTGCGCAGGCCGGCGTCGAACCAGCCCTGCTGGTATTCGACCTTCGCGTCGCCGCGCGCCAGGGAAGGATCGGCGATGAGCGGCAGCCCGGCCGGCAGGTCCTGGCCTTCACGGGTGAGGACCTCGACGTCGGCCGGGTGCAGCCGGATCGCCAGGACGGTGGCGGCGTCGTTCCCCGAGAGGGCGCGGGCCAGGGCCCCGCGGGCGGTGCGGGTGCCTTCGGCCAGTTCGTAGCCGAGGATGGCCTCGGCCAGTTCCAGCGCCGTGCGCGCCAGGACCTCCTCGGCGTCCTGCAGGGCCTGGACGTTGCGGTGGGCGAAGTCGGTGCGGGCGACGGCCAGGGCGCGGACGGCCCGGTCCAGGTCCTGCTGCCCGGCGGCCAGGGAGGCGGCCTGCTCGGCGGCCATCCGGTCGCGCCAGCGGCGCTGCTCCTTCGCCGCGGCCCGGACGCCGGCGGCGTAGCCTGCGGCGTGGCCCTCGGTGTAACCGGCCTGTTCGGCGGCCGGGCCGTTGGCCCGCAGCGAGGGAAACACGATCCGCGCCGGGCCGCCGGCTGCGGCGCTGTCAGTAGACATAGTCTTCTTCGTCCCCGCGCTGGATGGTGATCTGGCCTTCCGCCTCGAGCTCCCGGATGGAGCGGACGACGGCGGCGCGGGCCTCTTCGATCTGCGAGGCCCGCAGCGGGCCGAGCCCGGCGATCTCGGACTCGAGGATTTCCAGGTTGCGGCCGGAGACGTTGGTGGTGATGGTCTCCAGGACCGGCTCGGAGGCGCCCTTCATGGCGACGGCCAGGACGGCCGAATCGAGGCCGCGGAGCACCAGCTGGACGTCGCGGCGCTCCAGTTTGACGATGTCGTCGAACGTCACCATCTGCGCTCGGATCTCCACGGCGAGGTCGGGATCGAGCAGATCCAGGCCGTCCAGCACGGACCGTTCCGTGCCGGCGTCGGTCCGGTTGATGATCTCCAGCAGCGGCTGGATGCCGCCCACCACCTTGGAGGCCTGCTGGGACACCGCGGCGCCGCCGCGGAGTTTGAGGGTGTCGGCGACGATTCCGATCGCTTCGGGCGCGCCGGAACCCATGGTGGCGATGCTGAGGGCGACGTCGGCGCGCAGCGAGCCCGGCAGCCCGGACATCACGGCGGAGGCCTTGCGCGGGCTGAGGTGGGCCAGGACCAGGGCGATGGTCTGCGGCAGTTCGCCGTCGATCAGCGCCAGGATCTGCACCGGTTCGATGTCTTCGAGGAATTCGAAGGACTTCCCGGCCATGTTGACGGTCAGGCGGTTGATGAGGCCGGCGGCCTTTTCTGAGCCGAACGACGCCTCGAGGAGGCCCTCGGCAAGTTCCCGGCCGCCCCGGGCCTGGCGCTGGCTGGTCTGCGCGGCCTGGTGGAAGTCCTTCATGATCTCTTCGGCGACGTCCGGATCCACCTTGCGGAGCTTGACGATCTCGGCGGCGATTTCCTCCGCCTCCGTGTCTGTGAGCTGGGCCATGACCTTCGCGGCGTTCTCCGGACTCATCTGCATCAGGACCACGGCAGCGCGCTGGGTGCCGGTCAGGAGCGTATCTGCCGGTTTCATGCCGGTTGCCTGTCATCCATGAGGCTGCGCAGGTAGTCGGCAGCCCTCTCCGGGTTGGCGGCGACCATGCTGTCGATCTCGAGCCGGCGGCGCTCGGATTCCAGCTGCTCGGTGGTGGGACCTGGCAGCGGCGGCAGGGCCGTAATCGGGATGGCGGACGTCGCCGGTGCCGGCGGAAGCGCCGTGACGGGCGGGGCCACGGGCATGATCTCCAGGTCCAGGCGTTCCCCGAGGTCCACGGGCTCACGCTTCTGGCGACGCCGGAGGATGATCGTGACCACGAGGGCCAGGATCAGCAGGCCCAGCAGGATGCTGCCCGCGGTGACGAGTGTTCCGAAGAACGCTGCCTGCTTTTCGGCCTCGGCGGCGGCCTGGGCGTCGGCAAGGGCCTTGGCGGCGGCGTCGGCGGCGGAGGTGCTGAACGGCACCACTTCAACGGTGACGACGTCGCCCCGTCCGGTGTCGACGCCGGCGGCCGACGTCACGAGGTTCTTCAGGGAGGTCAGGTTCAGTCCGCCGGCGGCTGCCTGGCTGACGGCGACGGAAATGGTCTGCCGCTTGATGGCGCCAGCCGGGATGGTGCGGTCCTCAGTGACCTTGTTGACGGCGTTGTTCTTGGTCTCGGTGGAGGAATCGAAGTTCCCGTTGCCGCTCGTGCCGCTGGGGACGGCGATGTTGTCCGGGCCGAGGACTCCCGCAGCCCCTCCCCCGGTGCCGGTGTACTTCTCGGTCTTGGACGATTCGCTCAGCGGCAGGGCGCCCTCGGCATTGGAGAACGTTTCGCTCTTCTGCTGCGCGGATTCGCCCGTCACATCGGCGGCGACGGCCACGGTGGAGTTGCCCGGGCCCACCACGCGGTCCAGGACGGCGCGGACGGCGTCCGAGGTGCGGTTCTGGTAGTCGCTGGCCTGTTTGGAGGTTGACCCCGTCGCCCCGGCGCCGACGGTGGAGAGCACGTTGCCCTGGGAGTCGACCACGGAGACGTTGGCGGGCTTGAGGTTTTCGATGGCGGCGGAGGTCAGGTGGACGATCGCCTGCACCTTGTCGCCGGACAGGGTGGTGCCGGGGTCGGTCTCGACAAACACGGAGGCGGTGGTGTCCGGCGTCGTGGACACGAACACGGTCTTCTCCGGGATGGCGAGCCGGACGGCGGCGGTTTTCACGCCGTCCATGGCGGAGATGGTGCTGGCGAGTTCGCCTTCCAGGGCGCGCTTGTAGGTGACGGACTGCTGGAACTCCGAGGAAGTGACGCCCATCTTGTCCAGCAGGGAGTAGCCGGTGGCGGCGGCGGTCGGCAGGCCGGCGGCCGCGGCCTTGAGCCGTTCGTCGTAGACCTTGTCCTGCGGGACGAGGATGGTGGATCCGCCGTCGCTGAGTTCGTAGGGGACGTTGTCCTTGCGGAGCTGTTCGACAATGCCGTTCGCATCGCTGGTCTGCAGGCCGGAGAACAGCGGGGTCAGCACGGGGCGGGTGAGCCAGGCGGACAGGGCCACGATGCCCACCACCAGGAGGGCGGCGCCGAGCACGGCGAGGGTGCGCTGGCCGGCGGTGAAGCTCTTCAGTCCGTCGCCGATACGCTGGAAGAACGCGGTTATCTGCGGAGGCATCAGGCCTGCATCCTCATGATCTCGTTGAACGCGTCTACGCCCTTGTTCCGCACGGTGGCCATGAGCTCGAGCGTGACCTGGGCGCGGGTCGCGGCGAGCGTGGCGTTGTGGATGTCATCCAGGTTGCCGGTGACGGCGGTAACGGCGAGGTCTTTCGACGTCGACTGCAGCTGCTGGAGGTTGTCCACCGCGCCGGTGAGCGAGGTTGCGAAGGCCGAGCCGTCCGTACCGGCGGCGGGGGCCGCTCCGGCAACGTAGCTGGTGGGCAGGACACCCTGGACCGGGGCGATGGGGGAAACAGTCATCAGGAGCGTCCAATCTCGAGGGCAGCCATGTAGGTTTCGCGGGCCCGGTCCACGACCTGGGCGTTGGCCTGGTAGCCGCGCTGGGCGATGATCAGCGCGCCCATCTGCTCGGCCATGTCGATGTCCGGGTACTTGACGTTGCCGTTGGCGTCCGCGAGCGGGTGGTCCGGCTGGTAGACGATCCTGCCTTCGGCGCTGCCCAGGGCGGTGCCCTTGACGTACACGCCGGAGCCTTCCGAGCCTTCGGCCGCCTCGACGTACCGGGCCTGGAAGGCCGGGCCGGACGTGGCAGATGCGTTGTTCATGTTGGCCAGGTTGTCGGAGACCGCGTCGAGCCACTTACGGTGGACGGTAAGGGCGGAGCCGGCGATGCCGATCACGTCGAAGGTCATCAGCTGGTCCTCAGGGCGGAACGGACGGCGGTGAACTCGGAGTTGACGGCGCGGGCGGCGAACTGGAAGCGCAGCACGGTGTCGATGTTGGACAGGGTCTCGGTGTCCAGGTTGACGTTGTTGCCGTTCAGCTGCGTCGGTTCAAGCGATTCCGCCGTTGTTGCCTGGACGTGGCCGTCGCCGTTCTGCACCGATGCCGCGAGGGCCTCCTCGAAGCTGACCCGCTTCGCGTGGTAATTCGGCGTGTTGACGTTCGCGATGTTGTTCGCAATGGTCCGCTGGCGCAGTGCCAGCCCGTCCATGGCGCTGGCCAGGGCGGCGGAAGTCACGGATTCGAGCACAGAGTCCTGCCTGGGAAAGGTGGGGTGGCCGATCCGTGGCCGGTAAGCGAGCGATCCGTGCTCTTACAGAGGTTATCGGCACTGGTCAGCGCCGCGTTAGGCGAAAACCGGAGAGTATTTTCGGATGTTCTGGGGCCGGGGTTCTTAGCCGTTGACGTCCAGGTACACGGCTCCGGGCGACTCCCCCACCCCGGGCACGGAGGAGACGGCCTGCAGCTGGCGGGCCACGCCCCGCCGGGCCTCTTCCAGCCGGAGGGCAACGCGCTCCTGGGCGGCGGCCAGGGCGATGGCGCGGCGCCGGGCGGCGGCCGGCAGCGGTCCCGGCAGCGGCGGCGGGGTCCAGCGTTTTTCCGGCCGTGGTTCGGCCGCGGACCCGGTGGCGGCGGCCAGCGGCCCCAGCGGATCCTTCAGGGTGCGCTCAGCGGACTGGACGGCCGTTTCGAGCACGTCCAGGACAGCCATCCAGGCGGCCAGGGTGGTGTCCGCGGGTATCTCCTCGGCAGGGTCAGCCAAAACCGAGGCTCCCGCCGCCTGATCCGGGCTGGGTGTTCCATGCTCCGGCGAAGGCGGGTGCGGCTTTCGCCGCGAAGGGGGGTGCCGCGGCGGCCGGCGCGGGAACCGACGCGGCGGCCTCGTGCCACGCCTGGCGCAACGGCTCCAGGAGGTCGATCGCCTCCCGGGTGAGGACGGGATCGCGCTGGATGTTGGCGTTGACCAGGGCAGTGAACGCATAGTTGTACAGCCCCAGCAGGCCGTCGGCGCCGTCCCAGTCGTCCGTCTTCAGGGAGGAGACGAGCTCGGCGATGATGGCCTGCGCGTGCAGGAGGTTTTCGGACGCGACCGGCCAGTTCGAGGCCTGCTGCGCGGTCTCGGCCCGGCCAAGGTCCAGAAGGAGACGGTCGTAGAGCATGGTGAGCAGTCGCGCCGGCGGAGCCGAGAGGACCGAATCTTCGAGGTACTGGTTGCGCTGCGCGGCGCTTCCGAAGCCACCCGCTCCGTAGCCGTTGAACGTCATGATGAACTGCTTCCTGAGGAGAGACCGGCAAGCTGCGACGTGAGCCAGGACTGCTGGGCCTTCATGTTGCTGAGCGCCACCTCAAGTCCTGAGTAAGTCCGCTGGAGGGTGGCTTTTCGGGAAGCGAGCCGGGTGTCCCAGTCGCTGATCCGGTCGGCAAGGTCGCGGACTTCGGACTGCTGGCCCGTGATGGTCTTGGTCAAGGTGCCATCGTACTTGTCCGAGGCCTTGGTAGCCGCGGCTGCAATCCGCCCCGCGATCTCCTGCACCTTGGCCGCCGTACCGGCAGGATCGGCAGCGAGGGCGGCGCCGAACTTGGTGGCGTCGAACTCCATGGTGCCGGTCTTGGTGATGCTGATGCCGATTTCCGACGGCGACCGCGGCGGGGTGCCGACCGGCAGCGACGCGGCCGAGAGGATGTCCTGGTCGACCGAACGCACCGTGGTGTCGCCGGCAAAGACGCCGGCCGAGGTCGTGGTACCGGTCGAGTTCGTCGTCGTGCTGACCGCGGTCCTGCTGGCCACGAACGAGAAGATGCCGTTGACGCCGTCGACCAGGTCGGAAGCGACCTTGGTGATCCCGGCGTCGTCACGGGACACGGTCAAGGTGGCCGGGGCGGCGGTGACGTCCTTGGCAGTGACTGAGACTCCGGGCAACAGTTCGGCGAAGGTGTTGGTTGACGACTTGACAGTTGTCGACACCGCGGGGTTGCCCGGCCAAAGCGTGATCTCCGCGTCCTGCGCAGCCTTGACGTCAGTGAAGGTCGTGCCCGGATCAGAGATGGTGAAGGCCCCGGCGCTGCCGGACTTCGTCGCGGTGAACTGGATCCGGAAATCTCCGCCGCCCACGTCCACCTTGCTTGCGGTGACGCCGGCGCCGGCGGCATTGACAGCCTTCACAACGTCGTCGAGGTTGTTGCTGAGCGGTTCAATCGTGTACGGGGTGCCGCCGCTGTTGATAGTCATGGTCGTGTAGGGCCAGCCGGTCACGCCGTTCACCTTGGGGGTCACAGTGACCTGGGTTTGGGCGAGCGCGGTGACCTGGAAGTCCAGCGACCCGACCGCAGCACCTGTTGTGGTCGTGGCGGTGACTTTGTCACTGTTCGTAGCGGCGGTGTAGAGGTCCAGGGCGCCGGGTTTGGCCGCGGCAGTCGCCTGCGTTGCCAACGCGGCTACCTTGGTGTTGAGTCCCTGGAGCGCGGACACCATGGACTGGATGTCTGAGGACTTGTTCTTGAGCAGCGTCTGGGGAAGGGCATCGACCTGCATGATGGAGGCGATAAGCGCGGTGGTGTCGAGCCCGCTGGCCAGTCCGTCGAGTGAGATTCCCATCGCTGCCTTTCCTTGCTGCTGCTGAAGCGAAACGTCTTGTATTCCAAAACTACTGATGCTGCGCGTAAGGGCCGGACGATGGTTGTGGCATCGTCCGGCCCTTCCGCAGCGTGGTGATCGGGGGTGTCTCTTCGTCCGATCAGGATGGCAGCCTCAGTCCTGGACTGCCGGCTGCCGGAAACCGGTTTAGCGCAGGAGGGAAAGAACGCCCTGGCTGGACTGGTTTGCCTGGGCCAGCATGGCAGTGCCGGCCTGGGACAGGATGTTGGCCTTGGTGAACTTGACCATTTCCTGCGCCATGTCGACGTCTGCGATGCGGGACTGAGCGGCCTGCAGGTTCTCACCGGCAACGTTCAGCGACTTGATGGTGTGCTCAAGACGGTTCTGGACGGCACCGATGTTGGACCGCTCCGTGGAGATGTTCTTGATCTCGGTGTCAACCGAACCAACCGAGGCAAGGGCATTTGCGGCGGTGTCGAACGTCAGGGCCTTGACGGTGGCGCCGAGGGTCGAAATGTCAGCGCCCGAAAGGTCGACGACGATCTGGTCTTCCGCGGCCGTGCTGCCCGCTCCAACCTGGAAGGTCAGCGCGGTGGCGCTGCCGTCGAGCAGCTTGATGGTGTTGAAGTTGGTCGAGTCACCGATGCGGGTCAGTTCATCGCCCAGTGCGTCGGACTCTGCCTTGATGGCCGCGCGGGCGTCCGAGTTGTTCGAGTCGTTACCGGCCTGGACAGCGAGGTCACGCACACGCTGCAGGATGGAGTGGACCTCGGTCAGGGCGCCTTCAGCGGTCTGGATGACCGAGATGCCGTCCTGGGCGTTGCGGGCGGCCTGAGCCGATCCGGTGACCTGCGACTTGAGGCCCTCGGAGATGGACAGGCCTGCTGCGTCATCGCCGGCGCGGTTGATGCGCAGGCCGGTGGACAGCTTCTCCAGGGACTTGGAAAGGTCGCTCTGGGTGGCGTTGAGGCTGCGGTAAGTGTTGTTTGCCGCAAGGTTGTTGTTGATAACGAAGCCCATGGTATTTCCTCCGTGAGTGGGACTATAAGCGATGGCCCATCCGTGGGCCTTCAGGAGTAGCTATCGCCGCTTCGAAAGCACAGGTAAGGAGAAATCCAAAATTGTTTTCGGTTTTTCCCTCGCGCCAAATGCTGCGTGTTATCAGCCGTATTACTGCTAACGGATCCTCCGGTCGCGCCGATAGTTTCTACGAACCCTGCTGGAGCCTGCATCGTCCGCACGATGTGTAGAGGCCCTGTCATCACCGCATCAGCCACCTGCACCATTCACACATGAGGGAGCCGTCCGGACCATGGCCATCCACGAACTTTCAGCCCTGCTGTGGCGGGAGCGTGAACTTCTGGACGTTCTGACATTCAAGCTGGAGGAAGAGCAACTGCTGCTCACGTCCGGCAAGTCCCGCTGGCTGGCGCACGGCACGCGGGAGGTCGAGCAGGTCCTCGGGCACCTTTCCCAGGCGAGCCTGGCACGAACCATCGAGGCGGCGGTTGTGGCCGAAAACTGGGGGCTGCCGTCCGACGCGTCCCTGGCAGAACTCGCCGCCGCAGCTCCGGAAGGTGCCTGGGCCGAGGTCCTTACCGCACACCTGACCGCGCTGACCCGCCAGACCGCCCTCATCAAGGAACTGCGCGATTCCAACGAGCAGTACCTGCGCACGGCTGTCCGGTCCGCCCAGGAGTCCCTGGCCGATCTGCGGCCTGCGGCGGCCGCCGGCACGTACGACGCCCACGGTAAGACCGCGGAAACCGCTGGCTCCCGCATCTTCGACCAGCAATTCTAAGGAAGCGACCATGAGCACTTTTGGCGCCCTGAACACCGCCTACCGGGGACTGACGGCCGCCCAGCTGGGCATGAACGTGGCCGGTCAGAACATCGCCAACGCCGCCACCGAGGGGTACACCCGGCAGCGCGTGGAGCAGTCTTCGATTGCCGCTCCGGCCCAGGGCCTCTTCGGCTCCGGCCGTCCGGAAGCGGGACAGGGCGTGTCCGTGGACGGGATCGCGCGGCTGGGCAGCATCTTCCTGGATTCCAGTGTCCGGTCCACGAACTCCCAGGCCGGCTACGCCAGTGTCCGCTCCTCAGCGTTTCAGGGAATCGAGGGGATCCTCCAGGAACCCGGTGAGAACGGAATTTCCACTGCCCTGCAGGGATTCTGGTCTGCGTGGCAGGGCGCGGCCAATCAGCCCGACCAGGACGGGCCCAAAGGTCTGCTGCTCAATGCAGCCAACTCCGTGACCGACAAAATTTCCTCCGCGTACCAGGCCCTCGACGCACAGTGGAGCAGCGTCCGCGCCCAGGCCGCGGACAACGTCAACGCCGTGAACGCCGCCGCCGCCCAGGTTGCCGCCTACAACACGACCATCCGCTCAACGCTGGCCGCGGGCGGGTCCGCCAATGAGCTGATCGACGCCCGGGCCAAACTCACGGACAAGATTGCGGGCCTCGCCGGCGGCACCGTCCGTGAACAGCCGGACGGCACCGTGGATGTGCTGGTCGGCGGCAACGCCCTGGTCACAGGTGGTTCGGTCCGGACCCTGGCACTGGCCGGTGCAACAACCATGGACCAGGCAACGGGCAACGCCCCGCGCATCGACTGGACCAATCCCGGCGGGACGGCAGCGCTCGACGGCGGCGAGCTCGCCGGCGCTTTGTCGGTGCTCGCACCCGCCTCCGGCGGGTCGGGTGGCGCCATCGCCGAGGCCGCACAGTCCTACAACGACTTCGCCACCGCACTGGCCACAGCCGTCAATGACGTCCACAGGCTTGGCGAGACGGGAACCGGCGCCACCAATGCCGAGTTCTTCTCCGTCAGCGCCACCGGCCCTGCAGCCATGGGCATCAAGGCGCCGGCGAGCACCGCCGACATCGCCCTCAAACTGCCCAACAAGGGTGCCTTGGACACCGGAATCGCGGACCGGATCTCACAGCTTGGCACCGGCACGGCGTCCCCGGACAAAATCTGGTCAGGAATCGTCACCAGCATCGGTGTCCAGTCCCGGGGCGCCCAACAGCACGAGGCACTCACCGCCGCAGCCCAGACCTCGGCGCTGACCGGCCGGGCCTCGCAGGCATCGGTCAGCCTCGATGAGGAGAACGTCAGCCTCCTAACCAACCAGCATGCCTACCAAGCGGCGGCCCGCGTCATGACCGCCGTCGACGAAGCCTTGGACGTCCTGATTAACCGCACCGGACTTGTAGGAAGGTAGCCACCATGTTGAACCGGGTGACGAACCTGACCATGAGCGCGGCCGCCCAGCGGACGCTGCAGACCCAGCAGGCGAAGCTGGCCGAACTGCAGGACAAGGCCGCCTCCCTCGACAAGATCTCCCGCCCCTCGGATGATCCGGCAGCCACCGCACAGGCGCTCGATGTTCGTTCCAGGCAGGCGGCCACCGCCCAGTACGGCCGGAACATCGACGACGGCAACACCTGGCTCACGGCGGCGGATTCCGCCCTGGAACAGGCCACCAACATCATGCTCCGCGTCCAGGACCTCACCGTCATGGCGGGCAACGGGTCGCTGAACCAGTCCGGCAAGGACGCCATCGCCATCGAACTGGAGTCCCTCAACGACGACCTCCTCTCGATCGCCAACAGCAAGCATCTGGGTCGCAACATTTTCGCGGGAAGTTCCGACGCCGCCAGCGCCTTCACGGGCACACCTCCGGCCTTCCAGGGCGTTGCCGGTTCCTCCGTGGAGCGCCGCATCAGCCCCACCCAGACAGTACGGGTGGATGCGGATGGCGCCGCGGTCTTCGGCGACGGCGCCGGCTCGGTTTTCGATACCGTGGGAAAGATCGCCGCCGACCTAAAAAACGGCGCGGACATCACCCCGCGTCTTGCAGCCCTGGATGCTTCGTTCAAAAATGTTGTCAACGGACGTGCTGAGATAGGAACACGCCAGGCACAGCTGGAACGTGCGGGCAACGTCAACACAGAATTGGAGGCCACGTTGGATGCACAGCGTACCGGCATAGAAAAGGCGGACCTCGGCAGCGTCATCATGGACCTGAAGCTGCAGGAGACCAACTACCAGGTGGCCCTGGCCGCGACGGCACGGGTGCTGCAGCCCACGCTGATGGACTTCCTGCGGTGAGCACTGCCGTGCTGAACACGCCCGTCACGTTCACCGCGCCCATGCCGGGCTTCGAAAACCTGCACGACTTCACTCTCCGCAGCGTCGAGGGTGCCGCCGGCCTGTACGCCCTGGAGTCGGGCTCCGGGATGCGCCTGTTCCTGGCCGACGCCGCCATCTTCGCGCCCAGCTACGCTCCCCCGGTTCCGGCAGCGGCCCTGGATGCGCTGGGCCTGGCGCACGCTTCCGACGCCCAGGTACTGATCGTGGTCAACCACGCCCCCGGCTCCACCACCGTGAACCTCATGGCACCGATCGTGCTCAACCGCGAATCAGGATCCTGCACCCAGCTCGTGCTCGACGGCCGGGACTACCCGCTGCGGGCCGAACTCGGCTCGCTGTAGCCGCCGCCGGCCGCCGGTCGGCCGGGCGCAGTCAGCCTTACCAGAAGTGCGCCACGTCCACCACGAGCCGTGACCCTGTGCCGGGCCCGGCCAAGGTGAAGACCCGGAACGGCAGCCGCGCGCGGACTCCAAGGCCCATGCTGCTGTAGCCTTCGAAGCTGCCCGCCCACGCCACCTGGCGGAAGGTCTGGTAGCCGGTCACGTTGGAGAGTTCATTCTTGTCGGCCGGGGTGTAAGTGGGCTTGCCGGCGTCATCATAGGCTGGCGCGTTGACCGTCACCTGGATGAACGCCTGGCCCCGCAGCGGAACCGGCAGGCCCGAGCCGTCCTGCACCACCTGGGGCACGTACCGCACAGTGTAGCCGGGCGCGGGACCGTTCAGGTCGACCACCAGGCGGTCGAAACAGTAATGCTGTCCGGTCCGGACGTTGACCACCTTGGCCTGGCTCATGGCCGGATCCGTCTTGGCCAGCGAACCCCAGACCTGCCCACAGTAGGGGTCTGCGGCGGCCGGGCCGGGGGCCAGCACCCCCAGGCCCACAGCCATCAGCAGTGCCGCAAGCAATGCGCGGAACTTCCGGAATTCGGAAATATTCAACCGGGAGCCCTTCAAAGCGGCCACCCCCTCGAGCAATGTGACAGAGCGATGTGATAGCGCGATGTGATAGCACGATGTGACAGTTCAAGGGTAGGAGCGGCCGGGCCGGCTGGCGAGGGCTGCGTCGGGATTGGCGCCCAACCGTTAGGAACGCATGAAGCGCCGGTCCCCTTGCGGGTCCGGCGCTTCATGTGGCGCTGCTGTGTCACCGGCTGCTGGAAGCAGCCGGAACGGTGGAAGGAATTTAGCCTTCGCAGTCGCGGCAGTACTTCATGCCGTTCTTTTCACGGGCGACCTGAGACCGGTGACGGACCAGGAAGCAGGAGGAGCAGGTGAATTCGTCGGACTGCTCGGGAACAACAATGACGGTCAGCTCTTCGCCGGACAGATCCGCACCCGGAAGATCGATGCCTTCCGCGGTGTCGTTCTCATCGACGTCGATCACGGCAGTCTGGGCGCCGCCGCCACGGGACGCCTGCAGGGCCTCCAGCGACTCAGCGGGAGACTCTTCTTCTGTCTTGCGTGGGGCGTCGTAATCGGTAGCCATATCAGGGTTCACTTTCGTTGCTGCGCAGCGCCATTTCAGGCACCTCAGTGAAGCAGTTTAGGACATTATGCACGGAGTTGAAGAATAGTGTGGCCAATCAGACAGTATGAGTCTTTTGCGGCTCTCTGGCGCCGGGTTGAAGGCCGCAATTCAGGCGACCGGCCAGACCACCAGGGTCTGCCATTTCGCCGGGTCCGGCTCGGCACCCGGGTCGCTGAGGTAGTACTCCCACATGGTCCCGGCCGGGGTCACGCCGTCCGCCTGCATCCGCGCCATGATGGCGCCGTACGTCTGCTGGAGCGTGGCATAGGGGCCGATGTGCATCGCCTCGTACGCTTTCCCCGCGGGAAGCGTTCCGGCGGTAACGGGCCCGCCCTCCCCGCCTGTGCTTGTGAACGGCGCGGCGAGCGGGAACCCGGCCTCGACGTCCACGACGTCGGTCGGCATCCCGCGGTAGAGGGCGAACGGGGGCCCTGCCAGCTGGACATGTTGCTGCTGCACGGCGCCTATAACGGCACCGAAGGCGCGGTCGAAGAAGCCCCGCAGTGCGGACATGGGCACGGTCTCACGCACCACCGCCGTCGGCTGTTCCTTCAGGTGGGCGGACTTGATGTCCGGGACCGGGCCGTTCGTTCCACTCATAGGCCCAGAGTCTGCCGCGACCCTTCCGCGGTCTAGGGCCTAACGGCCCGCCGCCGAATAAATAAATGAACTTTATTCATATTAGGTCTTGCCCCTTACTGAACCCACCCCCGATACTAAATGAACCTTGTTCATTTCTGTGACGCCCGTCTCACCGAAGTAACCGTGATCGGAATCCCCGGGCTCCACCCAACAGCAACCGTCCACTCCCCAGGAAACAGGTCAGCAATGAGTCAGACTATCGGCCGTAAAGACGGCACCACAACGCACGACGTCGTCGATCCGGCCGGGTCCAAACACGGCATCACGGGCAAGGGCCTCAAAGGCGGCCAGCTGGGCCTGCTCGCCGTCGTCGTCCTAGGCATCTCCTCGGTGGCGCCGGCCTACAGCCTGACCAGCTCACTGGGTCCCGCCGTCGGCGCCGTCGGCGTGCAGCTGCCGGCAATTTTCATTGTCGCGTTCATCCCGATGATCCTGGTGGCGTTCGCCTACCGGGAACTGAACGCCGACTCGCCGGACAGCGGCACCACGTTCACGTGGGCCACGAAAGCGTTCGGCCCGTGGGTCGGCTGGATGGGAGGCTGGGGTCTCCTGGCCGCCAACATCATCGTCCTGTCCAACCTCGCCGGCGTGGCGGTGGACTTCTTCTACCTCTTCCTGGCCCAGGTGTTCAACAACCCGGACCTCGCGGACCTGACCTCCAACACGGCCCTGAACATCGTGACCTGCCTCGTGTTCGTGGCCCTGGCCGTCTGGGTCAGCTACCGCGGCCTGCACGCAACCAAGCTCGTGCAGTACAGCATGGTCGGGTTCCAGGTGCTGGTGCTGGGCGTCTTCGTCATCATGGCGCTCACCCACGCCGCGGCCGGCGACGCCGGATCCTCCCTCGCGTTCAGCTGGGATTGGTTCAACCCCGCCAAGATCGAAAGCTTCGAGCAGTTCACCGCGGGTATGTCGCTGGCGGTCTTCGTTTACTGGGGCTGGGACGTGTGCCTGACGGTCAACGAGGAAACCAAGGGCGGCAAGGGCACAGCGGGCAAGGCGGGGACGACGACGGCGGTAGCCGTCCTGGCCCTCTACCTCATCGTCATCGTGGCGACCATGATGGTGGCCGGCACCGGCGCTGACGGCATCGGCCTGAACAACCCGGACAACCAGTCGAACATCTTCGCCGCCCTGGCCTCGCCGGTCATGGGTCCGCTGGCCATCCTGATGTCCCTCGCCGTACTCTCCGGCACGGCGTCGTCCCTGCAGTCCACCATGGCGTCCCCGGCCCGCAGCCTCCTGGCCATGAGCCACTACCGTGCCCTGCCGCCGCGTTTCGCCACGGTCAGCAAGCGGTTCGGCTCCCCCGGCTACGCAACCGTGGTGGCGGGCCTGATCTCCGGCGGCTTCTACGCCATCATGAAGGTGGTCAGCGAAAACGTCCTGAACGACACCATCCTGGCCCTGGGCCTGATGATCTGCTTCTACTACGGCCTCACGGCGTTCGCCTGCACGTGGTACTTCCGGCACAGCCTGTTCAGCAGCGTCCGCAACTTCTTCATGCGGCTCCTGTTCCCGGTCCTGGGCGGCCTGGTCCTCACCGTGGTCTTCATCCAGACGGCCGTGGACAGCTGGGCACCGGAATTCGGCAGCGGCTCGGAAGTCTTCGGCGTGGGCCTGGTGTTCATCCTGGGCGTCGGCATCCTCGCCCTGGGCGCGTTCATCATGCTCTTGACCGCCAAGCTGCACCCCGGCTTCTTCCGCGGCGAAACCATCCGGCAGGACACCCCCGCTCTGGTGGTTCCCGAGTAAGAACAACCGGCCAAGAACCGGTCCTTTAAAGCCCGTACGGCCCCGCTCCCCTGACTCCGGGGGGCGGGGCCGTACGTTTGTGGATTAACTCCGAAGCACGCCGGGGTGCGTGGTGCGCTTAGCGCTCCACGAGGGAGACGTCGCGGACGGCGCCCTTGTCCGCGGACAGGGCCATGGCCGCGTAGGCGCGCAGCGCCGCGGAGACCTGACGGTCCCGGTCCTTGGGCTTGTAACCGCCATTGACTTCCAGTTTTTCCCGGCGTTCGGCGAGAACCTCGTCGGAGACCTGCAACTGGAGGGAGCGCTGCGTGATGTCGATGCTGATGATGTCGCCATCCTCCACCAGGGCGATGGTGCCGCCGGAGGCAGCCTCCGGGGAGATGTGCCCGATCGACAGGCCGGAGGTACCGCCGGAGAAGCGGCCGTCCGTGATGAGCGCGCACTTCTTGCCGAGGCCGCGGCCCTTGAGGAACGACGTCGGGTAAAGCATTTCCTGCATGCCCGGACCGCCCCTGGGGCCTTCGTAACGGATGACCACCACGTCGCCTTCCTTGATGGTCTTGTTCAGGATCTTCTCGACGGCTTCGTCCTGGGACTCGCACACAACGGCCGGACCTTCGAAGGTCCAGATGGATTCGTCCACGCCGGCGGTCTTCACCACGGCGCCGTCGGCGGCCACGTTGCCGCGGAGCACGGCCAGCCCGCCGTCCTTGGAGTAGGCGTGCTCCACGGACCGGATGCAGCCTTCCGCGGCGTCGGTGTCCAGAGAGGTCCACTCGTTCGACTGGGAGAACGCGGTGGAGGAGCGGACGCCCCCGGGAGCCGCGTGCCACAACGCCTTGGCTTCCTCGGTGGCCTTGCCGCCGCGGATGTCCCAGTCATCCAGCCAGCCGTCCAGGTCGGCGGAGTGCACGGAGTGGACGTCCTTGTGCAGGAGTCCGCCGCGGTTCAGCTCGCCCAGCAGGGCAGGGATGCCGCCGGCGCGGTGGACGTCCTCCATGTAATAGGTCTTGTCCTTGGCGACGTTCGGGGCCACCTTGGCCAGGCAAGGCACTTGGCGGGACTTGGCGTCCATCTCGGCCAGGCCGTAGTCCACGCCTGCCTCCTGGGCCGCGGCCAGCAGGTGCAGGATGGTGTTGGTGGAGCCGCCCATGGAGATGTCCAGGGCCATGGCGTTGTCGAAAGCCTTCGCGGTGGCGATGGAGCGCGGCAGCACGGAGTCGTCGTCGCCGTCGTAATAGCGCTTCACCAGTTCGACGACGGTGCGGCCGGCTTTCTCGTAGAGCGCCTTGCGCGCGGTGTGGGTGGCCAGCACGGAGCCGTTGCCCGGCAGGGCCAGGCCGATGGCCTCGGCGAGGCAGTTCATGGAGTTGGCCGTGAACATGCCGGAGCAGGAACCGCAGGTGGGGCAGGCGTTCTCTTCGATGAGGTTGATGTCGGCGTCGGAGATGGATTCGTCGACGGCGTCGGCGATCGCGTTCACCAGGTCCAGGGAGCGTACGGACCCGTCGGTCAGGGTCACGCGGCCGGCCTCCATGGGGCCGCCGGAGACGAACACCACCGGGATGTTCAGGCGCAGCGCGGCCATGAGCATGCCGGGGGTGATCTTGTCGCAGTTGGAGATGCAGACCAGTGCATCGGCGCAGTGGGCGTTGACCATGTATTCAACCGAGTCGGCGATCAGGTCCCGGGAGGGCAGGGAGTAGAGCATTCCCGAGTGGCCCATGGCAATGCCGTCGTCCACGGCGATGGTGTTGAATTCGCGCGGGACGGCGCCGGCGGCGAGGATCGCGTCGGAGACGATCCGGCCCACGGGGGCGAGGTGGGTGTGGCCGGGTACGAATTCGGTGAAGGAGTTGGCCACGGCGATGATGGGCTTGCCGATGTCTGAGTTGGCGACGCCGGAGGCGCGCAGCAGTGCGCGGGCTCCGGCCATGTTGCGGCCGTGGGTGACTGTTTTTGAGCGGAGTGCAGGCATGGATACCATCCTGCGTGGTCTTTCCGGCGCGTGGAAGACGGCGCTAATACTAGTAGTGGGAGTACCAGAGTAATAGTATTCTCGGGTGAACAATTCTGAGCGGCGCAAGGAGCTCGGGCTCTTCCTCAGGGCCCGGCGGGACCAGGCACTGCGGGCCGACTACGGGCTCCCGCCGGTGGCCCGCAGGCGCGAGCGCGGCCTCCGCCGCGAGGAGGTCGCGTTCCTCTCCGGGGTCAGCGTCACCTGGTACACGTGGCTTGAGCAAGGCCGGGACATCAGCCCGTCCCGTCAGGTCCTGGAGTCCATTTCCCGCTCCTTGCATCTTTCGGATACCGGCCTGGCGTACGTCCTGTCGCTGGGCGGCTACGCAGCCGCGGCTCCGGCCGGTCCCGCCGCGGCCACCGCGCCGGCGCATGTCCAGCGGCTGCTGGACGCCCTGGACCCCAACCCCGCGTTCGCGCTCTTCCCCGACTGGGGCGTCGCCGGCTGGAACACGGCCTACGCTGCGCTTTATCCCAACATCGCCACGGTTGCCGCGCAGGACCGCAATCTGTTGTGGCTGGTGTTCACAGATCCTTATGTCCGGGACCTGCTTCCCGACTGGGATGTCACGAGCAAGCGGTTCCTCGCGGAGTTCCGGGCAGAGACGGGACAGCGCCTCGGTGATCCGGACATCAAGTATCAGGTGGAACGGCTCCTGGAGACCAGTCCGGAGTTCCGGCAGGGCTGGGACCGGTACGACATCCTGGGCTTCGAATCCCGTGAGCGGCTTTTCCAGCACCCGGCAGTGGGGGTCCTCCAGCTCGAGCACCATCAGCTCTCGCCCTCGGACCGGCCCGATCTTCATATCGTGGTCTACACGCCGGCCCCGGGGAGCGGGGCCGGCGTCCAGATGCAGCGCCTGATGAGCGCTGCGGTTTAGCCGACGAGCGCGCGGGTGTGGTCGTTCAGGAACATCCCGCGGGGGTCGAACTCCCGGCGCACCTGGATGAAGGTGTCAAGCTCCGGGTAGACGCGCTCCAGGCGGCTCCGTGTCATGAAGTGGATCTTGCCCCAGTGGGCCCGCGGTTCGAAGTCCTGCAGCACCGCGTCCGCGTCCCGGAAGAACGGCCAGTAGTCGGTTCCGGGTTCGGTGGTCAGCGTGATCACCGTGCTGTCGCGTCCCTGGAACTGGGACATGTAGCCGTCGTCGGCCTTCACCCAGCGGACCTCCACGGGGTACTTCTGGTCGGAATGCCGGGTGCGGATCAGGTCCTGGATGGCTTCGACGGCCTCCAGGCCGTGTTCGCTGGGCACGAAGTACTCGAACTCATGGAACGGTGTGGTGAATCCGCCCGGGTAGATCCGGTAGGACCGGTCGAGCCGGGCACCCTCGGCGGACGAGAGTTCCCGCTCGTCCTGGACCTGGGCGATGTTGTAGCGCTTGGTGTAGCTGCGGTTTGTCATGTCCTGGCCCGGGGAACCGGGGAGGTCCAGGAGCTCACACGAATCCTCCGCAGGGCACCACAGGAAGGAGTAGTGCCTGTTCGCGTCGATGTCCGCCTGCCAGGTGGCCGCGGTCTCCGCCCACGTCGGGTACGTGATCTCCTCCTGCAGGTAGTAGCGGTCCGCTACCTCAAGTTCGACCTCCAGGAAGATCCCGAGTGTTCCCAAGGCCACCTGGGCGGCCCGGAGTTCGCGGAGCTGCCCTTCGCCGATCTCGACGATTTCGCCGTGGCCGTTGATGAGCCTGACCCAGCGCAGGGCCGATGAAAAGCTGCCCAGGTTCTTTCCGGAGCCGTGGGTGCTGGTGGCCAGCGCCCCGGCGATCTGCTGCTTGTCGATGTCGCCCTGGTTGGCCAGGGCAAGCCCCTGTTCCCATAGCGGATCGCCGAAGGAGTGGATGGTGGTGCCGGCCAGGGCCCGCGCGCGGCGCCGCACGGGGTCGGTCCCGGTGATGGCCGAGAGCTCCGACATGTCCATCAGGACCCCGCCCGTCTGGACGAGCGGGGAGGATGAGTGCCCCGAGCCGACGGCGCGCACCGGCAGGCCTTCGCGGATGGCGAACCGGACGGCGTCGAGCGCTTCCTGCTCGGTCCGCGGCCGGACCGTGAAGGCCGGCGTGGCGCTCTGGTTGCCGCCCCAGTTGGTCCAGGTGACGTCCGTCCCGAAGGGAGCGGACGGGGTTGCGGCGCGGGCCGGCGGCGCGGTGCGGGGGTGGTTGGTGGTGGTCATTGCTGAACTCCGATGCTGTTCTTAACGCTCACGCGCCGTGGTTGATCATGACGTGCTTGGTCCGGGAGTAGTCGTCCAGGGCGTAGAGGGAGAGGTCGCGGCCGTAGCCGGAGCCCTTGAAGCCGCCCCACGGGACCTCGCAGGCCAGCACCAGGTGTGCGTTGACCCAGACGGTGCCGAAGTCGAGTTGCTTCGGAACGCTGAGCGAGAGGCTGGAATCCCGGGTCCAGACGGAGGCGGACAGGCCGTAGGGGCTTTCGTTGGCCCGGGTGATGGCTTCCTCGGTGGAGCTGAAGGACTCGACCGTGACCACCGGACCAAAGATTTCGTGGGTGGCAATGTGCGCCCCGGCCGGTACGTTGCTGATCACCGTCGGTTCAATGAAGTAGCCGGGGCCCTCCATCGCCGAGCCGCCGATGGCCACCTGGAGGCCTGCGGCCTTGGCCTCGGCCAGGGCTTCCTGCACCCGGTCGAAGTGCGGCCGGGAAATCATGGGGCCGATTTCGACGTCGTCCCCTGCGCCCGGAGCGCCGACGACGAGCGTGCCGACTTCACGCACGAGGTGCTCGGTGAACTCCTCGGCCACGGATTCGTGGACCAGCACGCGGCAGGCGGCGCCGCAGTCCTGGCCGGCGTTCCAGAAGCCGGCGTTGCGCACGCCGGCGGCGGCGGCGCGGAGGTCGGCGTCGGGGAAGACGACAACGGGGGCCTTGCCGCCAAGTTCCAGGTGGACGCGTTTGACCGACCTGCCCGCGGTTTCCGCGACTGCCTGTCCGCTGGCGACACTGCCCGTCAGCGCGACGAGGGCGACGTCGGGGTGTTCGGCGAGCCGCTGCCCGACGGTGCGGCCCTGGCCCGTCACGACGTTGAGGATTCCGTCCGGGATGCGTCCGGCCACCAGTTCGGCCAGCTTCAGCGTGGACAGCGGCGTCTGTTCCGAGGGCTTGAGGACGATCGAATTTCCGGCGGCCAGGATGGGAGCGATCTTCCAGGCGGCCATCAGCAGCGGGTAGTTCCACGGGGTGATGACGCCGACGACGCCGACTGGTTCCCGGAGGATGACCGAGGTGTGTCCGGCGGCGTAGTCGCCGCCTGCCATGGACGTCAGGGTGCGGGAGGCGCCGGCCATGAACCGGAAGGTGTCGATGGTGCTGGAGACATCGTCCTCCGCGACGGCCCGCGGTTTGCCGGTGTTGGCGGATTCGATGAGTTCGAAGACTTCGCGGTTGGCTTCGATGATGTTGGCGATCAGGGAGAGCACCTCGGAGCGCTCCTTCGGGGTCGTGGCGCCCCAGGACTTCTGGGCCGCCACGGCCGCCTCGACCGCGACGTCCACGTCCGAGGCCGTGCCGGCCTGCACCGACGCGATGACCTGCTCCGTGGTGGGATCCACCACATCGATGAGTTCGCTTGAGGAGCCGGGGACGAATGAGCCGCCGATGAAGTGCCCCGCCGGAGGCAGGACGCCCGCGCAGGTCTGCTCTGTGGAGGAGCGCCGGGCCGTGAAGCGTTCGAGGTTGGTGAGTGTCATTTTGTTTGCCTTTGCGTTCTGCGCCGGTGCCGGCGTCGAAGGTGTGTGGGGTGGGGGCATCGCCCGGGGCGGGGGTACGGCCGCCCCGGGCATGTGCGGTGGTGGGGTTAGGCCTGCGGCGCTTCAATCAGTTCAGTGGCGAATGCGGGTGACTGAAAGGGGACGGCTTCCGGGGCCTTCCGGAACACGCGGGCCGCCAGGTAGTAGAGGGGTGCAACCACCACCAGGCCGACAATCCAGGACAGGTCCACGCCGTTCATCGCCGCGGCGACGGGGCCGGTGAACATCGCTGTGGCCGAGAACGGAACCTGGATCAGGGCGCCGGCAATGTAGGCTCCGATCGCGATCCAGTTGAACCGTCCGTACACTCCGCCGTCGCGCTTGAAGAAGTCTTCCACCCGGTAGTCGCCGTGACGCAGCAGGTAGTAGTCCACCAGGTTGATGGCGGTCCACGGGACCAGGACGTACATCAGGAAGGAGAGGAAGTTCGTGTAGAAGAAGATGAAATTATCGCGGGCGAACAGCGAGATCATGAGGGCGAGCGTGAAGAGGATGAGCGCCCCGAAGGTCCGGGTCCTGGCGTGGGGCAACCAGGTCGGTTTGAACGTCTGCCCGATCGTGAGGCTGCACAGGACGCCGCAGTAGAGATTCATGGCGTTCGACGCCGCCACGCCGAGGCAGAAGATGCCGATGACCACCAGGGTCCATGGCCCGAGGAGCGCGCTCAGGCTCCCGACGATTTCAACGGCGCTGCCGTCGCTGATCAGTGTCATGGCGAGTGTTCCCACCAGGGCGCCGAGGACCATCGGGAAGAGGGTTCCCAGGACGCAGCCGGAGTAGGATGCCCAGAATGCCGGGGCCGAGCCGGTGCCCTGGGGCATGTAGCGGGAGTAGTCCGAGACGTAGGGGGCGTAGGCGAGCTGCCAGAGGGCCGAGACCGAGATGGTGGCCATGAAGCCCACCCAGTTGAAGTTTCCCTGGGTCAGGAAGCTGGCCGGCAATCCGTGGACGGCCAGGATCCAGACGAAGGCCAGCGCCAGCGCCAGGCCGGCCACGATGCTGAGGAAGCGTGCGTAGGCGTGGATGAGCCGGTAGCCGAAGATGGTGGCCACGACGCTGACGACGCCGATGACGATGATGCCTCCGTCAACGCTGATGCCCGGGCTGACGGCGGCCAGCGCTTCGCCGCCAAAGACGAGGTTTGCGGCGAAGAACCCGACGTACATGATCACGACGATGCCGACGATCAGCAGCGCCCCGTAGGAACCGAATTGGCCGCGGGTCTGGATCATCTGCGCCACGCCCAGCTGCGGGCCTTGGGCCGAGTGCAGGGCCATGAAGATGCCGCCGACGAGGTTTCCGATGATGATTCCGACGATGGCGGGCACAAAGCTCAGCCCGAACACCGTGGTGGCGAGCCCCCCGGTCACGATCGTCATGATCATGATGTTGGAACCGAACCAGATGGTGAAAAGGTCACGGGCCTTGCCGTGGCGTTCGTCGGCGGGGATCGGCTGGATGGTCTTGTCCTCGAGCCTGGGTACCTCGGCTGCGGCGGGAGTGGGTCGAGCGCTCATGATGCGTTCCAGGAGTTCATGGGAACCTCTT
The DNA here is from genome assembly GCF_003352915.1 of Arthrobacter sp. PM3. Lineage (NCBI taxonomy): Bacteria > Bacillati > Actinomycetota > Actinomycetes > Micrococcales > Micrococcaceae > Arthrobacter > Arthrobacter sp. PM3. Next base: position 2,265,497 of record NZ_CP022314.1, on the reverse strand, counting down.
CGTTCTGTCCCGGCGCGTCATCGGGCACGGGATCTGATGTATCAATCATTTCGTGACTTGCGTCACGGTGGAAATCCGGCAATTGGCTAGATGCCGTAAACCGGTTCGTACATATGTATGAACCAGGCGCGACTGCCCCGCGATTGCGGCCCAAGCGACCGTTGCGGCTCAGGCGGTGGCCGCCTGCAAGTCCTCGGCCACGTTGTTGACGGCCTTGCTGCGGTTCACCATCAAGGCCAGGAGGTCGAAGACGAGGGTTGCCGCGGCGACGGTGGTGATGTCTGCGTGGTCATAGGCCGGGGCAACCTCGACGACGTCGGCGCCCACGATGTTGATGCCGTTCAGTCCGCGGAGCAGCGCCAGCAGTTCGCGGGAGTGGAGCCCGCCCATTTCCGGAGTGCCGGTGCCCGGCGCGTAGGACGGGTCCAGGACGTCGATGTCGATGGAGACGTACACCGGGGTGTCGCCCAGCCGTTCCTTGACGCGCTGGATCGCGGCCGGAACGCCGATGACATCCAGGTCCGAGCAGCGGATGATCTGGAAGCCGAACTCGTGGTCTCGGAGGAAATCGTTGCGGTCGTAGACCGGTCCGCGGATGCCCACGTGCATCGACTTGTCCTCGACGAGGAGGCCCTCTTCGAAGGCCCGGCGGAAGATGGTTCCGTGCGTGACCGGCTGGTCGAAGTAGGTGTCCCACGTGTCCAGGTGCGCGTCGAAGTGGAGCAGGGCCACCGGGCCGTGGACCATGTTCAAGGCCCGCAGCATCGGCAGCGCGATGGTGTGGTCGCCGCCGATCGAGATCAGCCTCTTGCCGGAACCGGCGCCGCCGAGGAGAGGGAGGGCCTGTTCCTCGATCTCGCGGACCGCGCGGGAGATGTCGTAGGGGGTGCAGGCGATGTCGCCGGCGTCCACAACCTGGGCCTCATACACGGGCTCGACGTCGAGCTCCGGGTGATAGCCGGGGCGCAGGAGCCGCGACGCCTCCCGGACAGCCGCCGGACCGAACCGGGCGCCGGGGCGGTAGGAGGTGCCGCCGTCGAACGGGACACCCACGATCGCAATGTCGTAGTCCGGAACCCGGTCAATCTGGGGAAGCCGGGCGAAGGTCCCGAGGCCCGCGAAGCGGGGGACTTTTGTGGCGTCGACGGGGCCGATCGGCTTGTGTGTGGTCATGGCAGGGGTCCTCCGGTTGCTGTGGTTTCGGCCGGCCTGCGGATTCTTCGCGGTACTTCGCTGTACTGGATCCTGCGCCGGTTGAGGTCTATGGCTTAACTATTAGTGATCGGCGTCACGCGGTATATGCGATGATTGACTACAAATAACCGAGGTGCTTATACATATGTAAAAGCCACCTGGGGATGGCCTTCGGACGCATGAACAGGACCCGCACATGGCGATCACCGTGGCCGAACTGCTGGCAGAACCTCAGCTGGGCCTGAGCCTCCTGGCAGGTTCCGCCGGCCTGGGCAACCGTGTCACTTGGGCCCACACCTCCGACCTCCCGCGCCTGTGGGAATGGGTCACCGGCGGGGAACTCATGATGACCAACGGGCTCTCCATCCCGGCGGATCCCGCGGGCCAGGTTGAACTGGCCGAGGCACTGGTCAACGCCGGTGCCAGCGCGCTGGCGATCGGCGAGCAGATGCATGCCCCTGAACTCCTTCCCGAGTTCTTCGAGGTCTGCGACCATCTGCCGTTGCCGGTGATCAGCATCCCGTACCCGCTTCCGTTCATCGCCATCGCGCGGTCGGTCGCCGAATCGTCGTTACTGGAGGAGTCCCGCCGGCTGCGGCAGACGGCCCGCATCTATGACCTGCTGCGGCTCGCGGGGCCGTCTGAGGACAACTGGCTCAGCCTGATCCTGGGCATCGAGGCTGAACTCGACGCGGGCCTCTTCGTCATTGACCGGCGGTGCCTGCACCCCTGGCACCCCGGAGGCCAGCCGCTGCCCCCGGACCTCGAGCAGCACCTTGAACCGCTGACCAGCAAGTCACCGGTAGCCAGCAAGAAGTTCCAGTGGCACCGCTTCGGCGACCGCCACCTCCTGATGATGGACATCCCGACCCACGCCAACGCGCTCCTGGTGGTGCTGCCCAGATCCGAGCCGCTCCCCGATGCCGTGGTGCTGCTCCACGCGGCCACCGTCCTTGGGCTGGAGCTGTCCCGGACCGCGCTGTCGCTGGAGAACCAGCGCAGGCTGGGTGCGGAGTTCCTTGCGCAGGCCTTCGACGGGCGCCTGGGCATCGCCGACATTGAAAGCCGGCTGCCTGAGTTCGGGATCTCGTCCCGGGAATTCCTGATCGTTTCCATGTCCAGCGACGACGGCGAGCGCCTGGCGGGCGTGCACGTCGATCTGTGGCGGCATGGCTATCCGACGGCCTGCCAGCGCAGGTCCAATACCCTGCATTTGGCCGTCGCCTCGGACTGTTCCGACGTTCTGCTGCGGCACGCCGTCCCCTCGGACGTGCGGATCGGCATCAGCCGGCCTTCCGCTGCCGCCGGCGCGCAGCGGGCCCTTCAGGAATCGATGTGGGCCCTCGGGACGGCGTCAAGCACCGGCGAACGGTTGGTCCGCTATGCGGAGGGACCCTCGTGGCTGGGGCTCACGAGCTTCGAGGAAGGCCATGCCCTGGTCCAGCGGCTCCTCGGACCCATTTTCGAGTACGAACAGGGAGAAAACGGGGATCTGATCCTCACCCTGAGGACGTTCCTTGACTCCCAGCGGTCCTGGCAGAAAACGGCGGCCGCCCTGTTCGCGCACCGGCAGACCATCATCTACCGCATCCGGAAGATCGGTGAGCTGACCGGCCTTGACATGACCGAGACCTCGACGCTGGCGCAGCTGTGGTTTGCCCTGCAGATCCACCAGGCCATGGATCTGCAGGGCCATCCGCGGGGCGCCTGAGGGTCAGTACTGGCCCTTGATCACAAAGTAGGAGCCGCGGATGACGCCGGCCAGCTTGGACTTTTGGCGGGCGAACTTGAAGCTTGACGCCAGTTCCTCGGGAACGTCCATGCCGTCGGACAGCTTGAATCCGACGGCGCGCTTCGCCCCGTCCTCGATTCCGTACATCACGTTGATGGACAGGCCGGACTCGTAGAACACGTAGGCCATCCGAAGCCCGTCCACCTCGAAGGACGTCACCTCCAGCGGACGGGAGGCGATGACGATATTGCGTTCCTCGGCGAGAACGCGGCTCACCCACTCGAGCGTCTCCGGCGCCTCGGCTGCGGGCGTGACGGTGAAATCGTGGTCGTACTTGTTCTTGTAATAGCGCGCCTCGTTGGCCCGCAGCCCTGCGAGCGCGTCTGCGACGGGTGAGGATTCCAGGCCAACGGTGGACACGTTCTTGAAATCTACGGCGTACGGCACATGCCCTCCTGGTGGTTGCTCTTCGAACGTCGTCGCAGATTAGACGACACGCTGCAGTCTAACTACAGGACGTGCCGACATGGCGACCGGCAAAATGCCACCAGCGCAGTTAGAGTCTGCCGTGGGGGAACCATCATCTGCCCGGCGGGCACCGTCGGTGCCATCCCCCGCGACTCGTGATCAAGGTGGGGGAATTGAAAATCAGAACGCGATGCGCTGCATCCGGGGGTACCAGCATCAGAATGCGCCGGACTATCGCGGCCGTGGCCGCCGCACTGGCGGTGGCGGCCGGACTGCTGGTGCCGGCAGACCCGGTCCTGGCCATGGAGGATGCCGGCCCGGTCGTTGCAGCCGGGACGCCCCAGCGACATACTTCGCCGGTACCGCAGCTGACCTCCTTCGGTTCGGCCGTGTATCTGTGGTCGCCCAACTGGAACTCGGAGCCGGCCAAGGTCTTCAATTTTTCCGGGTACGGCTTCACCGGAGCCACGATCTCCCTGCAACGCCTCACGGGCGGCATCTGGACGACCGTGAAAACGAGCCCTGTCCTGAAAACCGACAGCGCCAGGCTGACCTACACGTTCGCGACGGAAGGCACGGCCAGGTTCCGGGCCGTCCTCAACAAGTCCGGCAAGCGGATCGCCACCTCGGACCCGCTGCCCGTCACCTACGCCCGGCAGGAAACCTCCATCTGGGCCGCGGATTCCTTCACGAACAATCCCTTCTCCACCGCTGAGGGCCGTGTGGCGGCGGGGACGCAATGGTCCACGACCTATGTCCTGTACAGCGCGCTCGGCAACCGTCGTGGGTCACTCCAGGAATACCGGAACGGAATCTGGCAGACCATCCGGACTGTCGACTTCACCAAGGCGTCCGGCTGGAAAGCCACCGTCAAGACCCCGCTGGTGAATGCCACGACCAGCAAGCGCTACCGGTTCACCGTGGCCGCCACGGCCCAAGAGAAGTCCTGGACGTCCGGATCCACCGCCATCGCCCACATGAATCCGGCGGACTACACCGGGTACAAGAAGGCCGCCTACAACTACATGAAGCCCTACTGCGATAAGCAGGTCATCACCCTTATCGGCGGCTACACCAGCTTTGCGTGGTGGCCGTCCTACCGCATCGAAATGGCCCAGACGTACGGGACCGGGAAGTCACTTCAGTACGTGGCACTGCACGAGTGCGCCCACATCGCCTCCTACAAGCTGTACAACGACGACGCCAAGCTCACCTCGCGGATGAACGCCATCTACGGCTGGGCCGGGAAGGAACAGCTCGCCGACTGCATGGCCTATGCCATGGGCGCCGACAAGAACTATGGCGGCACCTACACCCGGGACTGCAGCGGCTACCGCGGCACCGCCGCCAGGAAGGTCCTCGCAGGCCAGAAACCGTGAGTACGGCCGGCGTGACCGAAACGGGTGCAGGAGCACCCCGTGGAGCCATAACCCAAAGGACGAGGACAGACATGCCAAGCCGCTTTCAGCCGACCGTGCCGCTCCTTTTATCCGGGTACGGCAACGTCGGCCAGTCATTCGTGAACCTTGTCCCGCTGCAGGAAACCGGGATTCATGTCGCCGGCATCCGGGGGCACCACACCGAAGTGCGCCTCGGCGAGGAACCAGTCGTGCCGGAGCGCTCGTCGTGGGAACCACTCGGTTCGATCGATGACGCGCTCACCGCAACCCGGGCGGCCGTCCTGGTCCAGGCCCTCCCGTCCTCTGAGGAAGCGCATTCGCGCGCCACCCATGAGGCGATCGCTGCCCTGCGACGGGGCGTCCATGTCGTGACAGCAACGAAGAGCCACCTGGTGAGCCACTGGCGGGAACTGCAACGGGCTGCCGAAATCGGGCGGAGCCGCATCCGCATCTCAGGAGCAACCGGCGCCGCCCTGCCGGCAGCGGACCTGGCCCGGCTCGGCGTCCGTGGCCTCGGATGCAACGCCGTCCGTGCCTGCCCGAACGGCACATCAACGTTCGTTTTGGACCAGCTTTCCGGCGGAGCCGGGCTGGCCGACGCGATTCTGGAAGCACAACGCCGCGGCATCGCCGAATCTGACCCGTCCGCAGATCTGTCGGGGCAGGACGCGGCCACCAAGGTGCGGCTGATGACGGGCCTCGTCTGGGGCTGGGACGTGTCACGAATGAAGGTTCAGCTGGACCCCATCGACCACACGGCATCGGCCCGGGCCCTGGCGGCAGCCGGCCAGGGACGCCGCCTTCGTGCCGTCGCCAGCGCTTCCCTCGACCGGCCGATGCTGGTGAGTGTGCGACTGGAATCCGTGGCCGCGCAGGACCCCCTGCGCCACATCGCCGGCCCTGAGAAGGCAGTAGTCTTTGTCTGTCCTGACGCTGGGGACATCACGGTGCAGGGTGGCCGTTCGAGTCCCCAAGGAGCAGCCGTGGCGATGCTCAAGGATGTCCTCAACCTCGTGGACGCTGAGTCACCGGGATTCTGACATGTCGTTCTGGCTGTCAAGAGGCATGGATGGGCGGCTCCTGGGATTTGGTTCCGGGGCATCCACGTCTCTGGCGTCGGATGCTTCCGAGAATTCCTCAGCGGCCCTCAGGCAACATTGACCTAAGTTCTGCTGCCCGGGAAGCGAGCCTCTGACGCTGGTCCCGGGTGAGTCTTCTAACCTGCATGTCGAGGACCACCCTGCTGCCCAAGTCCCCCACACCCAACAGCTGACCCACACGGCGTCTTGCTTCGTCCTCGTCCTCCGAATCCTCAATCATCTGGAAGACCGCGTCACGACGGTCCATCGCCCGTAGCAGGGCATCGAGCATCATCAATTCGTCCCTTATATGCCGCTCATCCTCATCCACGCGGCGATTCTTGCACGACGGAAGTCATTGGGGTAGATCCTCCATCGCCCACCGGCAGCTCGGGCAAAGGACATCGCGGTGCAGAAGTGGCAGCCGGCTCAGTGCCCGAAGGCGCCGCGTGCCGAGGTTGGATGACTTGTCCTTCAGACGATCAACCGTAGACTCAGCGCATGTCTGGACCTGGGGGAACAAAAGCTGTGGGCCGCGTTGCGGCACTCATCGTGACCGCGCTGTTGGCCGGCGGCATGACTGCCTGTGCCTACGAGGATGACGGTGATGCTCTTTCGACGGCGGCCGCGCGCACGGCTCGTCCTGCGCCGACCGTCCCGTCAAAAGGTCCGGACGTGCTGGCCGTGGAATCGAGCAATTACGCCGACCTGAAGAAGCGTCTTGCAGGGACGACGGGGACTGTGGTGCTTAGCGACTCCGGTCCGGCCGATGGGCCAGGGGTTGGCTTCAGCAAGATTGCGACGGTGAAGGCTGGCGGCGCCCACACTGTAACGGCAGCCTGTGTGGGCACCCCGGGCGTCCAGATGTTCCTCTCCCAAGATCCCCGGACCGGTGCCGAACCGCTGTCGTTCGATCTCGAGTGTTCTGGGACGCTAAAGCGCGTCGTCGAACTGCAGGCAGGATACGTCGTGGCCGATCTGATCCGGCACGACCCGACGGGTCCCTGGACGGGTGCCGTCGCGGGGATCAGAATCACGGTCGAATGCCAGCACACTGCTCCGAAGGGCAGCTGTTAACTCCCGCCGCAGGGCCCTATCCGGTTGGCCCATTAGATAAAAAGACGCCGGTTGTGGATGAATCCTTTGAAGCCCTGCTGTCGATTCTGGCCGCCTCGCGCAACTCCGCGCCTCTGGGGTGGAATCGCGGACGACTCTCCGCTTCCCGAGGGGGCGAGGCACGCAAAACAGGGCAGTGCATGACGTGATCCCGGCGGCGGAGGAGCGCAGTCGGGTGGCGTGACGTTAGGATTCGAGCATCACTCGACTTTTCCTGGGGGAAACTTGAAAATCTTGACCCTTGCTCGGCCCGTGGCCGGTCTTCTCACTGCAGCCCTGGCGCTGCTTGCTTTGGTTGCGGGAGCGGCGCCGGCTCAGGCGCTGGCCTACGATTCAGTCATCATCGGCAAGGTGGTCGGACCTGACGGGAAACCGATTCAGGGCCTGCAGGTGACCCCGTACACCAACGCCGACCAGCCGTTGTCGGGAGCGGCGGAAGACTCCTGGCAGACCCAGTATTCCGCCACCGGGGAGGACGGCACCTTCAGCTTCAAGGCTGATAGCTCGACCGTCTACAAGGTTCGCGTCTGGGACCCGTACGGGGGCACCGGCCGGAACCCACTGACCTTCGCCGACAAGTGGTACGGGGGCAAGAGCACCTTCGACATGGCCGCCGGGTACACCTCCGCGAAGAAGATCACCATCTCGACGCCCGGCATCGTCAACCTGGGCACGTCCACCGTCGTGCTCGGCACCCTGCCCAAGTACGGTATCAAGGCACCGCCCGTCATCAGCGGCGAACTCAAGTACGGAGGCGTGCTGTTCGCCACCCCGGGCACCTGGTCGCCGCAGCCCGCAGCGGGGATCGCCTTCACGTGGTACCGCGGGACCGACAGGGTCGGCACCGGGCAGGTCTACAAGGTGAAGGCGGAAGACGTCGGCCAGTCGATCCGTGTCGTGGCCAGCGCCTACCAGTGGGGCGTGGCCGCCTACACAGAGTCCAAATCCGCTGCGGTCACGGTCGCGCGCGTGAAGCTTCCCTCCCCCGGTGTCACCATCCGGGGCAAGGCACAGGTCAGCAATCAGCTGACAGCAGTCCTTGCCGTCCCGGTAGGACTGGACCAGGGGACGGTCGACGCAATGGCCTCACCCCAGTGGTACCGCAACGGCGCCCCGATCAGAGGTGCCACGTCGCTGACGTACCAGCCGGCACCCGCCGATGCCGGCACCGTGCTCAGCTTCAAGGCCGGCGGACTGATCCATCCGGAGGTAAAGACGGCGAAGATCGCCCCGAGGCCGTTCTTCTCCTACCTAACGTACGCAACTATCAAAGGCACCCCGAAGCCCGGATCCACCCTCACCGTCTATACCGGCGCTGAAAGCTGGCAGCCGCGGCCGTCGGCGTTCACCTACCAGTGGTACCGCTCCGGCGTCCGGATCCCGGGCGCCACGGCGAAATCCTACAAGCTCACCGCTTCCGATGCTGGCAGGACCATCATGGCGAAGGCGACCGGCACCCGGACCGGCTTCCTGACCACGACCTCAGCGTCGGTGCGGGCGCTCAGGTAGCCGCCCGGACCGGGGCATGAAGAAGCCCTCCCGCGCAGGTGACAGCCGGTGCGGGAGGGCTTCGGTATTTGGTCGGCCTTATTCGACCGGGGCGCCGGCCAGGACGACGTCGAGGGGCACGTCGCGGCCGTCGATGGCGGGGACGGCCTCGCCGCTGAGCCAGCGCTTGTTTTTCAGCGCCTTGCCCGGAGGGTCGAACGGGTTCTCCATGGCGTACAGCGGTGCCCCGGTGTTGTGGGGGCGGAAGATCATCAGCGGCCCGGCGCTGCGGGCCGTGGGCTGCGTGAACACCGCGCGCAGGGAGCCGTCGCCGAAGCGCAGGGACTCCATCATGACCTCGGCCACGTCGTGGCCGTCGGTGATCCGTGACTTGGAGTTTTCTTTGAGCTTGAACGGTGAGGACACCGAGGAAGTGAACGTCTTGTGGCGGATGTCCATCGGGACGATCTTGCAGACCTGGCCGTCGATGGTGTGCATTTCGAGTAGGCCGGGGTCGAGGGTGCGCAGGCCGTTCGCCCGTGCCCTTCACTGTGAAGCCGGATGCCGTCGCCGGGATGGTGATCGTAAACTGCGGCGAGACGCTAATGAAGTTGTTGGCGATGATGTTGTACTTGGCGTCGGAGATCTCCCAATAGCATTCCTCTACCTTGTCGCCCTGTGATCATTCTCGACCACTTCGCCCGCACAGGGTTTGCGCGGGACAGAGTAACGGGCACGGCGGGGCTGATTCTGGGAATCACCGGGACTGTCATTTGCCTGGTTGTCACCGCGATCACCGCTTACGGAATGGACCAGTACACGGAGAAGATCAGGAACTTCCCTTTCCCCGTGACCACGCAAGGTTCTGCCGCCTCGGCCGGTCCCAAGGACTTGCTGCCTAACTGCATATTGACTTTTATGCGGCCACTGTTCCGACGTCGGTCATCGGAACTTTTCCAAAGCGTGCCGTAAGCGTGTCGTGCCCTGTTTTCGCACATAAAGCACCCCTCCATCCCGGGCAAAATCGCCGGAATGGAGGGGTTTTCAGAGCCCCCTGTCGGATTCGAACCGACGACCCCCGCTTTACAAGAGCGGTGCTCTGGCCAACTGAGCTAAGGAGGCGTTCGCAGTCCCGCGGCCGCCCGCGAACGGGACGGCGCCTGGACGCTAGATAAGGGTAGCCCACGGACACCCGAGGATAAAAACGGCGGCGGGAGTGCAGGCAGGGGCGCCGGCTGCCCTGCAACAGGAAGGCCCTGCCCCGGAAAATTCCGGGACAGGGCCTTCCTGTTGCAGCCTGCAGCTGCACAGGATTCCGCAGGTTACTTCTTGGCGTCCACCGCGGCCTGCAGGTACTGGTCAAACGGGGTCTGGGCGCTGTCGCCGACACCCCACTGCTTGCCCTCAACGAACACGGTGGGGGTGCCGGTAATGCCGATCACCGAGGCCTCCTGGGTGGTGTGCTTGACCCACGGGCGGTACGTCTTGTCATCCACGCACTGGTCGATGCTCTTGGCCCCGACGTCGGTGGCCATCTTCTTCAGCTCGTTGTCCGAAAGGCCGGCGCTGCCTTCGGCCGGCTGCTTGGCGAACAGTTCATCGAAGAAAGCCGAGAACTTCTCCGGGGATTCGTTGACCACGCAGGCTGCGGCGTTGGCCGCGCGCGAGGAGTAGTTGGTGGTGGAGCGGCTGTCGAGGAAGCCGAGCGGGCGGTATTCCACCGTGATCTTGCCGTCGTTGCGCAGCTTGGTGAGGGTCTCGTTGTACTGCGCCTCGAAGTTCTTGCAGACGGGGCAGATGAAGTCGATGTAGAGGACCACCTTGACCGGCTTGCCGGCCTCAGCTTCGGCGCCGGGGGCCGTGACCGGGGACGGCGGCGTGGCCGGCGCGGCCGGAAGATCGGAGAGCTTCACGGTGGCGGGATCGGTCTTGGCGACCTCGGTGTTGGCCAGCAGGGTGATGCCGCCATGGACGTTGCCGTTGGCCGGCGTCGGGCCTTCGTCGGCCACGGGGGCGTTGTTCTTGATGTTCGAGGTGACAACCAGGGCCACGATCACGATGATGGCGACGACGGCGGCAACAATGCCCCAGCCGATCAGCAGCTTGTTGCGCTTGTCCTTCTTCACCTGCGCTTCGCGGATCTCACGGGCTTTCTCGCGCGCCGCGGCCGTGCGCTCTGCCTTGGACTGTCGGGGGTCGTTTGCGGGGCTCATTAGTTCCTCGGGTCGATCGGCCAGGGGTGGTCCACTCAGTGGCAATTCATCATTTTAGGGGAGAAACCTGAGAAGTTGCGGTTTCAAGTTTCTCTTCCGCCTGCCCAACGGACGAATAGCCCGGAAGATTCCGTGCGGCTAGGGTGGTAAAGAGCCACGAGCGACCCCAGGGGGCACCAATGGAAGCAACGGAAAGCGCCGATCACAGCGCGAAACATACCGCCACGGCGGGGAGCGCCGAAGCGGAGGCAGGCGGCACCGACGCGGCAGACCAATTCGACTTCATCGTCGTGTCCAACCGGCTGCCCGTCGACCGCTGCCCGGACGATGAGCCCGGCTGCGAGGACGGCTGGCGCCGCTCCCCCGGCGGCCTCGTCACGGCCTTGGCGCCCATGATGACCAAGACCGACGGCGCCTGGGTGGGCTGGCACGGCGCCCCGGACGAGACCGTCAAGCCCTTCAGCCACGGCGGTATCGACCTCATCCCGGTGCAGCTGAGCACGCACGACATCGAGATGTTCTACGAGGGCTTCTCCAACGCCACGCTGTGGCCGCTCTACCACGACGTGATCGCCCCGCCGGAGTTCCACCGTGCCTGGTGGGACGCCTACCGGAAGGTCAACAGGCGGTTCGCCGACGCCGTCATCCGCCACGCGGCCGAGGCCGCCACCATCTGGGTGCAGGACTACCAGCTCCAGCTGGTCCCGAAGATGCTCCGGGAGGCGCGGCCGGACCTGAAAATCGGGTTCTTCAACCACATCCCGTTCCCGCCGCCGGAAATCTTCGCGCAGCTCCCCTGGCGGCGGGCGATCATCGACGGCCTGCTCGGCGCCGACCTCGTCGGCTTCCAGCGCAGCAGCGACGCCGGGAACTTCATGCGCTCCGCCCGCCGTTTCCTCGGTGCCAGCGTCAAGCAGCAACAGGTGCACGTCAAGGGCGCCGACGGCGAGACCACCCACATTGCCCGGGCCCAGTCGTTCCCGATTTCCATTGACGTCAAGCAGATCAGCGAGCTGGCGAAGCAGCCGGAGGTGGTCGAGCGCGCCCGGCAGATCCGCCGGGACCTCGGCAACCCCAAGACCATCCTGCTCGGCGTCGACCGACTCGACTACACCAAGGGCATCCGGCACCGGCTCAAGGCGTACGAGGAACTGCTGGAGGACGGCAGGCTCACCGTGGAGGATGCGACCCTGATCCAGGTGGCGAGTCCCAGCCGGGAGCGGGTGGAACAGTACCGCCTGCTGCGTGAAGAGGTCGAGGGCACCGTGGGCCACATCAACGGCACCTTCGACACCATGCAGAACACCGCCGTCCGCTACCTGCACCACAGCTACCCGATCGAGGAAATGGTCGCCCTGTACCTGGCGGCCGACGTCATGCTGGTCACCGCGCTGCGGGACGGCATGAACCTGGTCGCCAAGGAATACGTCACGGCACGGACTAACAACGACGGCGCCTTGGTGCTCAGCGAATTCGCAGGCGCCGCGGACCAGCTCAAGCAGGCACTTCTGATGAACCCGCACGATATCGACGGGCTCAAGGACACCATCATGAAGGCCGTCCACATGCAGCCGGCGGAGGCGTCGCGCCGGATGCGGGCCATGCGCAAGCAGATCCTGGACCACGACGTCGACCTCTGGTCCTCGGACTTCCTGACCGCGCTGGCCGAAAAGGTGGTCCGCGATGACTCCTGAACCGGCCGAAACCAACAAACGGGACGCCGCGCCGCTCTCGCTCTCACCGGAGCTGCTGGAGGCAGTGCGCCGCACCGCCGGCACCGAGCACCTGCTGGTGGCGATGGACTTCGACGGCACCATGGCCCCGCTCGTGGACCACGCCGCCGACGCCCGTGCCCTCCCCCGTTCCGCCGCCGCGTTCGCGGCGCTGGCGGAACTTCCCCGGACGACGACCGCGCTCATCTCCGGCCGGGCGCTGGACAGCCTGCGCGCGGTCGCCTCCCCGCCGGAGAACACGCTGCTGATCGGCAGCCACGGCGCCGAGGTCTGGATGGGCCCCGGGTCCTCGGAGCTGATGCTGGACGACGCCCAGCGGGACCTGCTGGCCGAAGTCCGCCGCGAGCTGGAGGGGATCGTGCAGGAGGCGCCCGGGACCCTGCTGGAGGACAAGCCGGCCGGCGTCGTCCTCCACACCCGGCTGGCGGCCGACGACGTCGCCGAGGACGCCGTCGCGGCGGCGCGGGCGGTCCTGCAGGACCGCAGCGGCGTCTTCCTGAAGACCGGCAACCGGGTCCTGGAAACCTCGGTGGTCCACGCCTCCAAGGGCGAGGGCATTGCCTTCCTCCGGCAGGCCACCGGCGCTTCCGCCGTGGCGTTCGCCGGGGACGACACCACCGACGAGGACGCCCTGGCCAGCCTCATCCCGGGGGACCTCGGCGTCAAAGTGGGGCTGGATTTCACCCAGGCCGAGTTCCGGGTGGAGTCGCCGCTCCACGTCTGCGAGCTGCTCGAAGCCCTGCTGCGGGAGCGTCGGAAGGCAGTCGAGCCGGAGAGCTAGCCGTTGCCTGCCGCCCGGGAGACCGTGCGTTGCTCAGGAAACGGGTTCGTAGCCAATCAGCCAGTGCAGGCCGTGACGGTCGACGACCTGGCCGTCTGAGGCGCCCCAGGGCTTCGGGGCAAGGGGATCGACCACCCGGCCGTCAACGGCGAGTTTGTCGAACCACTCGTGCAGAACTGCCGGTTCGGCGGTCCCCAGCAGCGAGAGCATGAGGCCTTCGAACCGGACGCTTTTCTCGCCCGCGGCCGCATCCGATCCCGCCAAAGCGACCGCGCCGGTCAGCTGTCCGTGGGCAATGGCATCCGGCGGACCGTCGCTGCGGTTGAATTCCTCGTACGTGAACAAGGCAAGCTCTCCGCCGAAAACATCCGCGTAGAAGCCAAGTGCTTCACGGGCTGTGCCGGGGAAACTGACATAGATCTGCAGTGAAGTCATGCGCACAGCCTATACACCCCGCTCCGACGCCGCGTGAGGGACCCCACATGTGACATCCGTAACATTTTCGCCCAGATGCCATGTATCTGACATACTCTGTATGTGATGTGGCGCACAGGCACCGTGCGGCGTCACAGGATACGCGTTGTCCTGCTCCTCGGCCCCGGCCGGGGAGTACGCACGTGATGACCCAAAACTGAATTACCAACTGAATAAAAAAACCATTCACAACGGATCGTCCGGCACGTACCTGCCGGTGAAGGGATTGATAACTGTGGCTACAGTTACTTTTGATAACGCAACACGTCTGTACCCGGGCACCGATAAGCCCGCTGTTGACAAGCTCAACATTGACATCGCCGATGGCGAATTCCTGGTCCTCGTCGGACCCTCCGGCTGCGGAAAGTCGACCTCCCTGCGTATGCTCGCAGGTCTTGAGGACGTCAACTCCGGCCGCATCCTCATTGGCGATCGCGACGTCACCGACGTTCCGCCGAAGGACCGCGACATCGCCATGGTGTTCCAGAACTACGCCCTGTACCCGCACATGACCGTCGCGGACAACATGGGCTTCGCGTTGAAGATCGCCGGCGTCAGCAAGGAAGAGCGCGCCGAGCGCGTCCGTGAGGCCGCCAAGCTCCTGGACCTCGAGCCGTACCTGGACCGCAAGCCGAAGGCACTCTCCGGCGGCCAGCGCCAGCGTGTTGCCATGGGCCGCGCAATCGTGCGTAACCCGCAGGTCTTCCTCATGGACGAGCCGCTGTCCAACCTCGACGCCAAGCTGCGCGTCCAGACCCGCACCCAGATCGCGTCCCTGACCCGCCGCCTCGGCGTCACCACGGTCTACGTCACGCACGACCAGGTCGAGGCCATGACCATGGGTGACCGCGTCGCCGTGCTCAAGGACGGCCTGCTGATGCAGGTTGACACCCCGCGCAACCTCTACGACAAGCCGAAGAACGTCTTCGTGGCCGGCTTCATCGGCTCCCCCGCCATGAACCTGCTCGAACTCCCGGTGGTCGACGGCGGCGTCCAGTTCGGCGGGACCGTGTACCCGGTGCCGCGCGACGTCCTTGAAGAGGCCCACGGCCAGACCGTCACGCTGGGCACCCGACCGGAGGACCTGGAAACGGTTGCCCAGGGCGAAGGCCTCCAGGTGGAGGTCGACGTCGTCGAGGAACTCGGCGCCGACGCCTACGTCTACGGCCACACCACGCTGGACGGCAAGAGCCACGACATCGTGGCCCGTGTCGACGGCCGCCGCCCCCCGATGAAGGGTGAGTCCGTCTGGGTCCGCCCGCAGTCCGGCCACGTGCACCTGTTCGACACCAAGACCGGTCAGCGCCTCGGCGACTAATCCCCACCGGCTCCCTAACCTCGCTCCGCTTCGGCCAGGGAACCCTGCCGGCGTGGGCCCTGCTTAGCAACCGACGGCGGTCCTCCTCACTGGAGGGCCGCCGTCGGGCTTTAACTGCTCTGCGTTAGGCACGGCCCAAGAAACACGGAAGAATTGACCCATGACCGAGGAAAACCCCACATGACCGAGGAAAACGGCGCCCAGTGGCACGACGAGCCCACCGACTACGGCCAGATCGGCAAGTTGCCCCGGCACGAGGCGGCGAGCGCCAATGATGACAAAGCCTCCCTGGTGTCCAGTTCGCTGAGCATCACCGCCGCCGCCACCGAGCCCGAACTCCTGGACCTGCCGTGGCACATCGCCCTCGAGGACTGGCCGGCCGAGTATCTCGCGGCACTCCCCCGCGGCATCTCCCGGCACATTGTGCGCTTCGCCCACCTGGGCGGCTCGGTCATCGCCATCAAGGAAACCTCGGAGCACATCGCCCGGCACGAATACCACATGCTCCGCAAGCTCGCCCGGCTGGACGTGCCCTGCGTGGAGCCGGTGGCCGTCATCACCGGACGCACCACCCCGGAGGGCCGGCCGCTGAACCCGGTGCTGGTCACCCGGCATCTGAAGTTCTCCATGCCATACCGTGCGCTCTTCTCCCAGATGCTGCGCAAGGACACCCTGACGCGGCTTATCGACGCCCAGGCGCTGCTGCTGGTCCGGCTGCACCTGATCGGCTTCTACTGGGGTGACGTCTCGCTTTCCAACACCCTGTTCCGCCGTGACGCCGGCGCGTTCGCCGCCTACCTCGTGGATGCCGAGACCGGCGAGCTGTACCCGGATCTGTCCACCGGCCAGCGTGAGTACGACCTCGAAATCGCCCGGGTCAACATTGCCGGGGAGCTCATGGACCTGCTCGACGGCGGCCTGATCGAGGAGAAGGTCGACCCCGTGGCCACGAGCGAGCTCATCATGGACAGCTACCGCCGGCTGTGGACCGAGCTGACGGCCAAGGAGTCGTTTGAGATCGGGGAACGCTGGCGCGTGGCCGCCCGCATCCGGCGGCTCAACGAGCTCGGCTTCGACGTCGAGGAATACGCCATCAAGACGACGCAGAACGGCTCCACCATCCAGCTCCAGCCCAAGGTGGTCGACGCCGGCCACCACCAGCGCCGGCTGCTGCGCCTGACCGGGCTGGACGCCCAGGAAAACCAGGCCCGCCGGCTCCTGAACGACATGGACTCCTTCCGGGCGGACAACAACCCGGGCATGGACGAGGAATACAGTGCTCACCTGTGGGTCAGCCAGATCTTCGAGCCGATCGTGCGGGCCATCCCGCGCGATCTCTCCGGCAAACTGGAGCCGGCCGAGGCGGTCCACGAGGTCCTGGAGCACCGCTGGTACCGGTCCGAGGAAGAAAACCGGCACATCCCCCTGGCCGAGGCCGTCCAGTCCTACATCGACAACGAGCTCCGGCACCGCCGGGACGAGGCCGCGATCATGCTTAACCCGGACACGGAACTGCTGAAGATCCTCGAGGTGGAAACCGAGGAATCACGCTACGGCGCCGAGGAGTCCCTCGCCGAGTACCCGGACGCCGACGACTAGTGCCCCGCGCCGCGCAGCCGCTTGGGGCCGCCATGCAGCACGGGTGTGCTAAATCGCCTTGCCCGGGTTCAGGATCCCGGCGGGGTCGAATAGCTCCTTGATCCGGCGCTGCAGTTCACGCACCGGTTCCTTCTGCTCGAGGCCGAGCCAGCGCAGCTTGTACTGGCCGATGCCGTGTTCGCCCGTGATGGTGCCGCCCATGGCCAGGGCCACGGTGATGGACTTGTCCAGTGCGGCGCCGAGGCGGCCCATGGCCTCGGGGTCCACGGTGTTGTCCACCCGGTCGATCCAGAACGTCGGGTGCAGGTTGCCATCGCCGGCGTGCGCCACGACCTTGAGCTGGACCGCGTGTTCGGCCGCGATGGCCTCGAGTTCCGCGACGTAGTCCACCAGCCGCGAGCGCGGCACCGCCACATCCTCGCCCACCCGGTATTCGTCATCCACCTCAGTCCCGCGGCTGTTGCGGCGCAGCTCAACCAGCTGCTCGGCCTCGGCGTCGGCTTCCATGGTCACCACCGCCCCGCCGGCGGCCAGGACCGGGCGAATGGCGGCGGCCTCGGCCGCCGCGCCGAACCCGTCGGTCTGGATCAGAAGCAGTGACTTGCCGCGGGAGGCGAGGTCCGAGCCGTGGAGGTCGTCGAGCTGGGCGAGCGAACCGCCGTCGAGCAGTTCCATGATGGCCGGCTGCACGCGGGCCCGGCCGACGGCGAGGACACCGGCCGCGGCGCTGCGGAAGTCCGGGTAGAAGGCCGCGATGGTGTGGACCTCGCGCGGCAGGTACTTCAGGCGCACGGTCACCCCGACCACGATCCCCAGCGTCCCTTCCGACCCCACGAACAGCCCGGTGAGGTCGTAGCCGGCGACGCCTTTGAAGGTCTGGTGTCCGGTGTGGATGAGCGAGCCGTCCGCCAGCACGACGTCGAGGGCCAGGACCGAGTCCCGGGTCACCCCGTACTTGGCGCACCGCAGCCCGCCCGCGTTCGTGGCGACATTGCCGCCGATGGTGGACATCTTGAAGCTCGCCGGGTCGGGGGCGTACATGAGCCCGTGTTCGGCGGCGGCGGCATTGAGGTCCGCGTTGATGACGCCGGGTTCGACGACGGCGGTCTCGTCATCCGGGTTGAGGTCCAGGATGCGGTTCATCCGTTCGAGGGTGAGCACCACGCAGCCCTCGCTCGCGTGGGCGCCGCCGGAGACGCCGGTGCCGGCCCCGCGGGCCACGAGCGCGACGCCGCGGGCGGCGCAGGCGGCGACGGTGGCCTGCACGTCGGCCACGGATTCGGCAAAGACCACGGCCTGCGGGAGCTGATAGTCCAGGACGGGCGCCTGGTCCACGGCGTAGGCGGCCAGGGTGGCGGCGTCCACGGCGATTTTGGCCGGGTCCAGGGCAGAGGTCAGCTCGTCGATGATGCTGCGCATGCGGTCTCCAGTTCGGTCGAATCCGGCTCCCAGTCTAAGGCTCCCGGTCTCAGGCTCCCCTTCTAAGGCTGCGGGACAGGCACCCTGGTCCCGGGCAGCACCCAGGCGGCGGCCGCCGGTCCGCTGGTGCGGATCAGCACGGCGGCCGCGTCCGCCGGGGACAGCGCCACTTCGACTGCCGCGGTCGCGTAGGCCGGCGGACCCGCCAGGGCCGCGAGCTGGGCCGGCGAGAGCGATCCGGGAGCGAGTTCGACGCCGGCTCCGGCCCGGGCCGCCACTACCAGGACGGCGTTGTGGGCGGTTTCGCGCACGAACGCGAGGACGTCCCCGCGGGCGTGGAGCCAGCGCACTCCGCCGCCGGTGAGCGCGGGCTGTTCCCGGCGCAGCGCGGTGAGGGCCGCGTAGTCGGCCCTCAGGTCGGTGCGGATGCGGCCGGGATCGTTCCAGGGCATGGGGGTGCGGGAATACTCCCCGTTGTCGCCCTCGAGCCCGAACTCGTCCCCGGCGAACATCACGGGAACCCCGGGCAGCGTGAACATCAGCACCGCGCCGAGCCGCTGGCCGCCGTCGATCATCACGGTGGCTGCCCGGGCGGTGTCGTGACTGTTCAGGGCGTTCATGTTCTGCTGCCGGACGTCCCAGCTGAACGCGGCGGAGAGGTCCAGGTGGGTGGCGAGGAAGTCCTCGGCCGCGGTCCGGTTGGAACCGGGCAGCGGAGTTCCGAAGAAGTTGACGTGCCCGGCGTCGCCGGCCAGCCAGGACCACAGGGGGCGGGTGAAGTTGGAGTAGGTCATGGCGCCGTGCCAGTGTTCGCCGGTGAAGTCCGGTGCGGCGTCGTTGGTGGCCTCGGCGAGCAGCGCAGCGTCCGGGTTGATGGCCCGGACCCGGTCCGCGATGAGCCGCGCGACGTCCTGGTTGAGGTCGGTGGCGCCGAGCCGGCCGGTCATGTTGCCGACGTCGATCCGCCAGCCGTCGAGGTTGAACGGCGGCCGGAGCCAGCGCGCCACGGGGGAATCGTCGTCGAGGACGAACTTCTGGCGCAGGCCCGGGGACGCCCAGTTGAGTTTGGGCAGGGACGGGACGCCGTACCAGGATTCGTACGCCGTGTGGTCCGCGTTGAAGTAGTAGTACCCGGCTTCCTCGGAGGCCGGGTCCGCCAGGGCGCGGCGGAACCATTCGTGGGCGTCGCCGGAGTGGTTGGCCGTGAGGTCGCCCATCACGCGCAGGCCGCGGGCGTGGGCAGCTTCGACGAGTTCGATGAGGGCCTCGTCGCCGCCCAGCAGCAGATCCACGCGCCTGAAGGTCGCGGCGTCGTAGCGGTGGTTGGAGCGGGCCGGAAAAAACGGGGTGAGGTAGATGACGTCCGCCCCGAGCTGCTGGATGTGGTCCAGCCGCTCGGTGACACCCCGGAGGTCCCCGCCGTAGTACTGGTAGGGGGTGTGCGGGCCGGCGCCCTCCACCGGGGTGCCGTCCCAGCTGCAGGGCACGGCCCAGTCCGGGGTCGGACGCGCCGACGCCAGGTCGTCGGAAGCGGCCGAGCGCGCGAAGCGGTCCGGGAAGACCTGGTACATCGTGCCCCGGCGCAGCCATTCGGGGGCCGGGCGGAACGTGGTCAGCCGGAAGTCGGCATAGTCGGAGACGTCCCGGCTGAACAGTCCCTGGGCGTTGAGGCTCCAGTACTGCAGCCGGCCGGCGCCGCCGCGGTTTTTAGCCCCGGCGGATTCTTCCGGGACTTCCAGCAGGAAGCGGTAGCGGGTCACCGGGTTGGTCGGCACGGTGGCCGCCTCCCACCAGACCCAGCCGTCGGCCTCGCCCAGGCTGGCGGCGGGATCGTAGCGCGGCTCGCCGTCGTGCAGGGATCGGAGCCAGACCCTGGCTGCCCGGCCCCAAACAGCCGGGACGCGGAGCCGCAGGCGGACCTCCGCGCCCCGTTCGGCGCGAACAGGCGCGTGGAGGCCCGAGCCGTCGTGGTGCGGAAGCGGGCCAGCGCCGGCCGGGAGCGCCATGCCCGGTCCGTCCATGATCAGCCCTTCACCGAGCCCTGGGTGAGGCCGCTGACGATGTACTTCTGCAGGTACAGGAACAGGGCCATCACCGGAACGGCGGAGATCACGGCGCCAGCGGCGAAAACGCCCCAGTTCTCGGAGCGCTGCTGGGCCACGAAGGAGTACAGCCCGACGGCGAGGGTCTGGCTGTCCGGGTCGGTCAGCACGACGCTGGCGATCACGAACTCGCCGGAGATCCCGATGAAGGACAGCAGGCCCACGACGGCCAGGATCGGCGTGACCAGCCGCATGATGATGCCGAAGAAGATCTGCGCGTGGCTGGCGCCGTCGATCTTGGCGGCCTCGTCCAGGGACTGCGGCACGGTGTTGAAGAACCCGTACATGAGGTAGGTGTTCACGCCCAGGGCGCCGCCGAGGTACACCATGATCAGGCCGAGCTGGCTGCCCAGGCCCAGAGCCGGGATGACCTCGGAGATGCCGCTCAGGAGCAGGAAGATCGCGACGACGGCGAGCAGTTGCGGGAACATCTGGAGCAGCAGCAGGCTCAGCAGTCCCACCCGGCGCCCGGTGAAGCGCATGCGGGAGAACGCGTAGGCGGCCATGGCGCCCAGGAACACGGTGGCCGCCGAGGTCACGCCGCCCACCACCATGGTGTTGACGAACCAGCGGGCGAACGGCCGGGAGGGGTTGTTCATCAGCTCGGTGAAGTTGCCGACGTCGAACCGGCTGAACAGGGCGTTGGATCCCACCAGGGTGCCGGTGGAGTTGAAGGCCGCGGAGAGCACATAGAGCAGCGGGAAAACGGCGAAGACGGTGACGGCAATCCCCACGGCGTGCCGCCAGCCCTTGTCCCTGACCCAGGCGCCGAAGGGTTTGCGGCGCTGCAGCAGCGCGAGGTCCGCGGCGCCGGTCCTGCCCGATTCGCTGCGGAGATCGGAGCCGGGTGCTTCCAGCGTGGTGCCGGTGCGCGGTGCTGAGCCGTTCATGAGTTCACTTCCTCAAGTGCCTTGGTCTGCTTGAAGCTGATGGCCGAGACGGTGGCCACGATGATGAAGATGATGATGGCCAGGGCGCTGGCGAGGCCGTAGTCGCGTCCGGTGCCCTGTCCGAACGCCACCTTGTACACGAGGGTGATCAGGATGTCCGTGGCCCCGATGTCCCGGTCCGTATCCGCGAACCGCGGGCCGCCGCCGGTGAGCATGAAGATCACGTTGAAGTTGTTGAAGTTGAAGGCGAAGGAGGAGATCAGCAGCGGGGCGATCGAGACAAGCAGCAGCGGCAGCTTGATGGAGCGGAACACCCGCCACGGGCTGGCGCCATCCATCCGGGCTGCCTCGTCCAGTTCGGTGGGCAGGGACTGCAGGGCGCCGGTGCAGACGAGGAACATGTACGGGAAGCCGAGCCAGAGGTTGACTACGAGCACGCTGATCTTGGCCAGGACGGGGTCCGTCAGCCAGCCGATCGTGGCCCCGCCCAGCAGGGTCTGGTTGAGCCAGCCGAACTGCGGGTTGAGGATCCCGGACCAGACCAGCCCGGACAGGAACGCCGGGAACGCGTAGGGCAGGATCATGAGGATGCGGTAGATCCGCTTGCCGCGCAGGTCCTCCCGGTTGAAGGTGATCGCCAGGAACAGTCCCAGGGCGAACGTGAGCGCCACGGAGGCCACGGCGAAGGTAAAGGTCCAGAGGATGACACCCAGCAGCGGGCCGCGGAGGCTCGGATCGGTGAAGGCGCGCGCGAAGTTCTCCATGCCGACGTCGATCTTCCAGCCGGTGGTCAGGGTCTCGCCGCCGGCCGTGGCGAAGGCGCCCTTGCCGTTGTCCCTGTAGACGGCGCCCGTGTCCGTGTCCGTGAAGGTGTCGGCGGCGGCGTCGTAGCTCAGGGCCGGCTTGTACTGGTAGGCGGAGCTGCCGTCGGCGGTTCGCAGGGTGCCGTCTGCGGGGTCGGCGGACACCGGGACGGTGATGTCCAGGATCCGCTGCTGGTTAGCGACGATTTCCTGGAAGTTCAGGGTCCTGTATCCGTCGAGGGCGTTGGCTTTCCCGGTCGAATCCGTTCCGGCGCCGGAAACCTGCTCCAACTGCTTTCCGGTGCTGCCGAGCGAGACTTTGCCGTCCGGGCCCGTGAACAGCAGATAGAAGGAGTCGTCCTTGGACAGCACGGAGGCCTTGTAGGTCGGGGAGTCGGGGACGCGCTTCTGCGCGGTCAACTGGATGGCCGCGATCGCGTCGTCCTTGGTGCTGTTGTGCCCGTCACCGTAGTTGGTGAAGGCGATGTAGCCGCTGAACAGGACCACGAACACCTGGAAGACCAGCAGGAACAGGACGCCGGGGGCCAGGTACTTCGCGGGAAGCCCGCCCTTGCGCAGGTAGATCCAGTTGATCGCCAGCACGACGGCGGCGGAGATTGCCAGCACCGCCCAGGACTGGCTAAGGAACAACATCATGAGCACGTAGACGGCGACGGCGTCCACGAGGCCCAGCAGCACGATCTTGGCGACCGTTCCCTTGGTGGTGTCGGGGCCGAAGGGCAGGCGGCGGGCGGCTGGTTTCCCTCCCGGTTTCTGTGCCGGTTTCCGGGCGGGTTTGCCGGCAGGGTGCCCGGCGGATTTACCGGCTGGTGCTGCGGCGGAATCGCCGGCCTGGCGGAGTTCGGTGTCTGTCATGGCTGTCTACAGTCCTCGGGAGAAAGCTGGGGTGGTGCGGGAACGGGCCGGGCGGCATGCTCTGCCGCCCGGCCCGGTGCTGTGCGGAAACTAGCCCGCGATCTTGGCCTTGATGCTGGCCGCCATCTTGGCCCAGTCCGCAGCGGGATCGCCCTGGCCCTTGATGAGCGCGAGCTCGGTGGCGCCCCAGTCGGCCCAGACGGCGCTCATTTCCGGGATGGCCGGCATCGGAACGCCGGCGGCGCCGATCTTGCCGAACGCTGCCACGACCGGGTCGCTGGCGGCCTTCTCGAACGAAGCCTTCAGTGCCGGCGGGCGGCCTCCGGCCTTGTACATGGAGTCCTGCGCCGCCTCGGTGGTGAGGTAGTTGGTGACGAACTCGTTCGTGGCCAGGGCGTTGGCGCTCTTGGCGCTGATGAAGAATCCGTTGACCCCGATGAACGGCTGGGCGGGCTTGTCGCCGGCGGTGGGCAGCTCGTCAACGGCGAACTTGATGCCCTTCTTCTGCACGTCCGGCACGTTCCACGGGCCGGTCAGGTAGTACGGGGATTCTCCGGCCAGGAACTTCTCCTTGGCGATGTCACCGGTGATGTTGGAGTTGATGATCTTCTCCCCGGCATCGCCCCACGCGGCGAGCTTCTTAGCGAACTCGACGCCGGCGGCGTCGCCGAGGAGGAGCTGCTTGGGATCGTAGCTGCCGTCGGCGGTCTTGCCGAAGACCTCCGAGCCCATGGAGGACTGCAAGGGGTACAGGTGGTACGGGTCGCCCTGCTTCGGGTCCATGCCCACCAGGAACGGGAACTTCGCCTTGCCGTCGGCCACGGCCTTCTTGCCGTTGGCGATCACTTCATCCAGGGTCTTCGCGCTCTGCGGGACGAGGTCCGTGTTGCGCAGCAGGGCGATGTTCTCGATCGCGTACGGGACACCGTAGACGGAGCCGTTGTAAGTCATGGCCTTGATGGAGGAGTCCTGGAAAGCGGCTTTCTTGTCACCGAGCTCCACCGGCGCGATCACGCCGTTCTGGACGAACTTGCCGACCCAGTCGTGCGGGCCGACGATCAGGTCCGGGCCCTTGCCGGTAGGGACCTGGGTGATGAAGTCGTCGCGGACAGCGGCGAAGTCCTTAACGACGAGCTTGACCTCGATGCCGGTGTCGGCCTGGAACTTGGCCGTAATGTCCTTCAGCGCGGGTGAACGCTCGGCATCGACCCACATGGTGATCGTGCTGGCGCCGGAAGCCTTCAGGTCAGGCTTGGCCGTCGCCGTGGCCGGTGCGGTGGCTGCGGCGCCGCCGCAAGCGCTGAGAGCCAGCGCGGCCACTACGGAGAGCGCGCCGGCGGTGAAGACCCGGCGGCTCGTCCCGTTCGTGAGGGTGTTCTGCACCTTCATTGGTGTCCCTTTCATAAATCCTGCATCCACGCGTAAGGCCCTGGAAGTCCCTTCCAGAGCCCGGTGGCATCGTCGGTGATGTGGCTCACAGCTGCAAGCGCTTCCAAAGTACACGGTTGGCGTCGCTTTGAAAAGTCAGCGTACCGCCTGGTAGGGGCACCATCTGTTTCTCGCGCGGTTTAGCGGACTGACGGCGCAGGAGCCACATGACCCGCTTTTCCCTCTGCAGCAAGGGGCTGCGGGCAGAGGGAGGCCCGAGCATCGGCCCGAGGGCCGGACCGGCAATTGTTGGAAGCGTTTTCATTTTCGGGGTTCGGGACTTACGATTGCCGTCATGTCCGTAGATTCAGTTCTCTGCTCCCCCGCCGCGCCGGCCGGCTTCCGACCCACTGTGCAGGCCGGTCCCCTGACGGGGGTGTTGACCCCGGTGCATGCCGCCGACCAGCTGCCCGGGTGGTGGCGCTCCGCCGTCATCTACCAGGTGTATCCGCGCTCGTTCCGGGACCTGAACGGCGACGGCGTCGGCGACCTCGCCGGTATCACCGCCGAACTGGCCCGCCTGGCCGATCTGGACATCGACGCCGTCTGGCTTTCCCCGTTCTACCGGTCGCCGCAGCGCGACGCCGGCTACGACGTCAGCGACTACTGCGACGTCGACCCCCTGTTCGGTTCCCTCGCCGACTTCGACGCGATGATGACCGAGGCCTCCCGGCTGGGCCTGCGGCTGATCGTGGACCTCGTGCCGAACCACTGCTCTGACCAGCACCCGGCCTTCCGGGCCGCCCTGGCCGCGGCGGCCGGCAGCCCGGAGCGGGACATGTTCATCTTCCGCGACGGCCGCGGGGTCTCCGGCGACGAGCCGCCGAACAACTGGCAGTCCCATTTTGGCGGTTCCGCCTGGACCCGGATCACCGAGCCGGACGGCACCCCCGGTCAGTGGTACCTGCACCTCTTCGACTCCTCGCAGCCGGACTTCAACTGGGACAACCGCGCCGTCCATGACGAATTCGAGCGGATCCTGCGCTTCTGGCTGGACCGCGGCGTTTCCGGGTTCCGGGTGGACGTGGCGCACGCCCTCGTCAAGGCGCCCGGGCTGCCCGAGTGGGGCGGACGCGCGGACGGCAACAGCTGTGACGGCTTCCCGGGCCATGACGCCCCGATGTTCGGCCAGCCGGCCCTGCATGACATCTACCGCCAGTGGCGGCGGATCCTGGCCGAGTACGGCCCCGACCGGATCCTTTGCGCAGAGGCTAACGTGGACCCGCTCCCCCGGCTCGCCGACTGGGTCCGGCCGGACGAAATGCACCAGGCTTTCAACTTCCCGTACCTGCACGCGGGCCTGGACGTGCACCGCATGCGCAGTGTCATCACCGAATCGCTGACCGCACTGGACGCCGTCGACGCTCCCAGCACCTGGGTGCTCTCCAACCACGACGTCGTCCGGCACGCCACCCGGTTCGGGTACGACGGCCCGGCGCCGCGCGACGGCGACGGCATCGGCGTCGCGGACCCGCAGCCGGACGAGGACCTGGGACGGTCCCGGGCGGCCGCAGCCTCGATGTTCATGCTGGGGCTGCCCGGCGGCGCCTACTTGTACCAGGGCGAGGAACTGGGCCTCCCGGACGGGATCGCCATCCCGGATGACCGGCGGCAGGACCCCACGTTCGCGCGCACCGGCGGCGAGCGGCTGGGCCGCGACGGCTGCCGCGTCCCGCTGCCGTGGCGGGCCGCCGAACCCCACGCCGGTTTCGGCGGCGGGCAGGACCCGTGGCTGCCGCAGCCGGACAGCTTCGCAGCACTGGCCCGCGACGTGCAGGCCGCCTCGCCGTCGTCGCACCTGAACCTCTACAAGCGCATGCTGGACCTGCGCCGTGAACTGGGCCTCGGCCGGGGCTCGCTGTCCTGGTATGAGGACCTCTGCACGGACAGCAGCCTGGCCTTCCTCAACGGGACAACACTGGTGCTGCTGAACGTCGGCCCCGGACCGCTGGCGATCCCGGCGGGGCGGGTGCTGCTGCGCAGCGCGGGGTCCCCGGACGCGGGTTACGCCGCAGGGGACATGTCCAGCCCGGGGGATCAGTTAAGCTCAGGTGAAACCGTTTGGCTGGAAATCTACATCGAGGACACGGAGCGCTGAAAATGCCGGGCATCAAGGACGTCGCGGAACGGGCCGGCCTCTCCATCGCCACCGTTTCGCGCGCCTTGAGCGGCAAGGGCAACGTCTCCCCGCGCAGCCGGGAACGCGCCCAAGCCGCGGCCGCCGAGCTCGGCTTCGTCCTGTCCTACCACGCCTCCAGCCTGGCCTCCGGGCGCAACCACAATGTCGGCGTCGTGGTCCCGTCGGTCCACCGGTGGTTCTTCTCCTCGGTGGTCGAAGGCGTCTCGGCTACCCTGCTCGACGCCGGCTACGACCTCACCCTCTACAACGTCAGCGGGGGGCAGGAGCGGCGGCACAGCGTGCTGAACGACTTCCTGCTCCGCAAGCGCGTGGATGCCGTGATCGCGGTGTCCCTGGAGCTCTCCGAGGCCGAGATCGATCAGCTGCTGGCCATCCACCGCCCGATCGTGGGAATCGGCGGCCCGCTGCCCGGGGCGTCGACCATCCGCATCAATGATTCCGGCATCGCCGAGGCCGCGGCCCGGCACCTGATCCAGCTCGGCCACAGCAGAATCGCCCACATGACCGGCGACGCCGCCTACGAGCAAGACTTCCGCCTGCCGGGTACCCGGCAGGCGGGGTTCAAGAAGGCCATGCGGGACGCGGGGCTCCCGGTGCGGCCCGAATGGCAGGTCTCCGCCGACTTCACCATCCAGGGCGCCTACGCCAGTGCGCGGCAACTCCTGGGCAGCTCGGCCGAGCGTCCCACGGCCGTTTTCGCCGCCTCCGACGAGATGGCGATCGGCACCATCCTCGCCGCCCGCGATTTCGGCCTGCGCGTGCCCCAGGATCTCTCCGTCATCGGCATCGACGGCCATGAGCTCGGCGAAGTGTTCGGGCTGACCACCATAGACCAGGACGCCCGCGGTCAGGGCGCCCTGGCTGTCCGGCGGCTGCTGGCAGGGCTCGACGACGGAGCGGACCTGGCGGCCGCGGACACCGAATATCCCACCCGCTTCGTGATCCGCACCAGCACTGCCGTTCCGCCGGTGGACCCGGTTCCGGCCCGGGACTAACGTCCCGGCTCAGGCGCCGCCCATGAAGCGCACGAACCTGTCGAGCACGCCGGGCCAACCGGCCTCATAGTCGGCGCGGGTGGCTTCGGGGTCCTCGGCCCCTTCCCAGCCGCCGTGGACCAGGCGAAGCTCCGTCCCGCCTTCGACCGCTTTGAAGGCCACCCGCAGCTCCGTGGACCATAACGCCGTGGTTCCGGGGTGCCAGCTGGCGTGGAAGGACAGTGGCGGCTGCCAGTCGTCGATCGATCCCCAGACAGCCGTTCTGCCGTCATCCGCCGTTTCCAGGATGAGGCTCTCCTCGAACTCCACGTAGGAGCCGGCACCGTAGACACTGTGGTCCTCGAGCGGCCACCAAAGGTGCGTGTGCTCGGTGAAGCCCATGAAGGCCCGGGCAACGGCGCCGGGGACCACAACACTGACCACAACGGGGTCAAGTTCGTCCGCCGCGCCAGGGTCCGGCACGCTCGACGGAGCATGGCTGAAGAGGTTATCCATGGGCAACTACTCTACCCGCCCACCCCCTTCCCGACGCTCCCTCATCTTTCGCACAGTCCTGCTCAACCCTCCCTCACGTTTTGCCCGCTCCAGCCCGACGCTCCCGCAGGTTCCGCCCCATGCTGATTGTGCGCTCTCACCGTGGCGTGCTACTTTCGTGGCGATCGTGATCCGTCGGCAGGAGGTGAGACCCATGAACGCAGTATCCGCAATGGGCGCTCCCCTGCAGTCCACGATCGCGCGGCTGAAGTAGTCGCCTCCGGGAGCGCACGCCAGGCAATTCGCGAAAGGCGACTCCCATGAACACAACATCTTTTTCACGTCCGCGCAGTACTTCGGGCGAGCGGGCACTGGTACTCGGCGGCGGCGGATCCACAGGCAACGCGTGGCTCATCGGCATCATCGCCGGGCTATTCGATGCCGGCCTGGATGTGACCGGGGCTGACCTGGTCATCGGAACATCCGCCGGAGCAACGGCCGCGGCGCAGATAACCGGCGCATCCCCGGAAGACCTGCTTGCAGCGATCCTTGCTGCGAAACCCCAACAACGGGCTGCTCCGGTCGGACCCGACAGCGGACGTGTGCCCGTCAGGACGGCGTCAGACCACATGGAGAGAACGGGAAACATTATCGCCGCCTCTGCGAACGCGGCTGACATGCGCCGCAGGATTGGCGCGGCAGCACTCAGTCTCGAGTCGTCGTCGGATGCCTCCGGGCAGGCGCGATGGCGCGCGACAGTCGCCTCACGGCTGCCCAGTCCGCATTGGCCCGCGCGATCGGTGCTCATCACTGCCGTTAGTGCTCAGACCGGCGAACCGGTCGTATTCGATCGCCATAGCGGAATCGACCTGTCGGACGCTGTCGCCGCCAGCTGTTCGAGTGCCTTCGCGTACAGGATCGGCGACAACCGATATGTCGACGGCGGCTACCGACGCAACGAGAATGCCGACTTAGCTGCCGGCTACGCCCGGGTCCTGGTCCTGTCGCCGTTTGGCGGCAGAACCCGGATGCCGCCAGGGTGGGCCATGCAGCTGGCAGCACAGGTCGATGAGCTGCGCGCCGACGGCAGCAAAGTCGAAACGGTCGCCCCGGATAGCAACTCCGAATACATGTACGGCGCCAATGCAATGGATCCGTCCCTCCGTACGACCGCTGCTCGAGCTGGTTACAGCCAGGGCAAAACCCTTGCGGGGCCGCTAGCCGGTTTCACGGCTGTGATCCTCCCTCAGGTTCGGCGGTCCTGGGGGTGCCCCTCCCTCAGGTGTCGGGTTGGGGGGGTGCGGGTGGTGAGGGAGGGTCCGGTCCGGGGGTGCGGGTGGTGAGGGAGGGTCCGGGTGGGGGTGCGGGTGGTGAGGGAGGGTCCGGGTGGGGGGTGCGGGTGGTGAGGGAGGGTGTGAATGGGTGGTGGGGGTGGTTAAATGCGGGAGGACCCCAACCTGGTGGTTGGGGTCCTCGACCTGAATGATGTTCCGGCGGTGACCTACTCTCCCACACCCTCCCGGGTGCAGTACCATCGGCGCTGTGGGTCTTAGCTTCCGGGTTCGGAATGGGACCGGGCGTTTCCCCCACGCTATGACCGCCGTAACCCTGTGTCCGCCACCGGCCCGGCCCTTTGTGGGGGCGGGGGTGGGGAAAACTTTGTGGTTACAACACGCTGCACCTGTAGTTATAGCTGGTGGTGCAGTTGTGGTGTTATTCAGTTGTTGGTTCTC